>CAZPPO010000055.1:0-11942 GCA_964588475.1 uncultured Eubacteriales bacterium
AAGTCCGGCGTTTCTTCGGAAAGTAAAACGCTTATTGTCATTTCGATGCTTTTACCCTCGGCGCACAAGGCGGCCTCAGTTAAAAAAAATCTTGAACAGCTGAAAAAAACAAACGGAGTACAAAATGTAAAAATATGTGTTCTTGCGGATCTTAGAAGTGCCGATATGCCTACTAAGCCCGAGGATGAAGCGGATATATCCGCATCACTGAGAGTTATTGACGCACTTAATAAAAAATACGGGGGCGGATTTATTCTCGCCGTAAGGCGCAGAAGGTATTCGCAAACACAGCGTGAGTACACCGGCTATGAACGAAAACGAGGCGCTATTGCAGAAATAATCAGAGCCATAAAAGGAGTGAGCTCAGATTTTATTACACTTAAGGGCGATGTGTCGGATTTAAATACATTCAAATATATCTGCGCACTCGATTCGGATACGCGCCTGCCGATGGATGCCGTAGCGCAGCTTACGGTAATAGCAGCGCATCCATTAAACAAGGCTAAAATCAATAAGGAAACAAAAACAGTCGAGAGCGGTTACGGCATTTTCGCGCCTTATATCGGAACAGCCCTTCTCTCAACCGGTTCAACATTGTTTTCAAAAACTGTAGGAGGAGTAAGCGGTATCAGTGTTTATGATTTAAGCGCAGCAGAAAGGTATCAGGATTTGTTTTCACGCGGCACATTTTGCGGCAAAGGACTTATTGACGTTGAGGCGGCTTATACCGTTCTCGAGGGAGCGTTCAAAAGTCAGCATATTCTCAGCCACGACATACTTGAGGGTGAGCTTTTAAGAACGGCATATGTGTCGGATGTTGAGTTTACAGATGCGGCACTGTCCAATCCGAAGGCATATTTTGAGCGCCAGCACCGCTGGATAAGAGGAGACTGGCAAAACATAATCTATCTTAAAAAAAGTGTTAACGCCGGACAGCAGGGCAGGAATATTTCCTTTGACAGATTGTCAAAATATAAGCTTTTCGATAATCTCAGAAGGAGCGCCACTCCTATTTTTATGTTATTACTTTTGACCTTGTCACCATTATTTGATACAAAAACCGGTTGGGTAATGGCAATTTCTGCGGTATTATCCATAATTACTTGCGGGATATTCAGTGCGACACGAGCATTTTTAAGAAACGGAACTCCTATGATGTCAAGACGCTTCTACTCTGATACATTTCCTGTAGCAAAGGCGGACTTGGCGTTGTCGCTGTTATGGCTGATGCTTCTGGTTCAAAACGCTTTTACTTGTTTATCGGCAATCATTACAGCTCTTGCAAGATTAGTCAGCAAAAAAAACCTGCTTCAATGGACTGTTGCCTCGGACAGTGAAAAATCGGCAAAGAGTACTGTATGGCTTAAGTCTTTTCTTCCCTCCGTGTCAGTAGGAGCGGTAATGGCGCTGACAGGGAACACATTTGTTCTGAGTTTGGGGATTTTGTATATTTTATCACCTCTGATATCTAAAAAATTAAGCAAACAAAAGATATACAAAAAAGAAAGTCTCAGTTCCTATTCCAGGGAAAAGCTGATATCCTACGCTGCTGCCATGTGGAAATATTTTGATGTGCTGTGCGGTCCCAACGACAACTATTTGCCGCCCGACAACCTTCAGGAGGCTCCGGTATTCAGAACTGCTCACAGAACCTCGCCGACAAATATCGGACTTTATCTCGTTTCATGCCTTGCAGCTCGTGATTTAGGATTTATTGATACGCAGGAGCTTGCAAAAAGAGTCGAAAACACAATCTTTGTTGTTGAAAAGCTTGAAAAGTATAAGGGTAATCTTCTTAATTGGTATAATACAGAAACGCTCAGACCCTTATATCCGAGATATGCTTCTACAGTTGACAGCGGGAATTTTCTCTGCTGTCTTGTCACGCTCCGACAGGGACTGCTTGAATATGTATCACAATGTCCGGAGCTTCGGGATTTAGTGTCAAGAATTACAAGGTTAATTTGTGATACCGATATTGTCACGTTTTTTAATGAAAAAAGAAAGCTTTTTTCAATAGGTACAGATATAGAAAATGACAAGCGTAGCGAAAGCTATTATGATTTGTTTATGAGCGAGGCGCGAATGACCGCTTATTATGCGATAAGCGCGCGACTTGTTTCAAAAAAGCTTTGGGGGAATCTTTCGAGGATGCTTTCGAGCGACGGAAACTATACGGGGCCGTTATCGTGGACGGGAACAATGTTTGAGTATTTTATGCCTTTTATTTTCATTCCGTCCTACAGAGGAACACTCAGCTATGAAGCGTTAAGGTTTTGCACTCGCTGCCAAATACAGGCCGTAAGAAAAAAAGATATTCCGTTCGGTATGTCGGAAAGCTGTTTTTTTGCTTTTGACAGCAAACTGGATTATCAGTATAAGGCGCATGGCGCACAGAAGCTTGCATTAAAAAAGGGAATGAGTGCAGATACGGTAATCTCACCTTATTCAACCTTTTTATTGCTTCCTTTCCAACCGCAGGTCGCTATGAAGAATTTAAAAAAGCTTGAAAAGCATGACGCAATCGGACGTTTCGGATTTTTTGAAGCAATTGACTTTTCACCGGAAAGAACGGAAGGACAGGATTATTGTGTAGTAAAAACCTTTATGGCGCATCATATAGGAATGAGCCTTTTGAGTGTTTTGAACATATTAAAGGATAACATACTTCAAAAAAGATTTATGCTTGACGAAGAAATGTCAGCAGGTGAATTTCTTCTTCAGGAAAAAATTCAACCCGGAGCGGCAGTTTTCAAGGATGTATACAAAAAAGAAATTCCTCAGCGCAGTCTTAGAGTTACAAACGGTATTTATATTGCCGACAGTATAACGCCTCTTATGCCCGTCGTAAGAGCTTACCGCAATAACCAATGGTCCTTGTTCATTTCCGATTGCGGCTCGGGGTTTTCAATGTATAATGGTCTTTGTGTCAACAGGAGAAGCAACGATCTTGTTCGTCGTCCCGACGGAGTAATAGCAAATTTCAGAATGAATGACACAAATATTCCCTTTACACGCTGTGCAGACTATTTATCAAAGGCGATTTTTACGGCTGAATTTTTTGGGAATTATGTAAAATTTATTTCGAAGCTCGGTTTTTTTGAGTGTACACAGACTGTAGGAGCCTTTTCAAGAACATGCGGAGAACAGCGAATATTCAGCATAAGAAACAATACAAAAAGTGTCGTCAGAGGAGTTTTGGGCATTTATTTTGAACCCTCGTTATCACGAGATGTAGATGAAAAGGCTCACCCTGCTTTTTTGAAGATGTTTATTGACTGTTATTATGACAAGGAAAATGAGATAGCGGTGTTTTGTAAAAAAAGCAGATCAAGCGGGGAGACCGTGTGGCTTGCTGCGGGCTTTTTTTCTCCGCTTGACCATGTTTCAGTCTTTGACCGTGAATCTGTTTTAGAGAGACCTAACGGTATATTTTCGCTTGCTGATACCGCGAGAGAAAAAATCGAAAATGAAGATAACAGCGTCGATAAATGCTGCTACTTCGGATTGCCGGTGAAAATTAATCCAAAACAGCAGTTTACTGCAGCAATGTTCATTTTAGGAGGTTCAAACAGGATCGAGGTTACTGAGCTTGCACTGAAGGTTCGGAAAGCAGGACCCGTAAGAAATGAGAATCTTGCCCAGTGCGCTTTTAGTCAAAGCAGTCTTGACGGAATAATATCAAACAGGGTCTTGCCTCATATTATTTACGGAAAAGAAAACTCAAGAGAGCACTTGAACGCTGTTATGAAAAGCAACTATTCAATATATGATTTATGGAAAACGGGTATTTCAGGCGATAATCCGATTATATATGCAAGGGTTACAAAAAACGATGACCTGACTCGTCTGAAACCATATTTGCAAATAAACGAAAAGCTCAGAAAGCATTCACTGAAAACTGATGTGGTCATAGCTTATGACGAGGGTGGGGAATATGGCTCTCCGATGTATGAAAGGCTTTGTGCTCAGCTAAACGAATTTCGTATCGGATACGATGAGCCGACCTTAAGGCTAATACATCTTCTCGATTTGGCATCATTGCCCGAAAATACGGACCAAATGTTAAAAGCGGCGGCAAGCTATATAGCTTCGCTTTCAGGTGAAAGAATCAGATTACCTAATCGTTTATTCAATCCGATGAGGATGTCTGCTGCTTACCAGACTGAAAATATGGCAGATGACTACGATGAAAACGGCAGCTATCGGATATACTCTAAACCGTCTCTTCCCTGGTGTCATTCAATATGTAATATGACCTTCGGGACGCTTGTATCGGATATGTCGCTCGGGTTTACCTATGCAATAAATTCCTCGGAGAATAAGTTGACACCCTGGTTGAATGATACAAGAACAGATAACACAGGAGAAATATTATTCGCAAAATACAACGGTAAAATATATGACCTTGCACAAAATGCCGCTGTCGTTTTCGGAGATAGCTTCGCGTCATATGAGGGGGATATAGACACGTTTTCATATATAATGACGGTTACAGTGCCTCAAAAGGGAATGAAAAAAGAAATATCGGTAAAATTAAAGAACTGCTCAAGCTCTGATATAAGTTTAAGCTTGCTCTATTATTGCGAGCCCGAGACAACCGTTTCAGGAAATATTAAGCCTTTTGTTAACGGCAACTGTCTGTTAATTTCAAACAATATGTCAAAGCGTTATTCAGGAATAATAGCTTTATCAGTTAACGAGGGAACAGAGGTTTATTCTACAAATAGAACCGATGTCTTGTCAGGCAACTGGCGCAATACTCTGTCTATTTCCGAAGGTGTATGTGCCGCCGTAGGGAGAACAGCCAACTTGTGCTTAGGAGAGACAAAATCGGTGACATTTATACTTTCTTACGGAAAGACAAAGGACAGCGCTATAAAAGTATCCTCATTAAATCTTAAGAATGAGTCAATGTCTCAAAATAACATTTTGATAAAAACACCGGATGAGAACCTCAATAAGTTTTACAATTCGCTCCTGAAACATCAGATTATAGCTTCAAGAATTTATTCGAGAACAGGCTTTTACCAATCGGGAGGAGCATTTGGATACAGAGACCAGCTTCAAGATGTTTGCGCTCTTATTTTGACAAATCCGGTTTTGTGTAAAAGGCAAATTATCAGGTGCTGCACCGTTCAATTTTGCGGCGGAGACGTGCTTCATTGGTGGCATGCCCTGGGTAGAGAGGGTTTTCAGGGAGTGAGGACAACCTGCTCGGATGACTATCTTTGGCTTCCCTTCGCCGTTAATGAATATGTTAAGAAAACTGGTGATTACAATTTTCTTCAATTAGAAGTCCCTTTTATTGAGGGAGAGGCTTTAGCTCAAGGAGAGGATGAGAGATACAGCCTATTTACTATCGGAAAGGAAAGAGCAACTGTTTACGAGCATTGCAAACGTTCTTTTACGCGGTCCTTTCAAGAAAAGGGCGAACACGGACTTATGCTGATAAAAGGCGGAGATTGGAACGACGGCTTCAACAAAATCGGCAAAAGCAAAAGGGGAGAGAGTATATGGTTATCACAGTTCTCGATTATAATTTCAAAGTCGTTTGCGGCTGTTTGTGAGAGAATGGGAGATATTGAGTTTGCCGAATCCTTGGTTAATAATTCAAACTCCCTTGTTCAGGCAGTAATTAATCACGGGTTCAACGGCAAATGGTTTATAAGAGCCTATCTCAAGGACGGCAGAAAACTCGGAGATGAGGGATCTGCAAGCTGCGAAATAGACAGTCTTAGCCAGTCCTTTGCCGTGTTCTCGGATTTGCCCGATAAGGATAAGCGAAAAACAGCCTTAATGCATGCGGTTATGCATCTTGTAGATTATGAAAATCAAATTGTGAAGCTCTTTACACCCGCCTTTACAAAATATGACTCGGATATAGGCTATACATCCGCTTACCCCGTCGGTGTAAGAGAAAACGCAGGGCAATACACCCATGCTGCCCTTTGGCTTTGCGCTGCATTGCTTAAGGAGGGCTTTTATAACGAGGGCTATGATATTTTAAGGCTCGTAAACCCGTATGAGAAATACAAGCAAGGCTTGGGAAACATCTACAAAACAGAGCCTTATGCCTTATGCGGAGATGTTTACGGCGACACGGCGCCGGGCAGGGGAGGCTGGAGCCTTTATACAGGTGCAGCGGCATGGTATTACAAAACTGTATATGAGGAGCTGTTCGGGATTAGGCAACAGGATAAAAGGTTGATAATTAAACCGGCTTTTCCGAAATTTTGGAACGAATGCTCTATTATTCTTAACATTGATAATAAAAGCATTAAGATTGAGTATAAGCGTTCAGAAGAATGCTCTCTTACAGTCGACAAAGAGCGCGCCGAGTTTATTCCCCTTGACGGCAATAACCATGAGGCACTTGTAAAATTTAACAATTAAGTATAGAAATTCCGAAACTTCTATGCTATACTTAATTTCTTATTATAATTAAGGAAGTAAAGCAATGGATTATAACTTAACGAAAGTTAATATTGCCGATGGAGTTAATGCCGTTATAGCAGACACATCAGGCTTTAAGACAGCACAAATTTCATTTTCCTTTGCATGCAACTTAAGCCGTTCAAACGGTGAATATGCTCTTTTATCTAAAATGATACTTCGTTCCTCCGAGGACTATTCTGATTTTACTGAGATATCTCGACGTCTTGCTGAGCTTTACGGAGCGACCCTGTCTTCATCTGTTATGAAAATCGGAGAGCAGCAGGTTGTAAAGATATCAATATCCTTTATAGAGGATTGTTTTGCTCTTGATGGAGAAAGTATCGCCGAAAGCTGTATCAAATTGCTATCGGATTTGATATTCAGACCTAACATTAAAAACGGCGCCTTTGATTTACAAGAGACCGAAAGCGAAAAGCGGCTGCTTTTACAGCAGATTGAAAGTGAAAAGAACGACAAGGCGTTATACGCAAGATTAAGGCTTGAGCAAACAATGTTTAAGGAAGAACTCTATTGCTTAAACAAATACGGAGATGCTCAAAGTATTGAGAAAATTACACCCGACATTGCAGCAAAGGCCTATCTTGAATATCTGAAAAGGGCAGTTATAAGAGTAAATATTATCGGAAAATTTGACTTTGAAAAGGCTTTGACACATCTTAAAGAAAGGTTTGCTTTAGTTGAAAGGTCTCCTGAGAAAATAAAGACCGAATTTATTCCTTCGGGAGGCGACGTAAAATATGAAAGCGAAGCGGACAGTGTAAATCAAGGCAAGCTTGTAATGGGCTTTAGAGCGGGAATGGCCGACTGTGATGACAATTATTATGCGACAAGAGTTATGACCGATCTTTTCGGCGGCGGCACATACTCTAAGCTTTTTAAGGTAGTAAGAGAAGAAATGAGCCTTTGCTATTACTGCTCTGCAAGGCTCATTAGTCAAAAAGGCGTAATTTTTGTTCAAAGCGGAATAGACACCGAAAACGAGGAAAAAGCTAAAAATGCTATTTTAAAACAGCTTGAAGATATCAAGGTCGGTAATTTCAAAGACGAGGATTTACAATCATCAATTGATTCGCTTGTCAACAGATTCGGAACAGTCAGCGATACACCCGAAGACCTTGATGATTGGTTTTCACAGCAGATTGTGACAGATGAGGTGAAAAAGCCCTCTGAGTATGAGCAAAGCATAAAAAAGGTGGCTCGTGATGACGTGATTTTTGCCGCCCAAAGGGTTACGCTCGATACAATGTTTATGCTTAAAGGAACAGAAAGCGGGGAAGAAAAAACCGATGCGTAAAGTAATTACCAATGAAAAGCTCGGGGAGAGTTATACCTATATTAAACACTCCTCGGGTCTTCCGATTTATATTTTTCCAAAGAAAGGCTACTCTTCCTCTTATGCTGTTTTTGGTACGAAATACGGCTCAATCGACACTTGCTTTAAGAGAAGTGACATGGACTCCTTTAACAGAATACCCGAAGGCACTGCACACTTTTTAGAGCACAAGCTTTTTGAGAGTGAGGATATCAATGCGGACGAGCTTTTCGCGAAAACGGGCGCGCAATCAAATGCCTTTACGACCTTTGACAGAACCTGTTATCTGTTTTCCTGTTCAAATAACTTTTCCGAAAATCTTGAAATTTTGCTCAATTTTGTACGCTCGCCGTATTTCACAGCAGAAACAGTAAAAAAAGAACAGGGAATCATAGCTCAGGAGATTAATATGTATAAGGACTCACCCGGATGGCAGAGCCTATTTAATCTTCTTCGCGCTATCTATAAAAATCATCCGGTAAACATTGATATCGCGGGAACAGTGGAATCTATTGCGAAAATAACCGCTCAAACCCTTTATACTTGCTACAATACCTTTTATAACCTAAACAATATGGTGCTTGCGGTAGCGGGTGATGTAGATGCCCGGATGGTAATCGAAAAGGCCGATAAAATATTAAGACCTACCAACAACATCAGTATTGACAGAGTGTTTGAGGAAGAACCGGAGACAGTAGTAAAGCCATATATTGAAGAAAGACTTTCGGTATCCATTCCGGTTTTTGCTTTTGGTTTCAAAGAACCGATTAAAGCGGAACGCAGTAGCGAGGAGATTTTAATAAAAAGTATTATTCTTGACATACTTGCAAGCAGGACATCCCCATTATATAAGGAGCTTCTTAATGAGGGTCTGATAAATTCGGAATTCTCGGCCGAGTATTTTACTGGAACCGGCTTTGCCGTAACTCTTTTTTCGGGAGAATCGAACGACCCTAAAAGGGTTTCACAGAAAATTATCGATGAGGCTGTTAAACTCAAAGAAAAAGGGATATCCGAGGAGGACTTCGAAAGGTCAAGAAAAAAGCTTTACGGACAAAGTATAATGTCCTTTAACGATATACAGGGAATAGCAAATGAGCTTGTTGCGACGCATTTTAAGGGTGACGATTTATTTTCCGAGTTCAATATCCTTGCAGGTCTGACGCTTAAGGATATAAACAGGACTCTTAATAATATCTTTGATGAAAAGGCACATTCGCTTTCGGTAATTCTTCCAAAATAAACAGAGGTGAAATAAAATGAAGTTTCTTGCTGATTATTCTCAGGTTACCTTCGCCGGTCTCGATAAGGTTTTCGAGATTCCGGCAGTAGCGTTTCGGTTTACGCTTCCCTTCGGTAGCGGAACTGAAATTACAATCAGATGGTACGGAATTATTATTGCTTTAGGGTATACACTTGCGGTTCTTTTCGGCGGAAGAATGGCCTACACTTGGAAAATGAGTCTCAATAAGATGATTGATGTTCTTATTTACGGAACATTCGGAGGGATAATCGGAGCCAGAGCGTTTTATGTTATTTTCCAATGGGAATATTACTCGCTTCACCCGGCTGAGATGTTCAGAATTTGGGAGGGCGGTCTTGCAATTTACGGAGGAATAATAGGCGGTCTTGTTGCGGCTTTTATAACATGCCGCTTGGAAAAGCTCAGCTTTGCAAAACTACTCGATTTAGCCGGTATGAGCCTGCTGATTGGTCAGAGCATCGGAAGATGGGGTAATTTTATGAATCAGGAGGCTTTCGGGACCAATACCACGCTGCCCTGGGGTATGACCAGCGATAAAGTGGTCAATTACATATTGAGAAATCAAGCTTTTTTCGAGGAGCATAATATTGAAATGAGCCCGAATATTCCCGTTCACCCGACATTTCTTTATGAATCTGTCTGGTGTGCCGCAGGATTTATTCTGCTTTATATTATGTGCAAGAAATTCAGAAGGTTTGACGGTCAACTCTTTTTGGGATACGGAATATGGTACGCAATAGGACGGGCAATTATCGAGGGCTTGAGAACCGACAGCCTTTATATAGGAACACTGAGAGTATCTCAGCTCATATCATTATTGGTTGCTGTGGTTTTTGCGGCTTTGTATGTTTTCTTTACAATCAGGTATATAAAAACTAAAAAGAACAGGTCTTTGGCCCGGGAAGAATAATCTTGATAATAAGGGCTTCGCGCCTTGACAACAGATAAAGTTATAGATTATAATGACAATATATGTAAATAGGTTTAAAAAATAAGATTTCTGGTCAGTTTATTTAATATTTGAAGGGAAGCGTTTATATGTCATCTTTGAAGAAGAGTCTAAGCTACATTTTTGCTTTGGTTATGGTGTTTTCTTTTGTAGCTGCAGCTCCTTTATCAGTTAATGCGGTTAATGAGGATTCTCAGTTTACATATCAAAAAATTAAAGACAATTCCGAAATTGAATTAACGGGATATATTGGAAACTCATCCACAGTAATTATCCCCGTAAGAATCGAGAATCTTGATGTTACTTCAATCGGAGAGAAAGCTTTTGAAAACAAGAAAACGATTGAATCCGTTAAATTCACAAGCAAGGTGACAAATATAGGAGAAAACGCCTTCAAAGGCTGCACCTCCCTGAAAACTCTTACTAAAATGAATGAGGTTGCCGCAATTGGTGAATCTGCTTTTGAAGGCTGTACTTCTCTTGAGTCCTTCGTATTCCCCTCAAACGTTACAGAGGTTTCATCACGCATTTTTTACGGTTGCGCCTCTTTGGCATCAATAGAGGTTCACAGAAACATTGAAACTATCGGGGAAGCTCCCTTTACGGGAACCAAGTGGTATAACGATCAACCCGAAGGTATTCTTACGGCAGGCAAAATTGCTTTTTCATACAAGGGAGATATTACCGACATAGAAATACCTTTGGATATTGAAAAGATTAACAGCTACGCTTTCCTCGGCTGTAAAACCCTTAAGACGGTTAAATTATCCGATGACGTTGAGGATATTGGCTACTTTGCATTTCAAAATTGCACATCACTTGAGTCTATAACATTTGGAGAAGGAGCCGCCCTTATCTATGCGGGAGCTTTTAAGGGCTGTACATCTCTTAAGCAGGCAGATTGCGGAGATACTATGGCATCTGTCGGTTATCAGGCATTTTACGGCTGCACCTCCTTGGAAGTGTTTAAGGCGGGAGAGGTTCTTTCCGAAATCGCGGATTATGCCTTTTATGACACAGCGATTAAAACTATTGCTTTAGGAAAAAATGTAGCTACAATAGGGTCCCATGCTTTCTTCAATTGCCTGAAGCTTGAAAGCTTTTCGGTTGATGAGGCGAGCAAAAATTATAAGGCTATTGACGGCGTGTTGTTCAGCAAAAACGAAAAGACTCTTATAGCTTATCCGCCTGCAAAAACAGGAGATTATGAGGTGCCTGAGAATGTTGAAACAATAGCGGCGGGTTCTTTCAGAAACTCCAAAGTTACAAACCTTACATTTGCCCAAGATTCGAAGGCGAAGACTCTCGGCAGCTATGCTTTTATGGACAGTGCAATTGAAAGTATAGCTATGTCCTCAGAGATAGCTTTAATCAGTGCCGGCGCTTTCAGGGACTGCAAGGCGCTGAAAGCTGTTACATTTCCCGAAGCTCTTACAAAAATAGGTTCATATGCGTTTTACGGGAACACGGCTCTTGAGGAAATAAATATACCCGGCAAGGTTACAGACATTTCCACATATGCTTTTGCGGATTGTACGAATCTTAAAAAGGTGAAAATCACAGATGTTATAAGAATTCGTTCTTATGCATTCGCATCTTGCAGCAGGCTTTCGGATTTGGAGCTGGGCTCGTCTCTTGAGAGTGTTAACGATTATGCGTTTAACAATTGTACAAAGCTTACTGTTGTTAATTTCCCGGCTTCTCTTGATGATATTAACGCATCGGCTTTTTCGGGGTGTTTGGGACTGAAAAGTGTCATCGTTGAAAACGGCGGCAAGTTCTTTGCAGACGGTAAAGCTCTTTACACAGGCGTACCGGAAAATACATTAGTGATGCTCGCTGACAAGTCTGCCTCCTCATATTCCTTAAAGGACGATACAAAAGCCATTGCCAACGGAGCGTTTAAGGACTGCAAGAGCTTAACAGACATAAGTATCCCCGGGTCTGTTTATTCTGTC
>CAZPPO010000056.1:0-1357 GCA_964588475.1 uncultured Eubacteriales bacterium
ACAAAAACAGGTTCCTTTAAAAAGGCTTTTCCCGACAGATTTTTTAATACCGGAATCGCTGAATGCAATATGATGGGCATAGCGGCGGGTCTTGCCGCTACGGGCTATACTGTTTTTGCGAGTACATTTGCCATGTTTGCCGCAGGAAGGGCATTTGAGCAGGTAAGAAATTCGATTGCTTATCCGAAGCTTAACGTAAAAATCGGAGCTACTCATGCAGGTATTTCCGTGGGAGAGGACGGCGCCAGCCATCAGTGCTGCGAGGATATTGCCTTAATGCGCTCTATTCCGGGAATGGTAATTATAAATCCCGCGGATGATGTTGAGGCGCGCGCTGCCGTTTTCGCGGCTGTTGAGCATCAGGGGCCCGTGTATATGCGCTTTGGACGTTTAGCGGTACCGAGAGTTTTCGATTTGGACTATCAATTTAAAATAGGTAGGGCAAATGTTATTCGAAAGGGTACAGATGTTACTGTTATTGCAACCGGTCTTATGTTAAATGAGGCAGTAATAGCCGCAAACGACCTTGAAAAGGAAGGTATTTCGGCTGAGGTAATTAATATGGCTACGATAAAACCGCTTGATTCGGATACCATTATCAATTCCGCAAAAAAGACGGGCGCAGTCGTTACAGCGGAAGAACACAGTATATTCGGAGGGCTCGGCAGCGCGGTATGTGAGGTTTTATCACAAAACTTCCCCGTACCTGTTTTGCGTGTCGCAGTAGAGGATGTGTTCGGAAAATCCGGTCCCGCAGCAGAGCTTCTTCATATATTCGGCCTTGATGCTGCTAATATTGTAAAGAAGGCAAAGCTTGCTGTTTCTAAAAAACAGTAAATTAACAAAAACAAAATAAAACCAAAAATTAAATATTTATTGAAAATAAAGATTTGATGTGCTATAATGCAAGCATATGAAACATTCTTTGAGTTTGAGAAAAATGAGTAGGAGTTTTTATTATGGCTAATTGCCCGAAGTGCGGCTACAGGTTAAGGCTTTTTGACTATAAGCCCGAATGTCCAAAATGCGGTGTCAATTTAATGTACTATAATATGGAGGAAAGGCTTGCTGCCGATGCTGACAAAGCAGAAGCGGAACACGTTCGCATGCAGCCGAGGGTTGACAGACTAAAGGCTGCTACAATCGGCTCAAAGTATTCCATAGCAAGACTTATTCTTATATTTGTTCCTCTTGGAATGCTCTTTCTTCCACTTGCTCAAGTAAAAGCGCAAATTCCGTTTTCACCTATTAATTCAAGTGTTTCGATACTTACTCTTGTTACGGATGTTGTGGGAAACATGAACCTTGATGTTTTAACGAAATTATTTTCTTCAAAATTGGTATCGGTGGCATTTAT
>CAZPPO010000056.1:1367-11365 GCA_964588475.1 uncultured Eubacteriales bacterium
AATAGTATTTGTATTTCTTGCCGCAGTTATATGCATTCTTAATCTTGTATTTGTTACGCTTTCGTGTTCCCTTAATAACAAAGGGATAAAGAGGAATATTGCCTTATCGTCTCTTGGAGTTATTTTTATGCTATCAAGCATAATCAGCTATTGCGTAATGAATTCTAAATTTACAACCTTGTTTGGGGATATGTACTCGGGGAAAGTCGCTTTTGGTTCTTTTCTTGTAATCCTCGGATTTTTACTGCTTATCGGAATCAATGTTTTATATGTTAAAAAAGGTATTCAGGTAAAATATAAGGATATGTCTGAATATATTGAAAGAATAGGAAAAGGCTCCGTTCTGAGCGATGAAGAGCTTGCACGGCAACAGGAGGAACAGGCGGCAGCTGAGGAAAAGGAAGCCGCTGTCACTTCGGAATAGAAAGCTTTTAATAATGCGGACGGATACAATTCGTCCGCTTTGTTTTCCGTGGAGGTGTTTTTATGAAAAAAGCAATAGCGTTTTCCGGTGGAGGCTCAAAGGGAAGCTATCAAATCGGGGTATGGAGCGCTCTAAACGAATTCGGATACGAATTCGATATTGCCGTTGGCACATCTATAGGCTCAATAAACGCCGTTTTTTATGCCCAGCAAGAGTATGATACATGCAAATATTTTTGGGAAAACCTAACAATTGAAGACGTTATGGTAAACGGAATAAATCTTGACGGCAAGTTTGTATCGTTAGTCGAGGAAATGTCATCCTTAAAACCCTTCTTGAAAAGCTATTTAGCCTATAAAGGAGCAGATATTACTCCGTTTATTAATAATCTGAATAAAGCGGCTAATGAAGAAAAATTATTTTCATCAAATATTGACTATGCCTTAATTACAGTTAGATTTCCTTCTCTTGTACCGGTTGAAATTACTAAAAAAGACATCCTACCCGGCATGCTTCCACAGTGGATTAACGCTTCCTGTGCTGTGTTTCCGATTTTTCCAATGGCGGTTATAAACGGTCATTCATATATTGACGGCGGATATTATGACAAGCTTCCCATCGCCTCGGCGTTCAAGCTCGGAGCAACAGAAGTGTTTGCTGTTGACCTTAACCCCGAGTGCTGTCATGACGCTTACCGTAATCATCCGTTCGTTAAGTACCTCTATCCGTCTTCTTATCTGGGTCCTTTTATGAGCTTTGAGCATGATACGATGATGAAAAATATGAATATGGGCTATAGGGACACTCATAAATTTTTCGGTAAGCTATACGGTAAAAAATATTCATTCAGAATTGAGAAAGAGAAAAAAGCTTACTTTGAACTTTTAGCAAGCCGTTTTATGCTGAAGCTGAGTATTGCTGAAACCGACGGCAGACGTTTAGGCAGGATAATCAATAAAAGCCCGGTATCCGCAAAGTGTACGCAGCTTCTTAACGGACGCCTTTACTACAGCAAAGAGCTCGTTGATTATCTCATTGCCGCTTTTGAAATTTGCGCTGATTATTTTTGGACCGATGACGGCGAGATTATTGATATTAATGATTTTACGGAGTATACGCTTTCGGTCATATCCGAGTCAGGCTTCAGGTCTTCCTCTTCAAATCAGGACAATCTTTCGCGTGTTAAAAATATCATAAGCGTTTTCAATAAACGCTGTAAAAGAGAGCTTGAGGTGGATTTGAACGAAAGCTTGATAATATTATGTGTTTTTTCAGCCTTAAGCGAATAAAAAAATTGCCGATAAAGTAATTAAAGAGGAACAGATATGTTAGTAGGAATTGACAGCATAGAAATCGACAGTATAGAAAAGTCCGTAAAAAGCAAAAGATTTGTCCAAAGAGTTTACGGTCCTAACGAGCAAGCAGAGCTACGGAATATATCGGACCTTGCAAAGGCTCAGCGCTGTGCGGCCTTATTCGCCGCAAAGGAAGCCTTTTCAAAAGCTTTAGGTACCGGACTTCGCGGTTTTTCGCTTACACAGGTTGAGGTTTTGCACGAGGAAAATGGAAAGCCGTATCTTTTTTTATCTGAAAACGCAAAAAAAACAGCCGAAGAAACGGGATACTGCTTCCTTGTAAGCATAACGCACACTAAAACCGTTGCAACAGCAATTGTGATAGGGTATAAATGATATGATTATTGACAAGCCTTTAGCACAAAAAATGATGCCCGTACGCGAGAATGATTCGCACAAGGGAACATACGGCACCGTACTTATTATAGGCGGCAGTCTTAATATGCCGGGCGCACTGTGCCTTGCCGCGTCAGGAGCGTTAAGGAGCGGAGCAGGTCTTGTAAAGGTGGTGTTTCCGGATGTTGTCTATAACGCCGTGAGCGCGCATTTAACCGAGACGATTTTCCTTCCTATGCCCGTAAATGAAAACGGTATGCTCTCTTCCCGAAGCCTATCCACGCTTGAAAGGGAGATAAGTAAGGCCTCGGCGATTGTTATCGGCTGCGGAATGGGTATTAGTGCGGATACCATGCAGATAACACGATATGTAGCACAAACAGCCTCCTGTCCTGTTATAATTGATGCGGATGCTCTCAACTGCATTGCAAAGGACCCTCAAATTCTCGGCAATACAGGAAATAAGCTTGTTTTGACACCACACCCGGGCGAGATGTCGCGGCTCATAAAAAGGGAGACTTCTTATATAAACGAGAACCGTGAAGATGTTGCAAAGGAATTTGCCCAAAAGAATAGTGTGACCCTCCTGTTAAAAGGGCATAAAACGGTTATCGCAAATAAAAAAGGTGATGTCAGAATTAACACCACCGGAAATTCCGCTCTTGCAAAGGGCGGCTCGGGCGACTTGCTTTCGGGGATTATGGGAGCACTCGCCGCCAACACCAATGAATTTGACGCCGCCTCTCTTGCGGCATATTTACATGGTCTTGCCGCAGATTACGCATCAAAGGAGCACACGGAATATTGTGTGACTCCCACTCTTTGCGCAGATTATCTTTCAAAAGCCTTCAAAGATCTCAAAATATAGAACAAAATACATTAAAGCATTACGCTCCTGATAAAGCGATAATGCTTTTTTCTATTTCGTTAAAAAATCGTTTTAGAATTTTTCTGTCCTGCTCGTTCCCTCGCACACATATGGAGAGAAACAGATTATCCTTTAGTGTGAGAGCTGTCATCATAGCACAGGGTTTGTTTTTGGCGCTTCCCGCTACAAAGGCACCGCACGGCTCATTGCCGCAAAGTGAGAAGGATGCGGCATCAAGCGCCCCCACATTGCTTACAGCAAGCATAGGATTCTTGTAAAATGCTTTAATAACAAGCTCCGCTTGGGCATATATCATGCTTTTATATCCGAAGTTAAGAAGCGCAAGTCCATGAAGCCCCATAAACTTGTCCTGTTTGGTTTTGGCGTTTACTGAGGCGACGCGGCGTAGTGTTTCGATTATTGTTGCGCCCTTTTGAGAAAGACTGCAGTGTGCAAAGGAGACATGATTTGTATATCCTATCGTGCTTTTATCCTTTATATACCGCCTAAGGTCAACAGCATAGGCAATGCTGACAGCCTCATTTTCTTTAATATCAATAAGTCTGCCCAGGGCGTCAATATAAGAGGCTATTAGCAAATCATTGACTGTTGCGCCCTCTTTTTTACAGACATTTTTAGCGGCAATAAATATTTCATCGGCAATTTCCTTGCTTTCAATTACGACGCGGCAATTTTCTTCACCCTGCGAAAACGGAAGGCGGTGCTTTTGCTTTGGAGCAAAAGGGGCGATAAAAAGCCTTTTTGCCTTCGCCTTATCCTCCTTTTCGAAATCCGAATAAACCTCAAAAAAAGAACGTGAACCCTCTGAAAATCCGGTGCCGGAATTCACATTGTTTACATAGTCTGTGTAGCTTTTGCAAAAGTCGCTCCAGAATGACTTGAATCCTCCGCCGTCCATACACATATGATTCCATATAATGCACACGCACGTAGCTTCGCCGTAATAGAGCAACGCTATTTTTATTTGAAGATTGCTGCTTGTCGGTATTTCCTGAGAAAAGAAGGCTTCCCTTGCCGCATTAAGATTTTCAGGCTGGGAAACAATTACAGCATCGTCAATATTATAATCCATAACTCTCCAGAAAGGAGCGATGGGATTTTTTATAAGTGTTGAACGAAAAACAAGCGCTTTTTCAAGAAAACGCACTGTTACAGCCCTAAAGGCCTCACTGTCAATACGAAAGGGGTAATCAAGCTCAAAACGCCCCATTCTGTCCATAAAATTGCGGCACATATAGTTTACCTTATCATACATTTCTAAAGGGAGCTTCCCTTTGCGCCGTGTTAACACTATTCTGTCTCCTCAATAACGTGGGAGAGGAAAAACTCCTTTTTCTCCCCGTCTTCAATTAGCTTAATGGGCTTAATTTGATTTAAGTTTGCACCTTTTGATTTAAGCAGTTCGCGGTATTCATCATATGTTCCGCTTCGTAAAAACCTAACCTCGCAGTGACCGAGAGCCCCGCTTTTAATCAGAGGCTTTACCGAAACATTGCCCTCACAAAGCATTCTCTCAAATGCATCGGGATATTTTAAACGCTTCTCGTGGTCGACTGGTGAAGCGGTTTCTACAAACAGCACATAATGACCGGGTGAGGTTGTACGGTCGGGATATATGCTGTATCCGATATAAAGGTCATTCATATATTCCGAAAGGTTGTCAACGATTTCATCGAATGCCATTTGACTGATTTTTTCACCGCTTATGTTCGCAATCTGATTTAGACGATAGCAAAACGTTATCTTCGGTGACTGATAATAATATCCCGTAACCTTTACGACATCCTCAATCTGATAGCGGTAAAATCCGCTCAAATTAGTCAAAATAAGCTCATATTCCTTGCCAACCTCAAGCTCGCTTATAGTGAGAGGACGGCTCCCCTTTGGGGCATCAAGAGGTCTGAACTCATAAAAACCGTTTTGCGGCAACATCACATATTCAAATGAGTTAAGCTCAATGGGAATTGCCATTAACGCTTCGGTTGCCGCATACCCGAGGTAATGAATTGGCATATCCTCACCGATATATCTCCTTAGTTTTTTTGCGTAGAGAGACAGCGCTCCCGTACCCATACCGTACATCCACTCTGCTTTGGGCCATATTCTCGGAATAATGGGCGATTTGTCAAAGCCCTTTTCAAATTCCGCCCTTAGCTGTGCTGCACGCTTGGGCATTGGCTTTAATCGTTTTTTAAATTTTTCTCTTAAATCATCCGGAATAACAATGCTGCTGTTTATTGTGCCTTTTTCAATGTCGTCACAAAGCATTCTCCAGTTATTCTCCAAGTAAAAAAACATTGATTCAAGAGTTGTGATAAATATGGTGCACAGATAACTGATTTTTTCGTCAGGCAGAGCAAAACGAAGCTTTATGTAATGCATATTCATATCACAATTATCGGGGGGAAACAAAACCTCCCTCGGAGAAGATGTTATCATCGGCATAAGAGATTTGAGATTGAGCATCGGAATTGATGAAAGACAGCTAACCGTTTTACCGCCGGGAAGCCTGTGACTGCCTATTTCAGCAGTAAGAAGACCCTTTTGCGGCGGCAGACGGCGCCCCTCATTCTTAAACCACTTAACAGCGCAGCCAACCGGCGCGCTGAAGGTGAAGCATTGGCATACCCATTCCGCCCTTGCGGAGAGCGGTACGAGCTTTGAACGTCCGGTACTGCCGGAGGATTCGGTAAACCTGCGCACATAACGGCTTGTAATCAGATTTTTTTCGCCGTCTGCCATTCTCCAAACATATTCATCATAATCCTCGTATCTTGAGAGAGGCACAATATTTTGGTAATCCTCAACCGTGTGAACACGACTAAAATTATTTTTCTTTCCCCACAATGTGTTGCGGTTATCGCGCATTAGGTGCAAAAGTATCTTTTCCTGCTTTTTATTTGCGTGCTTTGAATAGTGCTTCAGCTTAGCATGCTCGCATTTTCCGAGAAAAGCTCCAAAATCCGCGAGTAAACGTCCTTTAAAATCGTACAACTACACTCCACCGTTCGTATATTTTCAAAAGCCCTCTATCTTGAATATTATTCTATCATAATAATATTGTGTTGACAATACAAAAAAATGACAGCAATTATTTTAAAATTCAATATTCAGGTTTAACATAAAGACCGATATGAAAACACAAAGAGCCTTCGAAGGATTTTCCTTCAAAGGCTTTTATTTCGAATTTGTCAAATTATATCGATTAGATTCAGCAGCTCCTTTTGAGCGGCTACACTTAGATTTTCTTCAAAAATATAAGAATAAGAAAAAAAGGAAAAGCCCTTATAAGCGGGCATAGCCTTAAGGTCAGTTAACTGACGCGAAAGAATATTGTTGTTTTGAAGCCATTCATTTTTTCCCGTTCCTGCGTTTTTATCCTCTGTTCCGACCTTATACGCCGCTATCCCGCAGTACAAATCAACCTTTGATTTTTCCGAGATAAGCTCTGACCACGCTGTTGCTGTTTTTGTGAAGGGCATACTCTCATTATCATAACCGAAATATATCTGCGGCATCAGATAATCAACATAACCCTCATTACTGCTCCATTCGTAAACATCCGCGTATAAGTCATTGAAGTTTTTTTCAAGATTGGCAGAGCAGCTTATACCGAAATCAACATCCTCTTTTATGAATTTTATAGCAGAATAAACCCCAAAGACAAGACTACTGACATTGGCTCTGCGCCACTGCTCAAGACTCAAGGAGCCGCCTGAGGACCTATATTTTTGATAATCGGGAGCATCTATTTCCGGGCCCTTGGAGGGATAAAAATAATCGTCGAAATGAATTGCGTCAACACCGTAATTCTCAACAATCTCCCGAACCCCGTCAATAATTAGCTTTTGAGCCCTTAAGCTTGCGGGATTGTAGTAAATACCCTTATCACAAATAATTAAATCTCGTGTATTCTTATCCTCCTCATACCACAGCTTGGCTGGATTAGCCGCCGACAAAGCTGAAAAATCCTTTTCCTTTGATACTCTGTAAGGATTTATCCATGCCTGCACAGAAAGACCTAATGGCTTTGCGACCTCAAGAATTATCCCTAAAGCATCATAGCCTGCATATACTCCCTGAGTGCCGGAAAGAAATTGTGTTGCAGGGAAAATGTTTGAAGGATAAAACGCATCGGAAAAGGGACGCACCTGAACAATAACGGTGTTCATTGCGTTGTCGGCGCAGTGCCCGAGGATTTTTGAGATTTTACTTCTGAAGGCAGCTTCGCTTTTATCGCCGCTTGAAACCATAGAAAGCTCAAATTGAGAAATCCAGACAGCCTTAAGATATTCTGAATCAGCGTTCTCGGGAATACTATCAGAAACTGTTTGCGTTATTTGCTCGGTAGTATTTGCCCCGCTGCCCTGAAATAAATCTTTGATGGCACTGCAGCCTGCCGACAAAACGAATGTGGCCATAATAACAAGAATAATGAAGCGCTTCACAAAAAACACCTCCGAAAAAACGCCCTTGTCAAAGTATATTCGAGAGGATGCTTGTTTATTATCGAATATCGTGTCTCAATCTGAACTAACTTCATCATCGGTTTGCGGCTTTGGCTCATTTATATATTCATCCTCATCCATTCCAAAAGGATTTTGTCTGTCATAAACGAAGCTGCCGTTGTTGTGCTGATGCTTGATTAAATTAGGCTTAATATATGTTTCTGTTTCATTTTTGGCTTTTTTGCGAAAAACACTCATGGCAAGAGTTAGCATAATGATAGCCGTCAGATAAAAAGCTGCGCTGAGCATTCCCATCATTGCTTTGTTGTCAAGAATTTTTTGGGCAAGTTCAATTTCAAAAGCATGCCCGAAGGCATCTCTTACGGAGCTTAAAAGCTTCAACAAAAACACAAAAAAGCCCACAGCGCTTGTAAAAACAGACGTTATGAAAAGAGGCTTTGACTCGCAAGTCATATAAGCTAACCAACCCGAAAACACCGTGATAAACGAATAATACGAGAAAATACAGCCGAGAATGCTAAGGGCGGTGATTATCATGCCGAAAGCGGTTGACGCCGAAGCTTCTGCCGAGGAGCTATATAATCTAACAAGGAGAGAATAGAAAATCGAAAAGGCAACTATAACCAGAAAATAGACTTTCATTACCTTTGCAAAACAGAGGTATTTTTTATTAAAGCGGCTTGTTCGTTTAACTTCAATCGACAAGGCTCTTAATATTAAAATAGGGGATACGATAAGTGAAACAATCTGAAATATCTGACCCGGCAAAAGTAATAAACCCTTTTCTTCAGGCAGGACTGCTAAAAATGAGGCGGTTACAGATGAAAGAAAAAGCAGTAAAACAGCCGTCCTTATCCTCTTGGTGCTTTTCGCCCTGAGAGCACTGTCAGTCATTTAATCACCCCGTTAAATATTATATTATACCGCTCGAGCAATCAAGTCAATAAGTCAGGGCAATATTGACAATTAACATTATCACTATTATAATCGGGAAGGGAGATGGTATTGTGGCAGAAATAAAAACTGAATGGTTTGATAAGGTTGACCGTAAAAGACCTTTATGCGAGTATCCGCGCCCGCAGCTTGAAAGAGCTTGCTGGCAGTGCCTTAACGGCGAGTATGAATACGCCGTTACCGAAGAAAAGGCTAAGGATATGGGCGAAGGCGACGGAATAATTATAGTTCCGTTTGCTATAGAATGCTCTCTTTCCGAAGTGGAAAGAACGATAAACCGAAATCAAAGAATCTGGTACAGGAAAATATTTACGCTTGATAGCTCTCTCTTGAACAAGAATGTAATTCTCCACTTCGAGGCTGTGGATTGGCAGTGCCGCGTGTTAATCAACAATATGATAGTCGGCTCTCATGTCGGTGGTTACGACGCGTTTTCCTTCGATATAACAAAGTATCTTAAGGACGGCGAAAACGAGCTTAAAGTGAGCGTCTATGACCCTACGGACGACAGCTGGCAGCAAAGGGGCAAGCAGACCAGAAAGAGCCACGGATTCTGGTACACCTCGACCTCGGGTATATGGCAGAGCGTCTGGCTTGAGGGAGTAGACAAAACATATATAAAAGGTATAAAGCTGCTTCCCGATATTGACAAGTCAAGGCTTAATATAAAGACGCAAGCATCCGACAGCGGCGCGAAGCTGTCCTGTGAGGTATTGTTTAAGGGCGAAGCTGTCGTTAAAAAGAATATATCATCGGACGATTATGTAGAAATACCCGACCAAAAGCTCTGGAGTCCCGAAGAGCCGAATTTGTACGACCTTAAGCTCGTACTGAAAAAAGGAACTAAAATAACTGATACCGTTTACAGCTACTTCGGTATGCGTAAATTCTCGATTGATAAGGACGCCAAAGGGCTACCGAGGCTGTTTCTGAACAACAAGCCGTATTTTCAGAACGGTCTTTTAGACCAGGGATATTGGTGTGACGGCGGTATGACCGCGCCCACGGACGAGGCTATGATATATGACATTCAGAAGATGAAGGACCTCGGCTTTAATATGCTTCGCAAGCATATCAAGGTAGAGCCTTCACGCTGGTATTATCACTGTGACAGGCTCGGAATGCTCGTCTGGCAGGATATGGTCAGCGGAGGGCAGTACATAGGCAATATACTGGCGGGTGTGCTGCCAAATCTGAGAATAACCGTAAAGGATAATAAGTACAAGTCGTTTTCAAGGGAAAACCCGAAGTGGCGCGAAAACTACAAGCAGGAGCTTTTCAGAATCATTGATTTGTTGTACAACCATACGTCGATTTGCTGCTGGGTACCCTTTAACGAGGGCTGGGGGCAGTTTGACGCCAAGGAAATAGGAGATAAGGTTAAGGAGTATGACCCGAGCCGCTTTGTAGACCACGCGAGCGGCTGGTACGACCAGGGCGGAAAGGATTTCAGAAGTATCCACAGATACATTATGCCCGTCACTATGCCGAAAAAGGACGGCAGACCCTTTGTTCTGAGCGAATACGGCGGTTACAGCCTCAAAGTCAGCGGCCATACCTGGAATATAGAT
>CAZPPO010000057.1:0-11204 GCA_964588475.1 uncultured Eubacteriales bacterium
TACTCCAATTTCATTTGTTGAACCGAATCTGTTTTTTACGGCGCGTAAAATTCGGTAGGTGAGGTTTCTTTCGCCCTCTAAATACAAAACTGTATCCACAATATGCTCAAGAACCTTCGGTCCGGCTATATTACCGTCTTTGTTAACATGACCTACAAGCACTATTGAAACATTCAGAGTTTTAGCCATACGCATAAATAAGTTAGCACATTCGCGCACCTGCGTCACACTACCCGGAGAAGAGGATATCTGGCTGACTGTCATCGTCTGGATTGAGTCAATCATAACTATGTCGGGACTTAGGCTGCGGATTTTTTCCGCAACCGTTTCGCAGTCCGTTTCGCACATTATCATCAATGATTCACTTACAACTCCTAAGCGTCGTGCCCTGATTTTAAGCTGGTGTGCCGACTCCTCACCCGAAACATAAAGAACACTGCTATTGTTAGTTAAATACTCGCAAATTTGAAGCAGAAGCGTTGACTTTCCTATTCCGGGATCTCCGCTCAGAAGAACGAGAGAGCCCTTGACTAAGCCTCCTCCCAAAACGCGGTTAAGCTCAAAAAGACCGGTGTCACAACGCTCCTCTTTTACTGAGTCTATACCGGAGAGAGTGTAGACCGGTGTGTCCGATTGCTTACTTAAAGTCGATTTATTAGAATCTGTTTTGATTATTTCCTCCGATAACGTATCCCATTCACCACAGGATGGACATTTACCCTGCCATTTTGCGCTTTCGTACGCGCATTGACTGCAGATAAATACGGTTTTAATTTTTCCCGCCAAGTTTCAACATCCCCTTGTTTCTTAGTCTAAATAAATCTTAATTGCTTCGGCTATATATACAGCAAGTTGATTTTGATATTCATTGGTGCAAAGCTTTAAATTTTCTTCATAATCCGACAAAAAACCACACTCAACCATTACCGCGGTTTTATTGGCTCGATATAATAGAAAAATTGAGGTATCGGCTTTTTTTGTGAGACGCTTATTCTCAGGCTGCAATCCTGTTTTTATTGAGCTTTGTATCAAATCTGCAAGAGCTTTTGACTCCTCCGAATTAGGAGAATAAAAGACCTGTGTCCCCTTTGCCTTAGCACCGTAAAAGGAGTTTTGATGAATACTAATAAATATTACGGTTTCAAAGCTTTCCATTATTTTCATCCGGTTGTGAAGGTCGGATGTTTTCTTTTCTCTTATTGTTTTCGCATCATCACCTGCCAGACAAACATCCCTGTTTCGAGTCATAACCGTTAAATAACCCGATGATTTTAATATGTCATTAAGTTTTTTTGCTATGGAAAGATTAATGTCCTTTTCATAAGCTCCGTTAAGACCTACAGCACCTGAGTCTACACCGCCGTGCCCCGCGTCAATTATTACAACGGTCTTATCAGTTTTAATAGGTATATCGGCTACGTCCTTTGAGGCCATTTTGTAGTTTAAAATGCAAAAACCCATAACAAGAATAAAACCAAATGCCGCCACTGCCGTGACTGCTTTTTCGTTCATATAAATCACCATTTATTTATATGAGCATTCTTTTAGAATTAGGAATAAATTTTTGCTTTATCTATTAAAAGTCCTTCTCTTACTACGCTTGCAGAGCAAATACCTTGTCCGCTGCCTTTAAGCAGAGCCTCCAAGAATAAAAAAGGATTAATATTATCTATATTTCCCGCAGGTAGAATAAAGTCAAGCAAAAGGGATTCTCCAAAGTCGTTAATTGCAATATTAAAAACGAGCTCTTTTAAATTTATCTGTCTGACGACGCCTTTCTTGTTCTTTTTTACACAAAAAAGGTTCTCTGCCGTTAAAGCCTCAATAATATGATTTTTAAGCTCCTCATTACAAGGAAAAAACCGCACAGAGTATTTAGCGTATTTGATTTGTGCGGGATAATTCACGGGGTCACATACACCGGTAAAGGTTATTACCGGAGTTGATACATGCTCGAGACAGGCTGATATTTGCTCGTTTGTTTCGTTTCCCAATATTTTAATATCGAAGCATTCGTTGAGTCCTTCAACGCAAACCGGCAAGGATAAAGCAAACACCATATGCATGCGTGGATTATAGCCCTCAGTATAATAAATATCCAAAGGAGTCTTGCGAAGCTGTCTGGTCATATATCGCATTAAATCCAAATGGGATATATATTTTGCATAGCCGGTTTTGGTAAACCAAATTCTAACGGTACGCATCGCACTTACCTCCCGGCAGTTTATTTGCACCGCATCCTGAACATTTTATACGGCAATTAGCAGTTGTACTCCCCTTTTTAGAAGCCTTGTTTTCACTGATTAAAAATTCCTTGTCAATACCGTAATCAAGATGGTCCCAGGGAAGTGTTTCGCTAAAATCTCTTTGTCTGTTTGCATAAAAGTCAGCAGTCAGTCCAACCTTATCAAACGCATTAAGCCATTTTTGCAAATCAAAGCAATCGTCCCAGCTGTCAAATTTACAGCCTGTCCTGTAAGCCTCCTCCAAAACAGATGAAAGTCTGCGGTCTCCGCGCGCTAAAACCGCCTCAATAAGACTCATCCCTGTACTGTGTACGTTTACCGAAATCTTTTTCGTTTGGATACATTCTCTGAGTAATTTTTGCTTTCGTAAAAACGACTGCTGTGTGTCCTGCGCTTCCCATTGAAAGGGAGTAAACGGCTTAGGTACAAAAGATGACGCGCTTACAGTAACTTTAACGCTTTTTCCCTTTGGTTTCTCAGGATTGTTGTAATATTCATTCACAATTTTTTGGGAAAGCCGTGCGATACCCTCTATATCTTCATCCGTTTCGGTTGGTAAGCCAAGCATAAAGTACAGCTTAACAGCACTCCAACCACCCATGAATGCATTTTTCGCAGTGTTAAGTATCTCTTCTTCGGTTATGTTCTTATTGATTACATCCCTGAGCCGTTGAGTTCCCGCCTCCGGAGCAAAGGTAAGACCTGCACGGCGAATAAGAGCAAGCTTCTGTTTAAGCTCGTCCGAAAATCCGTCAATTCTTAAGGATGGCAAGGCAACATTGATTTTTGCCTTAGCAGTCCAACCCAAAAGCCTTTCAAGTAATTCGGTAATCCTTGTGTAATCACTGCTTGACAGGGATAATAGCGAAAGCTCGTCGTAGCCCGTGTTGGCGCAAAGCTTTTTGCTTTGCTTTTCAATGGTTTCAACACTCTTTTCCCTGACAGGACGATATATAAAGCCCGCCTGACAAAAACGGCAGCCTCTTATACAGCCTCTAAATATTTCATGAACGGCTCTGTCATGAACAGTTTCTGTAAAGGGAACTACAAAGCTTTCGGGGAAAAATACTTTGTCAAGATCTAATATTACTCTTTTTATAATCTTTTCGGGTGCTTCACTTTTTGCTTTTACTTTTCTAATGGTTCCGTCTTCATTGTAAAAAATATCATAAAAAGAAGGAACATAAACACCGGGTATTTTCGACAATTCCTTTAATAAAGCACTTTTTTTCGTGCCATTTTTCTTGTGAATTCTTACTTTTTCAAGAAGCTCTAAGATTACCTCCTCCCCTTCCCCAAGGACAAAAAGGTCAAAGAACTCTGCGATAGGTTCGGGATTACAGCTGCACGGACCGCCGCCGATTATTAAAGGGAAGGCTTCCTTTCTTTCCTGTGAGCGCAATGGTATATTTGATAGATTAAGCATATTCAGAATATTGGTGTAGGACAACTCATATTGAAGCGTAAAGCCTATGATATCGAATTTTGATAACACTGTCTTTGATTCAAGAGAAAAAAGCGGTATACTATTTTTTCTGAGAATGTCTTCCATATCTGAAGCCGGAGCAAATACACGCTCACACAGAGCATATTCCTGCGAATTAATCAGGCTGTAAAGTATTTTCATCCCTAAATGGGACATTCCGATTTCGTAAATATCAGGAAAGCAAAAAGCAAACGAAACATCAATATGCGTCTTGTCTTTAATAATGCTTCCGGGCTCATTTCCAATGTATCTTGACGGCTTTTCTACAAGCGGCAGAATTTTTTCGATTTCTTTATTTTGCATTTTCAACTCCATTGCTTTTTTAACATTTTACATCAAATATCGTTATTTAGCAAGGAGAATGCTTCGGGTTTTTAAAAATAAGCAAAACGATAAGATACATTCCGACAAGCAGAAAGGTAAAATTAAATCTTGTGTTGAAAAGCTGAAATACACCAAATACAATCAAGGGAATAGTTAATAAAAATGATATGCGCCTTAATGCTCTGTAAGCCTTAAAGGATGATTTTTTCATCGCTATAAACGAATATAATGCGCTTCCGCCGTCAAGGCATATAATAGGCAACAGGTTAAATAAGGCAAGAAACAAGTTTATTAAAGCAATTTGAAGCAATATAATTGAATTCAGACAAAAAAACATCGTCAAGAACATCAAAAACACCAAAAGATTGACAAACGGTCCCATCAGGGCAATTTTATAATCGTTACGATAATTCATTCTGCAATTTATACCCTTAACTATCTTCATTCCGAAGATATTAAAGTAAATTACACATATCTGAGTTTTTGTAAAGAATAGAGATACTAAATGCCCTGCTTCATGAAGCAAGGCTGATACTATCAAAATAAGTGGCAAGAAACTGTTTTGTGTTACTAAAGCGATAAAAATTACCGCAAAAAACAAAAAACTGATTTTTACAGTAATACTTTTATACTTAAACCGCATTTGCTGCACTTTTTAACGCATATGACGGGTCATATGATATTCCATCGATTCTGAATTCAAAATGAAGATGAGGTCCGGTAGAAACCCCTGTGCTGCCAACTCTTGCAATCGTTTCTCCGCCTTGCTACAGTGGCAATACATCGTAGTAATGCCTTTTCCGTGGTCAACCTCGATAAAATGTCCGTTCCATCTGTTGTAATCTGCTCTTATAACCTCCCCGTCCGCAATGCATTTAATTTCATCTCCCGTTTTACCGGCTATATCAATACCGGTATGAAAGCTGTTATTGTTGTAAACGGGATGCTCTCTTTCACCGAATTTTGAGGTGATTTTTCCTGAAAGCGGTAAAAACACCGTCTTACTGAGACTGTAAGGTTGATTTGAGGCACAAGCGACTAAATCCTTTCCGTCACGAGTCAGGTTGAGCTTAATTTGTTTTGAATTATATGAGCTTGATACCGTTGCCGTAAGGGAATCAATCGAATTTGAGATGGATTCTATCTCTTGATCATTATTTTCGTTTTCCGAATTAGTTGCGCTTTCAATTTCAGTTCCCGTAAAATTATTTGCTTCATCTTCTCGGCTTTCTTCAACGCTCACGTCATCTGTTTTAGCTTCTGATAAAGCATCATCAGTAAAAATTATCTCCTTTATGTTCTTAAAGGCATCACGAGCATCATCCTTAGAGAGAGAAAGAGCTAAAAGAGGTATTAAGTCCTCTGAAAGATTTTTTGACAAAGAGGTGTTTAGCTTTGAAATGGCAAAAACAGTTGCTAATATCAGTAATGAAACAATGCTTTGAAATCCTATGGTGTACAGCAAATAATCTTTTTCCTTATTTTTCATATAATCACCCGCATATTATATATGCGAGTGTCTCTATCATTATTACGAAATAAGCTCCTCCCATTTGTTATAAAGCTGTAATAGCTGTTCTTTTTTTTCATTAAGCCTTTCAGACAGCTCAAATACCTTTTGATAATCAACTGCTATATTAGGCTCACAAAGTTCATATTCCGCTTGTTCTATTTCAAACTCTAACTGTGTTATGTTATTTTCAAGTCTTTCGATTTTACCTTTTTGTTTTCTCTGCTCGCTTTGTTGTTCCTTTCTTAGCTTAAAATCGCTTTTCTTCTGCCTTGTTGTGCTCTCCTCTTGCTGAATATTTGCTTTGTATAGCAAGTAATTCTCATAATTTCCTTCGATTATTTTGAGCCCGTTGCTATCCAATATCGCGATTTTTGAAGCAAGCTTATTAATTAGGTATCGGTCATGAGATACGGCAAGAATTGTACCCTCAAAATCAAGCAAAGCGTCCTCAAAAGCCTCGCGTGAGTATATATCAAGATGATTTGTCGGCTCGTCTAATATCAGAAAATTTGGAAATAGAAGCATCAGCTTTAATAGGGCTAATCTTGCTCTCTCCCCTCCGCTGAGCTCTCCCACAAGCTTAAATACATCCTCCCTAAAGAACAAAAACGATGCCAAAGCGGTTCTTATTTGTGTTTGGCTAAGCCTTCTATCTTGACCCCAAGCCTCTTGAAGAACGGTATTTGTATTTGTAAGCTTTGTTATGTTCTGATCAAGGTACCCTGTCTTTACGCTGTTGCCGAGTTTTACAAATCCACTATCGGCTTTAATTTCCCTCATTATGATTTTCAGCAAAGTTGATTTTCCGCATCCGTTTGGACCCATTATAAAAATTCTGTTACCTTTTAATACATCAAGCTTAACCTCGGAAAAAAGCATTTTTCCCCCGAATGCTTTGCTTATATTATTAAGCGAAAGTACCTCGTTGGAGCTTTCGTTTGCGGTTTGAAATGAAAATTTCATTTTTGTATTTTCAACCTCTGAGGAGTCAAGCTTTGATTTAATTCGCTCAATTTGTTTTTCCTTGTCGGCTATTGTCACGAAATTATGCTCCTGATTAAACTGCCTTTGCTGTTTTATAATACTTTCAATGCGCTCTATTTCCTTTACTGCTTTGTTGTGCTCACGCTCTCGCGCAAGCTTGTTTTGTTCTGTTATGACTTTATGTCTGCTGTAGGAATATTTTGTCATAATGGCTTTCTTTTCGGATATTTCAATTGTTTTTGAGGTTACTTTATCAAGAAAAAATCTGTCGTGGGATATTATTATTGCAGCACCCTTATATTTTAACAGAAAGTCTTCAAGCCACATAACAGAATCAATATCAAGATGATTTGTAGGCTCATCAAGAAGAATGATATTGCTGTCGGATAGAAGAAGCTTGCATAGGCAAAGCTTAGAGATTTGTCCTCCACTTAATTGTTGACATTCTTTTGTTAAATCGTTTTGGTTAAACCCTAACCCAAATAATGCAGAGCGTGTAATTGCCTTGTATATAAGGCCGTCACGACGCTGAATTTCTTCTGTCAGGAAAACCTGTCTGTCAATTAAAGAGGCATCGCCTGAATCGCTTTGTAGTCTGTTATTAATTATATCCAGCTCGTTTTCCATTGCCTCGACATCTGAAAAGACTGTCAAAGCCTCATCATAGACGGTATTGCCGTTTTTATAATCAGCAAATTGACGCATTAGACCAAGATTAGTATTTTTGCCTGTGACTATCACTCCGTCAGTTGGTGTGAGCTCACCGGCGATAAGCTTAAAAAGGGTGGTTTTTCCCGTTCCGTTGGCCCCTATCAGCCCCACGCGTTCTCCGTGTTCAATTTTTATATTTACGTTTGAAAACAAAAGCCTATCTGGAAAACCGAAGGATAAGGCTTGTATTTGAATACATGACATAATTTCTATCTATAGTGTACTTATCAGCACTGAAAGATGACCTTCTATAAAAGCATCTTTACTGCCTGCGGCAATAAATACACTGTCGCCTTTTTTTATATTGACATTAACACCGTCAGAGCTTACGATGGCGCTGCCTTCAAGAACAATAAGACTAACAAAAGATTTTTCAGAAACGCCAAAGTTGAATTTTCCGTTTGTCAAAGCCGTTTTAATACTGAAGTATTCACATTGGCATAGATTTGCAACAATTGCATCATCAATTTTTTGCCTTGTAATATGCGCTTTATGCTTATATGGCTTAGTATCAGTTACATCAACAGCCTTATCAATATGAAGCTCCCTGCCTTTGCCATGTTCAAGTCTGTTGTAATCATAAACGCGATATGTAGTATTACAGTTTTGTTGAACCTCTGCAAGGAGTATTCCACCGCCTATTGCATGGAGTGTTCCCGCCGGTATAAAGAAAAAATCGCCCTTTTTAACTTTTACCGTTTCAACTATATCAAGCAAAGTATTATCAAAAATTGCGCGCCTAAACTCATCCTTTGTAATTTTCCTCTTAAAGCCGTAAATCAACCGGGCGTCCTTATCACAATCAAGAATAAGCCAAGCTTCGGTTTTTCCTTTAGTATTATCGTTTTTGCGGGCGTAATCATCGTTCGGATGAACTTGAACGGAAAGGTCGTCCTTAGCGTCGATAAGCTTAATCAACAACGGAAATTCACCGTTGTTAAAAAGAGTACCGAGAAGCTTGCCATTACCGTGCATAACAACCTCCTCTAAGGTTCTGCCTTTGTGTTTTCCGTTTAATATCTCATTAACCGAGTCTTCACGGCAAGTGAGCATCCAGCTTTCGGCTATATTATCAACATCGCCTTCGAAGCCATAATCGGTTTTTAAACGCGTGCCGCCCCATATTATTTGTTTATAAACGGGTTTAAGCAATAAAGGATACATTATTTCTCCTTTCAAAATCAATTCAATCTGATTGAATGAAAGAGTCATCAAATAAAATTTGCTCCGACTCAGTTTCCTTGGGACCTTTTTCAATGAACGGAACGACCGTAGAACGAACATCTATTCTGTCATAAAACTCCCTGAATTTTACAGTGAATCGTAATTTTCTTTCACAGTGATGGCAAAAGAATACTGCCCTGAAGGATTTTCCTACGACCTTCCAATCAGATATACGCTCCGCCGGACGATTGCATTTTTCGCAATTACAGCGCATTTCATTCTTGTCTATAAGTGGGCTTTCAATGTCGGTTATCGCACGAGCCCTGAAGAGAAGTCTCCTATAAAAATTTTCATCGCAAACGCATAGATAAGATTTCATCATTTGAGGATTATATATCTCTTTAAGTATGTCAGCAGCAAGATAGCTGTCACCTAACGCTCTGTGTAGTGAATAGCTGTCAGTATTAATATCAAGCATCTCTGCCGCGGCTTGAAGACCCAACTGCTCTGCTGAGGATAAATTCAAAAACGCCTGAGAATATTTTTGCAGATTAAGGTATTTTTTTAGAAAAGGGATAACCATTATACCGTTAAAATAATGGAAATTTTCTATAAGAACTCTTAAATCGGTGTCGCCCCATGTAAGAACAATGCAATCGTCATGCGAAGACCACTTTCTGAAAACATACATTGCTTTAGAAAACGGTGTTCCTGCATTTATATCCTCATTAGTTATGTTTGTGAGCTCCTTGACACGTGAATGCAGTTTCTTCCCCAATTGAGCTTTAATAAAAAGAGAAAAGGAATCAACCTCATTAAGATTAGAATCAAGCATAACTGCGCCGATTTCGATTATCTCATTAATGAAGCATTTATGTTTTTTGCTATATGCATTGTTCCACTCAAGGTCGAGGATTATAAAATACATAGTGTTCTCCGCTTTATTGCCGCAAATTTATTCAAGACCATCCTCATCGTAAATACATGAAGCCTCAACAAGTATTTCAACTGCCGCTTTTAGAGCTTTGGGTTCCAATAAATCAACATCATCAAGGCGTGTGTGATAATATCTGGGCGGAGTCGGATCCATAGCCGCAAAGCCGGTTGCTTTGATTTTGGCTTGTGTGAATGCGGCACCGTCTGTAGAGCCGATATACACGGATGAATAAGGCAAATTCATACCACAGTTTTGGGCGGCCTTTTTTAGAAGCTGCTTTACCTGTTTATCATGTTTTACCGTTCCGCTCAAATCCCTGTCGTAAATCGCCATATCGTCAATGTCGCGTATCGTATCGACAGCTATTACTACGGTTTCTTTTTCTTTAAGTTCATCTAAATGAGCTTTAATATAGGCTTTAGCGCCACGAAGACCTGCTTCCTCAGACCCCGTTAAGAGTACCCTTACCTCTGTATTTTCGAAACGAACTCCTGCTTCCTCGAGTGACTTCAAAACCGACATACAACAAAGACACCCTGATAGATTATCATTAGCACCGGGAACGCTTTTCGTATAGCTTTGAAAAAAAAGAAAAGCAATGAAAAAGGGAATAAAAGCAATAAGGAATATGCCCAATATCCTAAAAAACAGCATATCAATAGCGTTAGCATTTATTGTTCTGCTGACTATCCACATCACAAAATTAGCTGCGCTTGTTACAAAAAGTCCTACAACGGCAGGAATTAAAATTAATTTCATTCCAACTCCGCCGAACTTGTAGTTAAGAAGCCATTCATACTGAGAATCCGCATGAGCCACAAAGTATATTCTTTTTTTAATTTCCGAATTAGCCTTTCGTACTGCTATTACATTATGTGAGGGATGTCCCTTAAATAGAGGGTCACAAAACTTTTTATACATACCGAATTCAAATAATAACGGTATTATTCCAAGAAGAGTAACTCCGAAGGCTTTAAGCGGCATAAACATCCAATATAAAAAAACACTTATAACTGCCGCTGCAACCGTAAAAGGAATAAAGCCCATAAACGCTTGACGGTTAACCGTAAATCCCTCAATATCAACCTCATCAGACCATTTTTTAAGCTCCTGTGCCATCAGCTTTTGGGCTTTAAATTCCTGAGCACTCCCGGGTGCTCTGGGGCCTATGTTTTTAATAATATAGGTTATTCTTTCAACAATATAATTTACCGTTGCTTCAAGATTACTCTTTCCCGGTTCAAATATTTTTTCAAAATGCTTCATAAAGATTCCCCTTTCAAACAAATATTTTAACATTAAATTTTTATAAAAACAAGGAAAATAGACTAATTATTAGTAATAATATATATTATTTGCTTTAATATTGACAAAAGAATATGTTTGTTTAATATTAAAGATAAAGGAGGCAAAATAATGTATAAAGACGCTAATCTTATGATGTATGATAAGCCCGCTTCCGTCTGGACCCAATCATTACCGCTGGGTAACGGAAATCTCGGCGCGTGTGTCTTTGGAGGAACAACTCGTGAAACAGTTTACTTAAACCAGGATACACTTTGGAGCGGTTATCCCCGAGATACTGTCAGAGAAGGTTCATACGAAGGCTTTATTAAGGCAAGGCAGCTTGTTATGAGCGAAAAATACCTTGAAGCACAGGATATTATTGAAAAAGAATGCTCAAGCGTCTGGAGTCAGGAATACATACCTTTGGGAAATATTCTTATAGACTTCCAAAAGCCGTTAAAAACACAAGGGTATAGAAGGACTCTTGATTTAAGCACAGCTGTGTGCAGCATAAACTATTTTGAAGACAATATAGAATTTTCAAGAGAAGCG
>CAZPPO010000058.1:0-11138 GCA_964588475.1 uncultured Eubacteriales bacterium
AGGGTTTTTTTGCACCCTCACTCATCCACCCTTGAAGTCAATACCACGCACTAACTCGTTTATATTTATCTTATGGAATTTATACAATTCTTTATTGCTAAGCTATCGTTCTTTTTAACGGCAGATTTTCCGTGTCTTTACTCATCGTTTTTATGTCGATAATAAAACTTTGTTTTTCCCAAAACCGTACAGCACCAGTATTATTTTTTTGCACAGATAACTGTATCGAATCAAACAATCCATTCGATGCTTTGAAAATTGCGCTCATAATTATAGAACCTATGCCTTTGTGTTGGGAATACCCATCAATTTGTAAAAGCCCAATATACAATACACCTATCCTCGGATAATTTTCCAAAAGTGAAATAATAGCAATGGGTTTTTCATCTTCACGAACGCCAAGGCAATAGACTTGTTCTTTATTACAATTTTGAGGACAATAATCCATTGTTTCCAAACAGTCCTGCTCGGTGGCAGGACTTCCTTGTGTAAGTTCCCAATATTGCTTATTACTCGTAAATATACAGAAATACTGCATGTAATTTTTCACCGTTATTTTTTCAAAGAAAAACTGCGGTAGTAATAACAGTAATCGATGAAATAAATCCATATTACTTATTTAATCCTTTCTTACATCAAACTTGACCGCACAACCTCGAAAAATCCAAAAAACATCTAAATCGACCACTCACCAAGCCCAAAAATACCGAAACATCTATCCTGTACACTCGCGAAGCTGTGACATCTAAATCGTACACTCGCGTCCGAAATCTGTCCTCTGGACTTGTTACTGCGAAGCGATATTTTCACGATTTTCGCACATCAAGTTTTGTACTTATGTACGCTAAAAACCTTGATACATAATAGTTCATTTGATGAGTTTAAAAACATAAATAATTTCATCATCATTATCATTTTTCCCGCCAGCTTTTTCGTATACTTTGCATGCTCTTGCATTCCCCTTATCGGTAGGTACAAAAACTTCTGCATAATTATTTTTCTGACAATAATCTACAATGTACTGAAAAAATCTGCTTCCATATCCTCGGTTTTGAAAACTTGAATGAATTGCAACAGAGTATACGAAAAACTGTGGTTTATCATTGCACAGCTGACACAATGTATATCCATAAATCAAACCAATTATTTTACCTTCCAGTATTGCTCCAAATGCAATGTTCCCATCAATTCTCATAAATTTGTAAATTTGATTAGGGATAAAGTAACTTTCGTCGTCAATCATTATTGTAAGTGGACGAAAAACAAGATTATCTTTGTTCATATAATTAACACCTCCTATTGTTTGTTGTTTTTGACATCAATACCACGCACTCAACGTGGCTCGACCTTGGGAACATATCTACCGGGACTGCTTTTTTTGTCATATATCCTAAGCCCTCTAAAAATGCGCAGTCGCGGGCAAGAGTTGCGCAGTTGCATGATATATATATTATTTTTTCGGGGTGCATATGGGAAACCGTTATTAGCAGATCCCTATCACAGCCCTTTCTGGGAGGGTCAAGAATAACGATATTGGGGACTGTGCCCTCGTTTTTAAGAGACTTTGCCGCGTCCTTTGCGTCGCCGTGGATGAAGCGAGCGTTACTTATACCGTTATTATCTGCGTTCTCTATAGCGTCAAGGACCGCCGACTCGATTATTTCTACGCCTATTACCTGTTTTACTTTTTTGGCTAAGGTAAGTCCAATAGTTCCCGTTCCGCAATACAAATCAAGTAGTGTGTCTGTCTTTTTACAATCGGCAAGCTCGCCGGCTATTTGATAAAGTAGCTCAGTTTGCTTAGGGTTCACCTGATAAAACGTCATCGGTGAGAGCTTGAAGCTTAACTTGCAAAGCTCGTCCGTAATCCGTCCTTCGCCGTAAAGAGTTTTGGACAGGGGACCGAGAACTACATTTGTTTTATCTTTATTTATGTTTAAAACCAGCGTCTTAAAGGATGGGATGGTCATGAGGCTTTGCGCAAGCTCCTCGGCGTGGGGGAGGGAGGTGCCATTTATTACGACGCATACCATAAGCTCATTTGTGGCAAAGGCCTTTCTCAAATACAGATGCCTTATAAGTCCTTTGTGCAGGGTTTCATCGTATATGCTGATATTGAATGAGCTTATAAACTCCTTGAACAGTTTTGCTGCCAGAGAGAATTCTATTGGGTGAAGGGCACATTCGCCGCCGTCTATTACCCTGTGACTTTTTTGAGCGAAAAAGCCTATTTTAACCTCGTTGTCCTCCATTTTAACAGGAAGCTGGGCTTTGTTGCGATAGCCATATATATTACGTGAGCCGACAATAGAGTCCACGGCTATATCTATACCGCCGATTCTTTTTAATGTGTCGGATACGAGCTTTTCCTTATAGTTAAGCTCTGCTTCGTATGTTATGTGTCTGAAGGAGCAGCCACCGCATCCGGAAAGAGGGCAGTCATTGTCTTGTCTGTCCTTGGAGGGAACAAGAATCTGTAATAGTTTACCTATAGCATAGTTACTTTTAACCTTTATGATATGACATAAAACAGTATCGCCCACAGCCGCCTCGGGCACAAAGACCGCAAAGCCCTGAAATCTTCCTATTGCGTTGCCCTCGGATGTGTAATCCTCGATAAAAAGGGGGATGTCGTCATTTTTTTTAAGCATTTTTTATATCCTCTAATGTGCTTTTATACTCCTCATAAGTCATAAAAGCATTGATTATCTGAAGAAGCGAGTTTGAAGAAAGCCGCGAGGGTAAGCTGAGCCTTTTGATAAGGGCTTGTCTTAATTGCCTGCTTTGCGTCTTTCCGCTTAAGCCGTCCTCGTAGAAGTCGGTTTTTGTTATTTTGCGTGAGGGCTCTTTTTCCTCCTCGGAGAAAATTCCCGTCTGTCTTAAGGCTGTTGTCAGAACAATCTGAGAAATTCCCTCAACGCCTATTTTCCCTTCCTTTGATGGGGAGCTTTTCCGCTTTTCCTTGCCTAAGATATCAGGGATATATGCGTGTATCACGGTTTTGGGCGGTACTATGCTGCCGATATACGAGCGAATCTTAAACCCCGCCGCGTCACTGTCGGTGAGAATAAGAAGCCCTTTCTTTTCGGCAAGCGCTCTTATCATTGCCTGCTTTTCCTTGTTATTAAATACGGAAAAGCCGTCGGTCTCGATTATTGTGCCGTCAATGACGGACGAGAGCCGAATTTTATCATATTTTCCTTCTACAATTATTATCCTGTCAGTTTTAATCATCGGCCTATCCTTAATAAATTAACAATCAGCAGTTCAAGTATCGTTTTTCCTTCGACGCGTGTGCTTTTGAGCTTAATGTCTGCCTCGGATAAGAGAAAAATCGCAAATCTGAGCTGCTCCAAGCTGTATTTTTTACAAAGCGCGGACGCCTTTTCAAGACGGAACATCTTTGTTCCCTTATAATCATTAAAATATTGCGCTACATCCGAATACTTAAGACCGCTGCGAATCGCTGCGTTAACACGGTACATATCCACATAAGTAATCGAGAGAGTCGCAAGGATTATTATCGGCTCGCAGTTTTGCTTTATAAGAAGCGATAAGAGTGACAATGCCTCATCTGCTTTTCCCTTGACTATTAATTCGGCAAGTGCAAAAATATTGGCCTGTGCGCTTAAGATCACGGTGTTATCAATATCGGTTTGCGAGATTTTTCCGCTCTTTTTGTAAAGACAGAGCTTATCAAGCTCATTACTGAGAGTCCCCATATCTTCTCCGACGATATTTATCATATAATAGGCATCGGCTCTGTCTAAGGTACAGCCCTTCTTTCCTGCCGTATCACACAAAAGCTTTACAAGCTGCAAAGGGGAGCGGCTGCAAAGATTAACGGCACTGCCGTATTTGTCAAAGGCGGCGATTATTTTTTTCCAATTGGATTTTTTTACGTCAACCTCAATTGTATCAAGCCAGAATATCAGAACACTGCTTTCGGGAATATCGGATATAATTTCTATAAAGGTTTCAAATTTATGACCGAGATCCTCCGAGAGCTCCTGATTATCCTCTTTATCTTCTTCGTCGTTGTGACGGGCGGTTCTTTCCTTGATTAGGTCAGAAAGCAACATATCATAAACAACCGTGCAGGAGTACTCTCCCGACAAAGGCAAAAAGCTTATGCAGTCTGCAATTTCCTCTAATGAAGTACTTTTTCCGTCGAGCTTATGCAGGTTAAACTCTAAAAAATCCGGTTTTATGATTTTTTGAGGTATCAAGGAGGCATAGTGCTGCTTCAGAAAATCTTCTGTTCCGTAGATCAGATAGAGTCTGTCAAAATTTTTTTTGCTGATTTGCTTTAATAATTCATCTTCATTAAGTCTGCTCATAGTAATCCCTCCTTGCATCTATGACAAGGACACTTCCCTCATACGCGGTAAGGTATGTGTTTTGTGTCAGGGCTAAAGCCCGCTTATATGATTGCTGTTGTTTCTTTGAAGCATTGCCCGTTATGATTATTTCCTTCCACAGTACCGCGGACGGGTTTTGCGGCAAGAGGTCGCGGCAAACGAGAGTGTCCGCAGTTGCTATATTTAAGCTTATTTTACTGATATCGTTGCTTGGACTAAAGGATACCATAATTGTTTTATCACTAAATTCAATTATAACACAATTTACATTATTTGTGTTGTAATATGAAATATCAACCTCGTCCCAGAGAAAATATTTTGCCGTAGCGCCTTTTTTGACATTGTCATTAAAAAGATTTTTATTTTCCATGTATAGAGAAATATCGGCAAAAATTTCTTTGGGACGATAATTTACCATTATGCTGTTATAGCTTTCGCTGCCAAGATTTTCATAAGGGATTACGAGCAAATCAAGACAGGTTGAGGGCATTTGCGGTATAAATCTGCTAAGCTCATAGTCAAAACCGCCGCTGTCGCGCGGACAGCCCAAAAGGGCGTAATGCCTCCCGTTTTGAAGAACTACTACAGGTGAGCCTTTGACATCTAAAACCGTGCCCTTTATATTCTCCCTTGAAGGCAGCAGTGCGAAAGCGTTCCCGAAAATAAACAAAACTAAACAAACAGACGCCGTAACCTCAAGAGGGAACCTCGTTTTTTTTCTGTATAATATAATAATCGCGCAAATTATAAGAAGCGTTGTTCCTGCAAGCCAGAAGGCATATACAGGGGTGTTGACGGGAAGGGCGGAAAAGGTGAGGGAACCCAGAGCGTTTACAATACTCAATATTATTCCCGCCAACATATCCGCTATCGCGAACCAGAGGTTTGCAACAGGTGCTAAAATTTCGGAATAATTCATAATTACTCCGGAGCCTCCGAAAACCATTGACAAGGATGAAAGAAAAATGACGAGGACATTTGTCAAAGGAGCAATCACAGACACCTTACCGAAAACTGCTACCGTTACCGGCAGGGTTGATATAAATGCACAGACGGATATTATAATAATATCGGCAATATAGACGATTAGGCGTTTTAGAAGGACTGTTCTCGTGTGCATAACAAGCCTTGCAAAGCGTCCGCAATAATATTTTCCTATAGTGATTATTCCAAAAGTAGCCATAACCGATAGCTGGAGACTTATTGACAAGACGGCAAACGGATTTATTACCGTAATAAGAAAAACCGAAAGCCCCAAGGAATTGAGCGAATCGCTGCGTCTTTTAAAGAACACGGATATCAATATGACAGACAGCATCAGGGAGGCTCTTATAACAGAAGGCGAAAAGCCGGTCACCACTGCGAAAAAGACCAGAAACATTAGTGATATCAGGTTTGCCATCTTTTTTTTAACGCCGAAAACGGTTAGAAAAGCTATTAAAAACGATACCCAGATTGTGACGTGAAGACCCGATACCGCAAGCAGGTGGGAGGTGCCGCTGTTTGCATAATGCTCTTTTGTTTGCGGGGAAATAAAGCTTGTGTCCCCCAATACCATAGCGACAAGTATGCCAGCCCTGTCACCGGAGGAGTTTTCAAGCAATGTGCTTATTATAGACTTGCGAAGCATAAGTACATAATAAAGCGGTTTTTTTTGATAAGTAAAAAGAACCTGAGGCGAATCGAACGAGTACGCGCTAAGAAAAATTCCACGCGATTTATAGTGTTCGGATTCTTTTCCCTCGGCGTTCTTCGGAAGGAAGATTTTGGCGTCGCTTACCGATATGCAGTCGTACACGTCACAGTCAAGCTCCTGATTTGAATAGTACAAAAGCTTTAGTCTGACAAACCTTTCTCCTATGCTTTCGGTTTGTATTTCATATTGAAAGCTGTTGCGGCCTTTTTGAGGGAGAGATATTATTTTTCCGGTAAAAGCCGTTTCTCCTTCAAAGGCAACGGCTTTATTGCAGGAATAATTTGAAAACAAAAGAAAAATAACCGCAGACATCAGAACGGCTGCCGCCATAAGCGGTATTTCAAGAGTTTTATGAAGCGAGCGTACAAAGAAGAAAATCAACAGTGCGATAACTGAAATAAGGACAGAAATATACGCCGAATATACGCCTGTTTTACAGCAGGCGAAACATACGGCTGCAAAGGTAAAACCGAAAACGAACATCGGTCTCGACAAGCAAACACCCCGCGTCCCGTCAGTATGTTTAAAAAGCGGAAAATCAGCCCGGCGGCCAGGAAAAAGCCCTGTCTCCCATAAGATGGAAGTGAAGGTGCTTCACGCTTTGCCCCGCCGATTCACCGCAGTTTGTGACTATTCTGAAGCCGCTTAAAAGGTTTAGCTCCCTTGCAAGCTTTGCGGCAGCTTCAAAAATATTTGCCACTACAAAGCTGTTTTTCTCTGAAATATCGGCAGCCGAGGTTATATGCTTCTTTGGAATCAGAAGAATGTGGACAGGTGCTTGAGGGCTGACATCATAAAAGCCCAGAACGTTCTCATCTTCATAAATCTTTTTTGTGGGGATTTCACCGTTTACAATCTTACAAAAAATACAGTCCATAGACTCATTTCCTTTCCTAAAGAGATAACACTTAAGGATAATAATCAGTCTTCAATCAGGTCTGAAAGTATCTTCTGAGCTTCGTCAAGAGCCTCGGCGAGCTTCTCGGGATTTTTGCCCCCCGCCATGGCACTATCACTCTTTCCTCCACCCGAGCCCTCTGTGATTTTGGCGACTTCCCGCACCAAGGTGCCCGCATGCGCACCCTTTTTAATGGCAATAAAGCCGCAACGGCAAGCAAAGGAAACGGTTTTCTTGTCAGCATTCTTTGCTCCTATTAAGATAACGGCATCCTCTCCTTTGTCACCGGCGGCATCACATAACGCCCGGACCTCGGAAGAATCGGCTTCCCCCAAATCTGCTACATACAGCTTAACGCCTTTTATATCCTTAAAGGAGGAGAGAATATCTGCTGATTTTATCTTAGCGATTTCACTTTTTAACGAGGATATCTCTTTTTCCGCTGATTTTAAGTCGGATATAATCGAATCGGCTTTTTCGGCGATAGCGTCTGTATCGCCGGTTTTAAGAAATAAGGCGGTATTGTGTATTATCGATTCCCTGCTTCTTAAGTACTCCAGCGAATTAAAGCCCGTTAAAGCCTCTATCCTTCTTATACCCGCCGCAACGGAGCCCTCCGATACAATTTTGAAGAGTCCTAATTCACCGGTATTCTCGGCATGTGTTCCGCCGCAAAGCTCAACGGAAAAATCACCGCACCTGACTACCCTGACTGAGCTTGAATACTTTTCACCGAACAGAGCGAGCGCTCCCGATTTGCGGGCACTTTCCGCATCGGTTACCGTTACCGTTACGGGAGAGGAGGATAAAATATACCTGTTAACAAGGTTTTCGACAGAAGCGATTTCAGGGGCGGTAATTGCGCTAAAATGAGAAAAATCAAATCTCACAACCTCCGGCGACACATAAGAGCCGGCTTGTGCGACATGAGTTCCTAAAAGCTTACGCAAGGCCGCCTGCAGCAAATGTGCCGCTGTGTGGTTTCGCCTTGTCGCTAAGCGTTTTTCTTTATCGATTTCACACACGGCATCGTCGCCGACGGATAATGCTTTTCCCGATAAGAGAGTACCGTAATGAAGTATAATACCGTCGGGGGTTTTGGTAACACTGGTTACATCAAAGACACAACCACCTGATTTAACGGTTCCCGTATCGCTTGTTTGACCGCCGCTTAAAGCATAAAAAGGGGTAGTATCGGTTATAATGATGCCGTTGTTTCCGGTTGTCAAGCTTCCGGTGAGTTCGCCGTCTGCTATTATCGCAAGTATTTTGGAAGACGAAGTATACTCTGTGTAGCCGACGAATTGTGTGGTAGCTATGTGTTTTAAATCAAGCTCGGAGGTTTTCCAAGCCTCTGCCCCGGCATCCTTGCGAGCGGCCCTTGCGGTCTGTCTTGCATTTTCTATAAGCACGCCAAACTGTGCCTCGTCAACGCTCATATTCTTTTCGGCAAGTATCTCTTTAGTTAAATCAAGCGGGAAACCAAAAGTGTCATGAAGCTTGAAGGCATCTGCTCCCGATAAGACGGTGCCCTTCGTATTGCTTATCATATCACTTAAGACGCTAAGTCCGCTGTCTATTGTTTTTGAGAAGCTTTCCTCCTCCAGGGAAACAATCTTTACGATATAATCCTCTTTTTCAACAAGTTCGGGATAAGCGCATTTGTTTTCATTAACAACCGTCTTTACAAGACGGTAGAAAAACGCTCTGTCAATACCAACAAGTCTGCCGTGCCTTGCGGCTCTTCTGATTAGGCGGCGAAGCACATAACCCCTTCCGACATTCGAGGGGATAACGCCGTCCGCAATCATAAAGACGGTGCTTCTTATATGGTCGGTGATTACTCGAAGGGAAACGTCGGCTTTCTCACTTTTTCCATAAGTAACACCCGCAATAAGGCATACTTGCCTCATAATATTTTGTACAGTGTCAATTTCAAAAATATTATCCTTTTCCTGCATAACACAAGCGAGCCTTTCAAGTCCCATTCCTGTATCAATATTAGGACTTTTAAGCCGTGTATAATTGTTGCCGCCGTCATTTTCAAACTGTGTAAAGACAAGATTCCAAACCTCTACATATCTGTCACAATCACAGCCTACTGTGCACTCGGGAGAACCGCAGCCGTATTTTTCTCCTCTGTCGAAGTAAATTTCAGAGCAAGGACCGCAAGGACCGGCGCCATGCTCCCAGAAATTGTCCTCTCTTTCGAGTCTTACGATTCGCGAGAAGGGAATTTTTATCTCCTTAGTCCAGATGTCGTAAGCCTCGTCGTCCTCGGTAAAAACACTTACATACAGCTTGTCCTGTGGAATTTCAAGGAGCTTTGTTAAGTATTCCCACGCCCAAAGGATGGCCTCGCGCTTGAAATAATCGCCGAAGGAAAAATTGCCGAGCATTTCAAAATAAGTGCCGTGGCGCGATGTTTTTCCGACTCGCTCAATGTCAGGCGTACGTATACATTTTTGACAAGAAACGCACCTCTTTTTCGGAGGAGTCAGCTCGCCCGTGAAGTATTTTTTAAGCGGCGCCATGCCCGCGTTTATAAGCAAAAGGCTCTTGTCGTTGTGAGGAATCAGAGATGCGCTCGGAAGCCTTAAGTGACCCTTGTCTTCAAAAAAAGCAAGAAAGGATTCACGTAGCTCATTCAGACCTTTAAACTGCATTTAGCATCAAGTCCCAACATAGTGAAATATAAGAAAAATTATACAACACGAAGTGCTAAAAGTCAATAAGTGTGAGACTGTTAAGCCGTGTCGCTTTTATGCGGGCGGTGGATTTATATATGTAGTACAGTTATTTGTTTTTTTATAAGGGTTGCCTTATTTTTGCCACTTAAACAGGAGTATTCCGGCAATACAAAGCACAACTCCCATAAGTTTTTTAGCTTCAAAGTCAACTTTCTCAACGCCGAACAAGCCGAATACCTCTATAAGATAAGCTGCAGCAATTTGTGAGACAACGATAATCATTACCGCCTGTGCAGGTCCCAAGGAGGAGACGCTGCGTATGACGCAGTACGTAATTGCCGCGCCTATTATACCGCCAAGGAGCATATATTTATTGTCTATATGCAGCAGCTGACCGAACGACCCCTTAAAACCCGTCAGGCACCATGCGCCAAAGCATACGGCTAAGGCGGTTAGCTGTACAAACGAAGCACAAATCCAAATAGAGCTTTGCTTTGTGACTCCCTCGTTGAAAACTCCCTGTAAACTCATTAAGGCTCCCGAAATAATCGCAATAACAGCACCGATCATAAGAAAACTCCTTTTCATCAATTGTTACCTGAAAAGAAACAAATATGATAAAAGAGAGTTCTTTTATAAAATTACGGCTTTATACATTAAATCTAAACAAAACGACATCGCCGTCTTGCAAAATATATTCCTTACCCTCAAGACGCACAAGACCCTTTTCTTTTGCCGCTGTCATTGAACCGCATTGCATAAGAGCATCAAACGAAATTATCTCTGCCCTTATAAATCCTCGCTCAAGATCCGAGTGAATCTTTCCTGCCGCCTGCGGGGCTTTTGTGCCTTTTTTTATTGTCCAGGCACGAACCTCGGGCCGACCTGCGGTTAGAAAGGACATAAGCCCTAACAGATCATAGCTGCGCTCAATAAGTAAATCAAGCGCACCCGCCGTTACACCCAGATCCTGCAAAAACATTTCCTTTTCATTCTGCTCAAGACCGGCTATCTGCGCCTCAAGCTCCGCACAAATCGGGAAAACCTCGCTTCCCTCTGTTTTTGCGTATTCGCAGACTGCAAGGTATTTTGAGTTTTTATCAATACTGTTTGTAAAATCATCTTCGCCCATATTACAAACGTAAATGACAGGCTTTGTTGTTAAAAGAGAAACAGTGTCAAGTATCTCCCTTTCTTCCGGCGTAACTTCAAGAGCTCTTGCGCATATTCCGTCATTCAAGGATGAAAAAACTTTTTCAAGAAAGCTAAGCTCGGTGCAAAGAGCTCTGTCGCCCTTCATCGCCTTTTGCGTGCGTTCGATTCTGCGGGAAAGAACCTGAGTGTCAGCCATTATAAGCTCAAGATTAACCGTTTCAATATCGCGCACCGGAGAAATACTGCCGTCAACATGAACAACACTTTCGTTTTCAAAGCATCTTACCACATGAACTATTGCGTCAACCTCGCGTATATATGACAGAAATCTGTTTCCG
>CAZPPO010000059.1:0-10639 GCA_964588475.1 uncultured Eubacteriales bacterium
GGGTTTTCGTTAGACTTTTCGACTGCCAAATCAAGATCAAAATCTAAATGTGTGTTAGCTTCCCTGTGTATAAAGAAGAAACGAGCGGCATCTATCGGAACCTCATCTAAAAGAGTTAAAAGCGTTATGGCGTTTCCCGTGCGCTTTGACGCCTTTATTGTTTCCTTACCGCGAACTAAATGTACCATTTGCATCAGGATTACCTTGAGCCTTGATTTATCTATTCCCAAAGCCGACAGCACAGCCTTAAGGCGAGGGACATAGCCATGGTGGTCCGCTCCGAGGATATCAATTGCAATATCGAAGCCTCTCACGGCAAGCTTATTATAGTGGTATGCAATATCCGGCACTATATAGGTTGGGATACCGTTGCTTCGCACTATTACAAAGTCTTTGTCACATCCGAATTCTGTTGCCTTAAACCAAAGCGCTCCTTCGTTTTCGTATGTGTATCCGCTTTTTTTCAGAAGCTCAATAATTTTGTTAACCTCGCCGCTGCCGTGCAAGGAGCTTTCTCTAAACCAAGTGTCGTATTCAATTCTGTATTTTAACAGGTTATCTTTCATTTGTGAAATATTAAGGGGAAGCGCAAATTTCGTCAGAGCTTCTATTCGCTCCTGCTTCGACTTCTCCAAAAAGGATGCTCCGTATATTTTTGCAAAGGCCTTTGCGTGGGCGACTATATCGTCCCCGTGGTAAGAATCCTCAGGAAGCTCAATATTCTCAAGAAACAGCTGCCGATATCTGATATCTAAAGAGAGAGCGAACTTATCTATCTGATTTCCGGCATCATTTATATAGAATTCTCTTTCCGTCTCGAAGCCTGTTTTCTCCAAGACACTTGCCAGACAGTCACCCAATGCGCCTCCTCTTGCGTTCCCGACATGCATAGGTCCTGTCGGGTTTGCGGAAACGAACTCAACGAGAACTCTTTTACCCTTTCCGTAATCGGACGAGCCATAGCTTTCGCCAAGTGCCGAAACATCGAGCAGGATATCACAATAATAATTTTCACCTAAAAAGAAGTTGATAAAGCCTGCTGCGGCAACCTGGACCTCACAAAAATAAGACCGGTCAAGGGATATATATTTCAGGAGTATCTGGGCTATAATTTTAGGCGGCTTTTTTTGGGCAGCTGCAAGCACGAAGGCGGCATTTGTAGAATAATCGCCGTTTTTGGGGTCTGCGGGAGTCTCAACATTAAAGCCCTTAAAGGTGCAGCTTACAAGCTCACTGTTATTTACCGCGTTTTCAAAGGCTGTGTTTATAATTGTATTTATCTGATTTTTTGCTGTTTTAACTATTTTAGACATTGCGCTCTCCCTAAATTCAGATTTCTGTTACTGTAACGAGCATTTTATTCTCAGCTGCAAGACCGGAATTAAAGTCAACCGTATAGCTCATCTTCAATGTACCGCCTTTTTCCGTTACATTCATTCTGACTAACTTTGCGAAAACCCCCATCATAAAGCTGCCGTAGGGCGTGTCATAATAACAGTTGTGACGTTTATTCTGCTCTAAAATAATTTGTGAGCTGAAGGGACCTTCTCTAAGCATCGTAACACAGGTAGGGGAATCTAACAAGATTGTTGTAACAGAACCGTCGAGCCCTCCATCAGTTTCATTATACATAATGGAAACCTCATTATCGCAAAAGGACAGCATACCCTTAGTCGTTATTTCAAGCTTTTCGGTCTCTCCGTTTGAGGACTGCTCATCAGTAATTTTTATTAGAACGTCTTTTTTCATATTTTTTGATTCTCTTTCTTTTCAAAAGCGTATTTTATGAGATTTTCAAGAAGCTTTTGAGAGGGGACATCAGCTTCTTCAAAGAGCTTGGGATACATACTGATAGAAGTAAATCCCGGGATTGTATTAATTTCGTTAAAATATATTAAATTGTCAGTGCCCATAAAAAAATCTACCCGTGCAAGAGCGGAACAGTCAAGATACTTATAGATATCTATAGCGATTTTTTTAATTTCCTCAGACTTTCCCTCGGGGAGAGGGGCAGGTATCAGAAGCTTTGAATTGTCATCTATGTACTTTGCCTTATAGTCATAAAAATCATTACAGGGCACAACCTCTCCCACGCATGAGGCTACAGGCTCATCGTTCCCCATAACGGCGCACTCAAGCTCTCTGCCTATTACCGCAGACTCCAAAACAACCTTGCAATCATGTTCAAATGCGAGAGCGAGAGCTTTAATAACTGACTCTTTGGACGAGGCCTTAGAAATACCGACAGAGGATCCCGCGTTAGCGGGCTTGATAAATATCGGAAGCGAAAGCTCCCTGATGATTTTATCTAAATCAACATTATCATGAATAAAATCATATTTTTTGATTAGATGCCATTTAGCTTGCGTTATGCCTAATTGGTCGCAAAGAGCATTTGTTACGGCTTTATCCATACAAACAGCGCTTGAGAGTACCCCGCAGCCGACATATGGAATTGAGGAGAGCTCTAAGAGTCCCTGAATTGTACCGTCCTCACCATTTTTGCCGTGTAAAACAGGGAACACGACATCTACACTTAATTTACAAAAACCGGAGTTTTCCAGAATAAACAATGCTTTATCGTTTGGATTTACCGAAAGTACTGCAGGAAAGGTAAGCTCGCTTGTATGCCAGGAGTCATTTTCTAAACGACCTACGCTGCCCTTAAAAAAGAGCCATTCGCCGCTTTTTGTTATTCCGAGCATATGAACATTATATTTATCCGAAGGGATGTTTCTGATAATAAATGCCGCTGAACGAAGCGAAACCTCATATTCACTTGATTGTCCCCCGAATATGACGAGAAGATTTTTCAAAATTATCACCCGATATACATATTATGTGAAAAGAATATCTAATATAATATCATATTAATTAAAGCTTATCAATTCTTTTTTTATATTGCTGCAAAAAGGTTTACATATGGAAAATTAATGATAGAATATACATAAAATAGCTAAGGAAGACGAAAAATGAATATCGATGAAATAGTATCCCATGTCGACCACACGCTGCTGGCGGTGGAGGCTACAAGTGAGCAAATCAAGCTGCTGTGTAAAAATGCCGTGAGGCTTGGCTGCGCGAGCGTATGTGTGGCACCCTGCTTTACAGGCCTTGCAAAAAAAGAAGTCCGAGGTGAAATAAAAGTCTGTACGGTAATCGGCTTTCCGGCAGGCTTTCAGACTACGGCAGTCAAAGTATTTGAAGCAAAGGACGCGATAAAGAACGGCGCGGATGAAATTGATATGGTCATTAATATAGGCTTTTTGAAAGAAAAAAGTTATGATGATTTAATTTTTGAAATCGAAGAGGTAAAAAAAGCTTGTAAGGATAAAACTCTTAAGGTTATAATAGAAACATGCCTTCTGACACAGGAGGAAAAAATCAAAATGTGCGAAATAGTCTATAAGGCAAACGCCGATTACATTAAGACCTCCACAGGTTTTTCAAACGGGGGCGCAACCTTCGACGATGTAAGGCTATTCAATTCCCTTTTAAAAAACAAAGTAAAAATCAAGGCGGCGGGAGGAATAAAAACATTAGGAGATGCCGAAGAATTTTTAAGACTCGGCGCTGACAGACTCGGAACAAGTAAGGTTGTGTCCCTAATATTGAAAAACGAGTCTGACACAGATTATTGAGCATTGGAGTTGAAGACTTGGATTTATTTAGGATAAAGCACGGCAACATAGCGAAAATGGATATGGATGAAGCCCGCGCGTTAAAGTTAAAGGTTGACAAGATAAACAAAATATCCGTGAGAATATGCACGTTTTTCCTTATCCCTATTGCAGGTGTTAGCATTTTCGGAACAACCAGGTTTATTTTGCAAATATTCGGCCTTAGCTTAAATTTTGGATTATTCAAGACCATTTATCCGCTGCTATTATTGGTGGCTCTTACGCTTAGTTTAGTCAGGATGAAATATGATGATTTCAAAGGGTATGCCTTAACCGCCGGCTTGTATATATCCATTTTATCGGCAGGTTTTTTGTCAGAGCTTTATTTTGCATTATTTCTATTATCCCTTGTACCGATGTTCTTTGTTTTAAGATCTATGCTAAATTACAAAATATTAAAAGAGCTAAAGGCAAAGCAGGGTTATCCGTTTTTTATATATACGGTTTCTGAGAAATTTGCAGGGGATGTTTATATAAGGGAGCAAGTCAAGGAAAAGACAGATGAGGAATATATTCCTTGGAATGCTTTTGACGATTCAAGAAGTAAAAATGATAACACAGATAAGGAGAACTTAAATGACTAAAATAACAGCCAAAAAAAAGGAAATGATTTTTGAAACCGACAAATACATGAACAGCTGCCATGCTTCAACAGTACTTCCTCTTGAGGACGGCACCGTCGTAGCCGCATGGTTCGGCGGAACGGCAGAGGGCTGCGACGACGTTACGATTTGGTATTCAAAACGCAAGGACGGCCTGTGGAGCTCTCCCAAGAAAGTATTTGTTACTGAAAACATGCCGCATTGGAATCCCGTTCTCTTTCAAAAAAAGGACGGAACAATTTTATTGTATTTCAAATACGGCAAGAAGGTCAGAAGCTGGAAAACCTATGTGTCGTACTCTTATGACAAAGGAAACAGCTTTTCCGTCCCGAGGGAGCTTGTGCCCGGTGACGATACAAACGGAAGAGGTCCTGTAAAAAATAAAAATATCCGTCTCAAAGACGGTGTGGTATTAGCTCCCGCCTCAAGCGAAAAGCACAAGGCAAGCTGGAAATGCTTTGTAGACATTTCCAAGGATGACGGCGAAACATTCACAAAATCAAACTATGTCTTAAGACCGAAGAATATGGGGCTGCCCGTCAGGATGATTCAGCCTACCCTATGGGAGTGTGACCAGTCAGTTCATATGCTTGTGAGGACAAATAGCGGGTTTATTTACCGCAGTGATTCAAGTGATAAGGGAAAAACCTGGAAAAAGGCATATAAGACCGAATATATGAATCCCAACAGCGGTATTGATTTAGACAAGCTGTCGGATGGCTCACTTGTTCTCATTTCAAACCCCACCTCCGAAAATTGGGGAGCGCGCGCTCCGCTTACCCTTATGCGCTCTCTTGATAACGCAAGAACCTTTACCGAGTTTATTAAGCTTGAGGCGGCTACCGGGCGTGAGCACGAGTTCAGCTACCCTGCTATTGTAGCCGTAGGGATGAAGCTTTATATTACCTATACCTATGAGCGCAAAACGATTGCATATTGGGAGATTGAAATAGAGTAATCAATCCCTCATTTTTTCCATTGCGCGAACGACATTTTCCGCCTGCTTGACGCATTCGAGCAGGCGATTTTTATTCTTATCGGGATTTGTAATAAAATCATAAAAGCTTTGAGCCTCGCAAGCCATAAGCTGTGTTTTAGTCATATCCCCGCTTATCAGCTCTTTTTCTCCCTTATTGTCAAAAAGGCAAATACCTGTAAGCTGTGATATGCTTTCAATTGTTATTGTGCCCTTGTCGCCTATTATCTGTGATACACCGCGTGACTGACCCACCTTTGAGTATGTAATTGTCACGAGCTTGTCAGGGTACTCAAAAAGCGAGCTTCCGCAGCCGTCTGCTCCGGTCGAAACGCTCTGGTGCTTTGCTGTGATTTTTACGGGGTACGAAAACAAATCAAGAGCTGGGTATACACAGTAAATGCCTAAATCATTGAGAGCTCCTGTGTTTAGCTTCGGATTAAAAATGTTTGGGTTTTTACCCTGCAGTAAAGCCGGGTATTTTGAGGAGAGCTGGGAATAGTCGAAATGGGCGGAATATATAGTGCCTATTTTCTTGACCGCTTCTTTCAAAAAGGTCCTTGAGGGTGTGTGCATATACATTATTGCCTCAATAAAAATTAAGGAATTCTTATTGGCAATATTAACAAGCTCGCTGTATTGCTCAAGGGAAACAGAAATCGGTTTTTCGCATAGTATATGCTTGCCCGATAGCAGCAGTGCCTTGCACTGTTCATAATGCATCAGGTTGGGGCTTGCCACATAGACACAATCGGTATCGCTGTCACATAAGTCACCCAGGGAAGTAAATATCCTTGACAGAGCGTTTTTCGCCGCAAAAGCATTACCTCTGCTTTGTGTTCTTGAAAATACCGCATCAAGGATAAATCCCTTATTAAGCGCAGCCCCGCTTAGAAACGCTTCCGTAATCCATGATGTGCCGATTACTGAAATTTTAAGCTTTCTCATGCCGATTCTCCTTATCGGGACTTATGAAGGTGCGTATCATATCAAGAGAAACGGCATTGAAAAAGAACTGTGTTGTTTCGGATATTCTCTTTGCATAGGTAGGATTCCAGTCTTTTTTAGGAGCGGTTTCAATGCCTGATTCATTAAGAATACGGCAGAAAAAATCGGCGCGCTTTTCAAAATTGGGGTAGTTCTTTTTCTTTGCAGAGGTCCATGAGGTTTCCGCCACCGCCATAAATCGGGGGAAGCACATATAGGTCATTCTATTGAAATTCGGAATATGCTCCGTCCAAACAGGTGATTCAACTCCCTTAATATTTTGCTGACCTGTTTCATCGAGCTCTTTTAGTTGTAAAGGCTCATAGCTATACACCTGCTTTAACGGATACATACCGTACGGATAATCCATATAATACGGGCGAAACGGCGATAAAATCATCGAATTTCCAAGGTTTGCCCATTGTACTGCCTTGTTTTCCTTATCCATCCAAAGCTGAACCAGTGTAGAGCGGTCAAGATTGTCGCCGTTTATACTTTCATTCCAAACAATAACGCTTTTGCCTCGAAGCTTTAGATACTCGGAAAAGGTATTGACAAAATGGCCTTGAAGCTGTTCCATATTTTGAAGCTTTAAGCTTTCTAAGGCGGCCTTGCATTTAGGGCAGCTCTCCCAACGCAATTTCGGAGCCTCGTCACCGCCAAGATGTATGTATTCATCCGGGAATATTTCACAAATTTCGTCCAGTATATCCTTTGTTACAGTATAAGTATCAAGATTGCCCGCGCACAGGATATCGGGGAAAACACCCCCGCGCGTTTTAAGCTCAATATCCTTCTGCCGGCAGGAGAGGTCGGGACGAGCATGAAGAATAGCCGTTGTATGACCGGGGATATCAAGCTCGGGTATGACCTTTATGTATCTTTCGTGACAGTAATCAACAATTTCCTTTATCTGATTTTTTGTATAATAACCTCCGTAGGGCTCGTGGGAGATATTTTTTTTATTGAATTCGGAGCTTTTTCTTATCGATGCTTTTTTTGTTATATCAGGATGCCTTTCAAGCTCAATACGAAAACCCTGGTCATCCGACAGATGCCAGTGAAAAACATTGAATTTAAACAATGAGGCTGCGTCTATCATTAATTTCAGCTCGTCTAAAGTTTGCATATGGCGTGCAGAATCTATCATAAAGCCTCTGAACGCAAATCTCGGGAAATCGGTAATTTCAAGGCACGGCAGACAATTTCTATATGAAAACCCAAGCTGACGCAAGGTAGTTTTTGCCCGAAAGACTCCAATTTCGCTTGAGGCAGTGATTGAGACACCTCTATTTGTAATTTTCAGAGTATATTGTTCAGGATTTTCAATTTTTTCATTAATGAGTACGCTTGTAAGCTCGTTTAATTCGCTGTTTTCAAGATTAAGGCTGCCCTCATGTTCCGAAATAAAATCGGGCATTGGTATAAGATACATAGAATTACCCCCAATATTTATTAACATTTTACAATATCCCCTTTAATTTTTCAACATTATATACTATAATAAAATTAATTATAATAATATTGGCATTCCGAAAGAGGGTGACTTATTTGGCTGGCATCAGAGCATACGAGGATAAAGACAGAGCAAGTGTAGAAAATATATGTATTGCCACAGCGGGTAAAAAGGCCGAGGAAAACAGCCTGTGGGCGGAAAGCGTCTTGCATATTTATTGCAGATACTATATAACAAAGGCAAAGGATTATTGCTTTGTTGCGGTCGATGAACAGGATAATCCTGTCGGGTATATTTTGTGCGCTCCGGACGCAGGCGCGTATAAGAGGGACTTTTTAAGATGCGAGGTAAGGGCAATTCGGCAATACAGCTTCGTTTACTCCTTGTTTGCGCTTGGCGAGATAATTATGTCCCTTCCGTTTGAAAGAAAATATCCCGCTCATCTTCATATAGACCTGCTGGAGGGATATAGACATATTGGGATAGGAAGCGCACTAATCGCCCGTCTTTGCGAAGTGCTCAAAAATGAAAAGATAAGGGGCGTAAGGCTTTCTGTTTCCGCAACTAATAAAAACGCTGTCAGTTTTTATATAAAAAACGGTTTCAGATTTCTTCTTAGGACCAAAATGTTTTATGTTATGGGAAAGGAGCTGTTATGATACAAGAATTTATAAGTGCAATCGAACAAACCGGTGTCATAGTAATTGCAAGGGAAATGTTGGGGAAAGAGGATATGCTCAGGACTGCCCAGGCGGTTTTCGAGGGAGGAGTTCGCGCGTTTGAGCTTGCCTTTGATATTGAAAGTGACGAGCAAACCCAAAAGGCGTCCGAAATCATGATGGAATTGAGAAAGGAATTCAAGGAGGAGATTTTCCTTGGCGCCGGTGCCGTTTTAACAGGTGAGCAGGTCATGCTTGCGGCAGAAAGCGGGGCGGATTTTATTGTATCGGCAAATGTTAATCCGGACATTATTGAAAAGACCTTAAAAAGCCGTCTTGTTTCCATACCGGGCGCCTACACTCCCACGGAAATTGCCCTTGCAAACAGGTGCGGCGCGCATTTTGTCAAGGTGTTTCCGGCGTATCAGCTCAAGGAGCAGTATTTTACTACGATAATTCCGCAGCTTAAGCACATAAGGCTTCTTGCCTACGGCGGCATAACACTCGAGAATTTCAAAAGATTTCTGATTGCGGGAGCATGCGGCGCGGGTGCTGGCTCAACCCTTGTCAATAACAGGTATATTTCTACCGGAAACTATAAAACAATAACCAATATGGCAAAGCAGTTTATTCGGATTAAGCAGGAGATTTTGCAGGCAAAGGAAAAGACCTAAAATTTAATTTCTTCCTAAATCTTTCTATTTTACTGTTTGTTAAAATTATAATTTTAAAAAACGCTTGACACTCAGCAATAGGCGTAATATAATGACAATAGTCTCATAAGTGTTTCTATGTGACATATTGAGAAGCTTACAATTTTGCGGCAGATTGTCCTGCCGCCTGCAAATTATTTTGTAAAGGAAGGTTTAAATGAAAAAAATTCTTGCATGCATAACAGCTGTTGCTCTTTTAATGAGCTTCATGCCTATGGCGTATGCTACACAGACAGATCCGATGCCCCAGGTTACTTACGAGAAGATAGGCGACACTATTAAGGTTGTTGTACTTATGCCACCTGTTACCGGCTTTTTAGAGGCGGGCGTTACCGTTGCCTTTGATACTGCCGTAGTGAGCATTGAAGATCTTTCAAGCTTTGCTGCCGGAGATTATTATAACATCGGTGGTACCCAAACCTTTGTTCCGAACTTCCAAGATGCCGAAGGATTGCATACCGGCGGAATTAAGCCCTCCGGAAATGAAGTTACACATGCTTTTATGGGTGTTAATGCAATTAATAAGGATGCACCGGTTGCTTTTGCTGAGTTTTTGTTTACAATAATCGACACAGCTGCCGCCAAGGCGGATTTTACAGTCACGCTTGACTTCTTTACGGATGACAGTGCCGTGGTAGCACAAGATAACGGTTATGTTATCAATACAAACAGTGTTGTTATTAATGAAGAAACCTCAACAGACCCTACAACCGATACTACCGCTCCTACTGAGACCGAGACTACGCAGCCCGGCGATAGCAACGCCGATCTTGCGCAGCAAATTAAGGATTGGCTTGAAAGCATCGGTCTTGGCGATATTGTAAGCAACCCGACAATAGCGGCTCTCATTGATCAATTGGCACAAGCTATGGGTGGCTTCGGCGAACTTGATTTTGCGGAGATAATAGATCAAATAGCCAGCGGAAACTTCGAGAATTTACCCTTGGCGGGAATACTTCAAGGAATTATTGATACTATAACCGGCTTGTTTGGTGACGGAGATGATACAACTACAACAACAACAAGCGCAGATGATTCCTCTGACGATGATTCCGATACACAAACAAATGAAAACGGTCTAAACGGTGATAATTCACCCGGGGATACGGGCATAGCGCTTGCAGCAGCAGTTTGCCTTGCAGCAGCAGCCGCTTTCGTTATAGTGAAAAAGAAGGACTAATCAGTTTATCTTTTTATATTCTTCCGTGCAGGAAATATTAATTAAACCTATAGGGGCTGTGGTTTTTATCACAGCCCCGTTAGCTTTAGAATCAGACATTGCGGCGAGGTAAAAAATGAAAAAGCTTATCAGCCTAACTTCGGCTTTTATCGCATTAATATTTATTTCAGGATGTACTCTTGTAAGCGATATCGGGGATATAATTTACTCGTTCGAGGGTTTTAATCCGGCGGCAATGCTTTCGCAGGGTGTTTCCCCGGTTGAGGAGTATTCGCTTGCGGGAGCAAACAAAGAAGGCTTTTCAATATTCTTTATAGATGTTGGGCAAGCAGACAGTGCGATTGTAATGTGTGACGGTGAGTCGATGCTCATTGACGGGGGAAACC
>CAZPPO010000060.1:0-10445 GCA_964588475.1 uncultured Eubacteriales bacterium
ATCTTAAGGGAATAACCGATTTTGATATCGCTGAAGCATATGAATTTATGAAGCTTACCTCCGAACAGGAAATAGAAGGAGTAGACAGCAGAAAAGCAATACAGGAATACAACACCTTAGGCTATGTTCCCGCCGATACTGCTAAAATATCAGTAAGCCTGACTCTTGAATATGCCTGGGCAGATGGCAGCATAGCGCTTTTAGCAGACGCCTTGGGCAAAACGGACGAGGCACAGTATTACAGGAATAAGTCCTTGAATTACAGAAATTTGTTTGACTCGCGCACGAAGTACTTTCGAGGAAAAAACTCTGACGGCTCATGGATTTCACCCTTCAGCCCAGACGCCTCCTCCTTCTATGATGACATATTGGGAACAGAGCTTGCAAGACCTTATTGCGAGGGTAGCGCCCGCCATTGGAGATGGACTGCAATTCAGGATGTAGGAGGACTACTGGGTCTTTTCGGAAGCAGAGAGTTTTTCGTAAGTGAGCTTAACGAGTTTATGGAGAATTCGAGCAACGATCCTATGGCATTAGATTCGGCCGGGGGATTTTGGATAGGTAATGAGCACAACCTGCATGCGCCTTACCTGTTCAATGACGCAAAAAGACCTGACCTTACTCAAAAGTGGATACGCAAAACTCTTAAAGACTCCTTTAGCACCGATTCGGGAGGGCTATTAGGCAATGATGACGGTGGTGCTTTGAGCTCATGGTATGTTTGGTCGGCCTTAGGTCTTTATCCCGCAGCAGGAACAGATCGTTACTGGATTGGCTCTCCTAATGTGGATGAAGCTTGCATTACACTTGGAAACGGTAAAACCCTTCGGGTAATCGCGGAAAATCAGTCTGAAGAAAATGTATACGTTGAAAGGGTTATGCTTAACGGTGAACAGCTTCTTTCACCGATAATCAAACATTCGTTAATAGAAAACGGTGGCACCTTAGTTTTCACAATGAGCAACACTCCCTCCAAAAACGGCGGTTTTAAATGAAAACAGTTTTTTAATAATTTTCTAAATTATATTGACACCTTTCTGAATGTATGCATATAATTAGTTGCAGTTAAAGTCAAAATAAAAATCGGAGGGAAGCTTTATGAACGAACAGGAAACCTCTACCGCTTATCAGGCATCTGCTGCCCCGGTAGGTCAGCTTAAAACAAACCGAAGCATGGCAAAATATTTTTTATTAGGGCTTATCACGTTCGGTATCTATCCTATTGTTGCAATGTTGGGAGTCTCCAACGATATTAATACAATAGCCTCGCGCTATGACGGTAAAAAGACAATGCATTATTGTCTGCTGACCTTTGTCATTGCTCCGATAACATTCGGAATAGCCATATTTGTGTGGTTCCACAACATTTCCAAACGCATAGGCTCGGAGCTTAAAAGGCGTGGTATCGATTTTGATTTTGATGCCAAGGACTTCTGGCTTTGGAATATCTTAGGTTCTCTTATAATTGTAGGTCCGTTTATCTATTTTTACAAGCTTTTCAATGCTGTCAATAAGCTTGCCGAGCATTACAACGCTAACGGCTGAAGTGATTGAATAAATATTTTAACCGTTTACATTGCTAACATAAAGACCGCTTTTAGGGATATCCTTGCGGTCTTTTTTTCTTTTAATTGTTTTCTCGGTCGCTTCCTGCAAAAGAAGAAGCGCGCCGCAATTATGCAGCGCGCCTATGGTCGCCGATATTGTTTATTTTTCAAACATAAACTCAATAAACTGCTTTACATGTCTGTTCCAGTACTCCCATTCGTGCGTTCCGTCCTCAAAAATAAAACGCGCTGTTATTTTTAGCTCATCGGCACGTTCCTTGAATGCGTAATTCGTGACAAGCAGATTGTCCTGCAGTCCGCATGTGATGTACATTCTCAGAGCCTTATCCTTTTCTGCGTCAAGCAGGGCCGTGGGATTTAAGGGAGAAGAGTCAATGTCCTTTAGAGCCTCGAGCATAAACGGAAATTCGTTTCTCATATCATCATTAAGTACAAATGCTAACGGTCCCAAATTAAGTACTCCGGAAAAAGAACCCAATGCGCTGTAGCGCTCGGGATAGGTCAGCGCGATTTTTGCAGCGCCTAAGCCACCCATTGAAAGACCTGCAATAAAGTTATCCTCTCTTTTTCTTGAGAGTCCAAACACAAGAGAAAGATAATTCGGCAGCTCTTCGGCTATATGCGTAAAATAGTTTTGACCTAAAACATTGTCACAATACATGCTTCTGCCCGCGCTGGGCATTACTACAACAAGCCCGTACTTTTGTGCGTACTGCTCAATTCGTGTATGGCGCAGCCACGCTGTGCCATCGTCCGAAAGACCGTGAAGCAGCCAAAGCACCTTTCTTTTTGAAAGAGGCGTGTTTTCTATCCTTACCGAATCGGGAAAAGCCAATGAAACGAGCGTACTCATTTTCAGCTGAATTGAATTGAAATCCATTGTTAATACTGCCATATTATCACCCTCAATTCTGCGTATCAGTCGCTTGACCTGTCTGCTTTGATACAGCCCCATCAAAGTCCCCGCCGTGCTCGTTCTCGTCAAATTTCAGAAAACGAGAAAAAATGACGGCGATTAAAAACAGCATTATCGGAAACAGCACAGTCAAAAAACGGGCAGCTGAATCGGGGCTGTCTCCGGGAATATCTCCGCTTACATAGCCAAAAATCTTATCCACAAGGAAATATCCCATTGCTGTGAACAGACCGCTTGATTTGTTGAGTACGCCAATAAGGCTTGAATATGTCCCCTCACGCTGTACACCATATTTTTTTGAGTCCTCATCGAGAATCCGCGCCGCAACTACATCCATAGTTGCGCTAACGCCTGCCACACCAAAACCAACAGGCAGAAGCACTGCTACCGCTGACGCAAGAGTCCTTGTAAAATACAGAGGAATCATACAAACGGCAATTATAAAAAACGATAGTCTCCAAGCGGGCATAAGCTTGATTTTTTTTATAATTTTTACCCAGAACGGAATAAAAACCACAACGCTCAGAATAGCCGTACCAAGCAATACGGTTGTTTTTGAGCTGTCCACCTTTAAGTAATATTTAACATAGAACGGTACTCCTGCCTGTATAAGTGAAAATGCGGCGGCAAAAGCTGCGTTAGCTATACCGTATATCCAGAACTTAGGATTAATAATTACCGCCTTAAGACTGCCAAATAAGCTCGGCTTAGGTTTATCCATAGCCGAAAAATCCTCATGTGCGCTCAGCGTCATATACCATATTACCGCTAAGGCAATACCGCCGTAAATCCAGGAGGTCAATCGATAACCCAAGGTAAGATTCCCATCAAAGCCGAGACCGCTGACAATCATCGGCGTAAGCGCTATGCTCAGAACCATCGCTATAAACTGGAAGGCCTGGCGCATGGCATTTGTTTTTGCCCTTACCTGTCTGTCCTTAAAAAGCTCCGGGAACAGCGCGCCATAATTGGAATTAATGAGTGAATCAAGTGTACCGGTGAGGATATACATAGCCATCATATAATAAAAAAACATCCCTGACGATAACGTCGCCGGCGGGCTGAAAAATAAAATAAAGCATAAAATCAGCAAAACTGAGCCGCAAAGGAGCCACGGACGGCGGCGTCCCCACGGTGAGCGTGTACGGTCCGATAAAAAGCCGTACAGCGGATTGTCAATGGCATCAACAAATGTATAGGCTGATAAAATAAACGCAAACTGCTTGGATGTTACCCGTGAGAGGTCATCCACATAAAATTTAGCCGCAAAGGTCTTGAACATGTTTATCGGAATTGAAGTCCCGAACATCCCGATTGCGTAGCTCAAAGGCTTTGTAGGCTTCATTGCTTCTCTTTTTCTCGTGTCCATATTACCTCCTGAATTTACGCCGTTATAATAAGACGCTTAATTATTAAGCTCATCTTGAAATTTCGGCATTATTAAACTCTTTACAGACCAGATAATTTTAGTCCTTTCGACAAAACTGTAATCATCTGCAGTACCATCAACAGAAACCCTTGTAATACCATCGTCAGAATCTATCAGGTATATTGTTTTAAGCGTATCCTTTGTGCGAATAAGCTCACCCCTTGAATTTTCAGTTTTGTCAAACTCTAAAACCATATTCCCGTCCGCTTCCTCCTGCATACCCTCGTAAGCAATTGTATAAATCGCCGCTAAAAAGAGAGGAGACACACCGTATTTTTCAGAAACAAGTTTAATATACTTATTGTCGTGACTGTCTGAAAACGCTATTATACCCGTCCGTGTATAATCTGTATTTTGATTTGTATCTATAGGTGCCGCCGTTACAGGAGAGGTCTCTTTCTTTGTTTGAGGTTGCTTTGTTGTTTGTGTAACCTGTGAGGCTTCCTCTGATTTTTGAGACGGCATCCCCCCGGTTTCTGCTTTGTCGGTAATCGCGCTTGTGACAGATTCAATATCTGAAAGAGGATGTGTTTGGGAAACGCTTTCTGTCTGTGTTTTAGGCAAGAAGCTGTTTTCCCTGCAGGAAGCAAAGAAAAATACTAAAGTTATCACTATTATTACCGCCCACACACACTTCACTTTGTTTACCCCTTAAAAAAATCTGCACGACGCAAATTCGCGCCGTGCATAGCCTTAAGATTATAACAAACCGCTAAAAATATCCGTAATAGCACTAAAATCAAAACCGCTTAGCATTTCCATAATTGCATTTACATCGAAATCAGAAAAAAGACCCATAATAATATCAAGTACTGCATCCATTAATCTTTCACCTCCCTCAAATTAATAAACTCATACGCTTAATAAGCGTATATGTCATCATAAAGCACCATAAAGGTTTCCATTACGGATGAGCCCGCCTTATCGCTCGAAGCATTTATTTCTTCATTCTCGGTGAATAAAGAGCGATAATCATTGTCGGTTAAGATGTAACCTACCTCATCGTTCATAAGACCAAATACAACAAGCTTCCTGCCGGTATCGGCAATATATTCTTGCATAGAGGGATAATCCCAGCTTTGACCGTTCCAGCTGTCCTGTGCAGAGATAGCCCCGCCGAAGGCTATTTCGGGTGCCATTTCTCCCGGTGCAAGGAAGAATGCAAGGTCATCTCCAAGCTCCATATACCCGATTTCCGATACCATTTCATAAGAGCCATCGCCTTTGTCTACAACTGTGGTATTAAAAATTCCCAGGTGAGCACAAAGCGTAAGAACCTGGTTTTCAACAGGCAGATAAACCTGTTTTAATCTAATGTTAACAAGAGGCTCAACAAGCTCATCATTATCGATGCCGATAAGTCTGCGCGCAAGCTCCGCCGCATATGCCTGGACGTTTTGAAGTCCCGTGTTACCCTCTTGTGAGGTAGTGGTACCGTTAGTTGTTATTGCAAGCTGAGCGCCCTGTATAAATACAAGATTTGCGCCTGTTTGCTCCTTAAGCTCCTGCTCAAGATAATAAGGATAATCTGCGGAAACCTCCGTAGTTCCGGCCCCCAAACCGACACAATGGATACCTGAAGAAACAACCCATGTCTCCTCCTCATTTTCGTCCTTGGGATCAAAGCGCAGACGGTTGAGGTTCGGGTCAATTACATTTGGATAACGCTTATCCTTAATAAGCTCAGCGGCATCTGCCGTGCCATAGTAAAGATCTCCCTCTTGCATATTTGCTACGGCATTTTGGATTGTATTTGAAACTACATTATGAAGATTTTCCATAAACTCCGGATTTCTTCCGTTGTGCAACGGTGCGTCAAGCACACCTGAAAGCACCGCGGGGTTTTGAACAAGCGCCTTAATCAGCTCGCCGTTCATACCAAGCGTATCAATGCAACTGTGCTGGTGAAGAACACCGATGTTTATGCTGACGATATTGTTTTGGACCGCATAGTTCTTAAGCAGCTCGCGAATGGCAAGCACGTCTCCGCTGCACAGTGCATAAGCGTCAAGAACAGCATAACAGATAATTCCGTCAGAACCGTCGCTTATAGCAAACGCCCGGACTCTTTGGTCATCTACAACACCTGTACATACCTTTGGCTCCAAAGGTGTTATACTACCGCCCATGTAGTGTTTTGAGTCAAGAATATCCTGTCCTTCAAGAAGAGATGCCGAGGAATATCCCAAATACCACTTCGCGCCTTCCTGTGCGACGCTGTCAAACTGCTGTGTACCCTCATAGAAATTAACCGGCTGATAATCCTCTTTCATTGTCCAGTCCTGCCTGGGCGTATAAAGGTTAAGATAAGATAGCATCCAGTTAAGCAATCTGTCAAGAACATAATTAAAAAAGGACGAAAGCCGGTCTGAAAAAGAAATTTCCGCAGACACAGCCTTTACCTCTGCTGCCGCCGGAGCGATAGCACTTGCCGCTACAGATAAGACACAAAAGAGCGTAACAAAAACAAGTATTGTCGCCAAAGCTTTTTTAAGCATATGAAAATCCTCCATTTTTTTTATTTATCAGGGTAATGATAACATTTTAAGCAGCAAAAAGCAACAGTTTTAATATTTATAATTATATATTATTGTTAAATTTGTAAAGCAATAAAAACTGACATTTGTTATAAATATCTTCTAACATATTGAAAACAAGCAGACTTATATGTATAATGATAACATTGCTTAATTATTATGCTTAGAGTTTGTCGGGAGGTTATTGTGTGCCTAAGAGAAACGACTATATATCATGGGATGAATATTTTATGGGGATCTCTCTTCTGTCCGCCTGTCGAAGCAAGGACCCTAACACGCAAGTAGGGGCTTGTATTGTAAATTCAGACAAGCGTATTTTGTCTGTTGGTTACAATGGTTTCCCTTCAGGCTGCAGCGATGATGAATTCCCCTGGGAGCGGCAGGGCGACGAATTGAGCACAAAATATCCTTATGTTTGCCATGCTGAGCTTAACGCTATACTTAACTGCCGCGGGGCAAATCTTTCCGGCAGCAAGATATATGTCGCACTGTTTCCGTGCAATGAGTGTGCAAAGGCGATTATTCAAAGCGGAATACGCGAAGTCGTTTATTTGTGCGATAAGTATGCCGACACTCCAGCAACCAAAGCCAGCAAACGCATGCTTAACGCGGCGGGCGTAAAGCTTACCCTCCTTATTCCTACAAGAAACGAAATTTTTATAAGCTTTAAGGAAGGCGACGTTTGATAATTATTACCGAAAGGATTGAAAAATATGCCACTTGTAACAACTAAACAGATGTTTAAGAAAGCCTATAAGGAGGGCTATGCCGTTGGCGCCTTTAATGTCAACAATATGGAGATTATCCAGGGTATTACCGAGGCGGCAAAGCAGCTCAACGCCCCTCTTATTCTTCAGGTCTCAGCCGGAGCAAGAAAGTATGCAAACCATGTTTACCTAACAAAGCTTGTTGAGGCTGCCGTAATCGAAACAGGTTTACCCATTGCATTACATCTTGATCACGGTGCAGATTTCGAGGTCTGTAAATCATGTATTGACGGAGGCTTTACATCCGTTATGATAGACGGTTCCCATTTTTCTTATGAGGAAAATATATCAGTTACAAAGAAGGTTGTTGAATACGCCCACGCTCACGGTGTGGTAGTTGAAGGAGAGCTTGGACGCCTTGCGGGTGTTGAGGATGATGTAAAGGTTTCACAGGAGGATTCCTCTTATACGAGACCTGAGGAGGTCTGTGATTTTGTTGCTAAAACCGGTGTTGACTCCCTTGCTATAGCTATTGGCACAAGCCACGGCGCTTTCAAGTTTAAGCCCGGTCAGGATCCGAAAATTCGTCTTGATATTCTTGAGCAGGTTGAAAAACAACTCCCCGGGTTCCCTATTGTCCTTCATGGTGCGTCTTCAGTCGTCCCGGAATTCGTAGATGAAATTAACAGGTTCGGGGGAGCTATGGACAACGCAATCGGCATTCCGGAAAGCGAACTGAGAAAGGCCGCCGAAAGAGCGGTTTGCAAAATAAACATTGACTCCGACCTGCGCCTTGCAATGACAGCGGCAATTCGCAAATATATGGCACAAAACCCCTCGCACTTTGACCCGAGACAATACCTCTCCCCAGCGCGCGATGCGATAAGGGCTATGGTAGCTCATAAAATCGAATATGTTTTGGGCTGTAAAGGAAAGGCATAAATTTATAAAGGCAGCTTAAAGAAAGGTGGGATATTATGATTAGAAAAGGCTTTAAGATGAAGCTAATTAAGGGTTTTGAGGAGGAATACGAGAGAAGACACAATAAGCTTTGGCCCAAAATGCGAGAAATGATAGAGGAGTATGGCGGGCATAACTATTCGATATTTCTCGATAAAGAAACTCTTGTATTATACGGTTACATCGAGCTTGAAGACGAGGAGCTTTGGAAAAAAAGCGCCGAAACCGCTATATGCCGTGAGTGGTGGGACTTTATGGCCGATATTATGGAAACCAACCCTGACAACAGTCCCGTATCCGAAGACCTGCTGCCCGTATTTCACCTTGACTGAATATTTTGCATAAATAAAACCCCTAAGCCTAAGCTTTAGGGGTATTTTTTTATTCAATCACACCGCCTTCGAGCTGCTTTTTGCCGAGAACGGAAAGCTCCTTTTCACTTGCGGCGCTCACTTTCTTGGCAATTTCCATTCTGCGTTCGTTAAGCTGTAAATACATAGTATTGCGCATCTTGGCATTAATCGGATAAAGGAATTTCGGAATTACCGAAAGTATCCCCGTCAGCTGTGGCACGATTGTACACATAGCGAAAAGCCAGAATTTCGTTTTTTCGGTCTGTGTTCCTATTGCCCTCATTTGTGTGTAACCGATATTATCGTATATGAGACTTCTTACAGAACCCATAAAAACTCCTTGAAGCTTCAGGACAAGGTTTTTCGCGGCATCGGTGGTCGCCTCGACGCGGTAGCCGTTTTTCCATTCGCAAAAATCCATAACCTCGTTTTGCATATCGGCCAAAATTACGTTGTTAAGCCCGAATGTAAGCTTTCCGAAAAACGCCTCTATTCCTAAAACTATACTCATAAAAAGACGTTTTTTATAATTCTTTTTATATAAGCCCAAAAGAAATACTGCAGTCCAGCGAGCTCTGCTGTAAAGATCGGAAAAAACCCACATTGATTTTGTTGAAAACCTTCTGCGCAGCCCTGGAACAAAGGCGTAGCTGATAGTTCCGACAACACCTGAGGGCGCGTTAATAATAAGGTCAAGCGAAGCGGAGCCCAACACATCTATCATATAGGAGCTTTTATCGGTACTGACGCTAAAATTTCCCAGCAAGGATGAAAGGGTCATAAGCAAAACCGGATAGTTGTTTACTATTGCTCTTAAGCCTTGTCTTAAGCTTGGCTTTTCTATAGACTGCATTACCCGCTCTCTTGACACAATGAAATACCATAGGCTAAGCGCACAGGAGACCACGCCTGTACCCATACCCATAAAAAGATAAAGCTTGTCGAACCTCCATTTTAAGGTTTTGTTATTTATCAAATCATAAAAAACACTCATCAGCATGCTCGGCAAATCCTCTCCTAAGTAACCCGTTATCAGATTGGCAAGCATTAATAACCTTGCACGCTCTCCCGGGCTTGGGGTGGCGGTCGACATGTAACCTGTTTTTGCTATACTTGTAAAGGTTCCCGCCGTTTCTCGAACGACTCCGAGAGTAAAATAATAAATAAGCTTAGGGAGAAAGGTCGGATTTGTTGCGGGAAACAAAAAAGGCATCAGCCAATATAGCGTAGCCAAAAGGGTCAAGGGTATTTGGAAAAATATTATATAGGGTCTGAATTTTCCCCAACGCGTACGCGTTCTGTCAACAATAACAGCAAAAACCGAGTCGTTCAAAACATCCCAGATACCCGTAAATATTCCGATAAACGCAGAAATTCTGAAGTCTATTCCCACAACATCCCAGATAAACCTGTTCGTATAAGCATTTATATTGAACGCATTTGAAAAATCGTTCATTATGTAGGCTATTGTTTCGTGTGTTCCGACATATCTTCTTCCTGTAAACTGCATTTCCTGTTTTGCCTTATTCGACATCAAAGCCCTCCTGCGCAACAGGCTTTTAAAAACCTGTTCATTTAAAACGCCAGATAGAAAAGATAAAATGCCAACAATAGTATCAATATTCCCGTTATGACTTTTATTATATTCGCGGCTTTACCGAATTTTTCGTTGCCGGAGATTTTTTTTACTAAGCCTATCGACGTTCCGCAGATTACCGCTAATGCGCCGTTACCCACTGAGTATAAAAGCAGTAAAAGCACACCCCAAAGGACATTCCCCTTGCCCGCTACGATAGCAAGCAAAGCAACGAGTACGGGGGTCGAGCACGGAGTCGAAAACACTCCTGCGAGTATGCCTACACTAAATGCTCCAAAATACCCTGTTCGCTTGCTTTTTGACTGCAGATAGGTTGACGGGATAAAATTAAATATTTCCCACATCTGAAGCGCCATTAATACCATAAGAATTCCCAGT
>CAZPPO010000061.1:0-10421 GCA_964588475.1 uncultured Eubacteriales bacterium
AAGGATATGGCGCTTCAGCTTCTGCCATATCTCTTGACACAAAGTGCTAAAAAGATGCAGGGAAAGAAAGAAATCGTAATTCTTGTCGCTACATCGGGAGATACGGGAAAGGCTGCTCTTGAAGGCTTTAGGGATGTCGAGGGAACTAAAATAATCGTTTTTTATCCTGACGAGGGCGTCAGCAAAATGCAAAAGCTCCAGATGGCAACCCAAGAGGGAAGTAATTTGGCGGTTGCGGCAATAAGAGGGAACTTTGACGATGCTCAGAACGGGGTCAAATCGATTTTTACTAACCAAGAAATAATCGAAAAATTCAACGAGAACAATCTTGCCTTTTCTTCCGCCAACTCTATTAACTGGGGCAGGCTTGTAGCGCAGATAGTATATTACATCTCCGCTTATTGTGATTTGTTGAAAACCGGCAAGGTTAAGCTCGGAGAAAAAATCAATATAGTCGTGCCCACAGGTAATTTCGGGAATATTCTTGCCGCATATTATGCTTACAGAATGGGGCTTCCCGTAAACAAGCTGATTTGCGCCTCAAACAAAAACAGAGTGCTTACCGATTTTATCAACACGGGAAGATACAGCAAAAACAGGCCTTTTTACACTACCGCTTCCCCGTCGATGGATATACTAATATCAAGCAATCTCGAAAGGCTTCTTTATCTTCTTTCGGATGAGGATGACAAATATGTAAGCTCTCTTATGAGTCTTCTTAAAGAAAAGGGAGAATATACGGTAAGCGATGCGTTAAAATCAAAGCTCAATGAACTTTTCAGCGCGGGCTCGTGCGGGGAGGAGGAAACCTTTTCCACAATAGCCGACTGCTTTAATAAGTACGGTTATCTTTGCGATACGCATACAGCGGTTGGAATCAATGTATATGAAAAGTACAAAAAGGAAACGGGAGATTCCTCCGCAACCGTGATTGCCGCTACGGCAAGTCCCTTTAAGTTTCCAAGTGCCGTATTGTTTGCCCTAACGGGAGAAACACCGCAAAAGGATGAGTTCGAAATGCTCGCACAGCTTGAAAAAATCAGCAAGATTAACGCTCCCGCGCAACTGACAGAGCTTAAGGATAAGGCTGTCAGGTTCGATAAAATCTACGCAAAAAACAACATGGCCGAGGCCATATTTACAATGCTCGGCATATAATTTGGAGGAAAAAGTGTCTTTATTTGCAATAGGCGATATGCATTTGTCAAGTATGTGCGAAAAGCCTATGGATATTTTCAAGGGATGGGACAATTATACAGACCGACTAAAGTCAAATTGGAATCGGCTTGTAGGGGAAGAGGATACCGTAGTAATAGCAGGTGATACTTCGTGGGCTATGACACTTGACGAGGCTTTCGGAGATTTCTCCTTTATTGAATCTTTAAAGGGTAAAAAGCTGATACTTAAGGGCAACCATGATTATTGGTGGAACACTTTAGGGAAAATGAACGTTTTTTTAGAGCAAAGCGGCTTTAAAACAATAGCTTTTGTTCACAACAATGCTCATCTTGTGGATGACATTGCCGTGTGCGGCACTCGGGGGTGGTTTTGTGAAGCCGAAAAGGCTGATGAAAAGGTACTCCAGAGAGAAGCGGGAAGGCTTAAGGCCTCTATAGCCGCTGCGAAAAAGACAGGAGCACAGGCTGTGGCTTTTTTGCACTATCCGCCTATAGGGGAAAACTTCATATGCAAAGAAATTTGCGACGTTCTTGAAGGTGGGGGTATCAAACGCTGCTTCTTTGGTCATCTTCACGGGTTTGTTTCACCGAAAAACGCGTTATTTGATTATAACGGAATTCATTATGAGCTTATTTCCGCAGATCATTTAGGCTTTTGCCCTTGTCTGATAGAAAAACAGTAGCAAGCAAATTATTATAAAATAGTAGAAAAAATTTTCATAATGTGGTATAATGCTTCGGATAACCTATAGATCAGCAAAGAAATCAAGTCAATTTACAGAGGTTGAAAGGAAAGAACATATGAGTATTAAATCCAGCGAAAGAATTGAAAAGAATACTATTGAGCTTAAGCTAAGCGCCGATGCCGCAGCGTTCACGGATTCCATAGCAAAGGCGTACGCGAAAACCAAGGGTAAATATAATGTACCCGGCTTCCGAAGAGGAAAGGCTCCTAAAAGCTTAATTGAAAAAATGTACGGCGAAAAGGTATTTTATGAGGATGCACTTGAAATATTATACCCTAAGCTTTATGAAGAAGCAGTCAAGGAGTCTAAAATTAAACCCGTTGACGCTCCTTATGATGTTGATGTTCCGAAGATCGACAAAGACGGGGTTGAGATAACTCTCAAGGTTACCGTTGAGCCGGAGGTTCAAATAAAGAAATACAAGGGACTAACTGCAAAAAGGGAAGCTGTTAAGGTAACGCAAGCGGAGATTAAAGAGGAAATCGATAAGGCGTTAGAGCAGAATGCGCGAACGCTGACAATAGATGACAGGGCTGTTAAGTCAGGCGATACGGTAGTCATAGATTTTGAGGGCTTTGTTGATGAGGTTGCTTTCGAGGGCGGTAAGGGCGAAAACCACAGTCTTGAAATCGGCTCGAATTCATTTATACCGGGCTTTGAAGATAAAATTATCGGTCACACGACAGGGGAAGAGTTTGATGTCAACGTAACCTTCCCGGCCGATTATGATGAAAAGCTTGCCGGTAAGGAAGCTGTTTTCAAAATCAAGCTTCATGAGATTAAGGTCAAGGAAATTCCCGTATTGGATGAAGAATTTGTTAAGGACATAAGTGAGTTTGATACAGTTGAGCAATACAAGAAGGACCTGAAGGAAAATATTCAAGACAGGAAGGAAAAGGCCGCGAAGGAGGCTTTTGAGGGCGCGGTTATTGACGCTCTTTGTGACAATGTTGTTGCCGAAATACCTGAGATAATGATAGAAAAAGCAATAGACGAGAATATCGGTGATTTTGAATATAGGCTGAAAATGCAGGGTATGAGCATCGATATGTACTTGCAGTATCTCAATATGGATATGCAAAAGCTAAGAGAGCAATATAAGGACAATGCACAAAAGCAAGTCAAGCTGCGTCTTGCCCTTATGAAAATAGCCGAGCTTGAAAAGATTGAGGCGAATGAGGATGATAAGAACAAAGAAATCGAAAAATACGCGAAAGCTTACGGTATGGATGCGGAAAAAATTAAAAAATCTATTCCTGTTCTTGATCTGGAGAACGACATTATACGTCAGAAGGCTATGGAGCTTGTAATAAACCAGGCGAAAGCCTCAAAGCCGGCGGCAAAGGAAACCGAAGATAAGCCTCAGCCGTCAAAGGGCAGCAAAGAGGAAGAAAAGAAGCCCGTTAAAAAGACGGCTAAAACAACTGCTGCCTCGGGTAAGGAAAAGCAAAAAAAAGAGTCTGCGGCAAGCTCGGATGAAAAAGCTCAAAACGCTAAGGCAAAAAAAGCTCCGGCTAAAAAAACCGCAGAAGACAAGAATCAATAAGTTTAGGATTTTGCAAATTGACAATAATAAAATTAAGGAGGTTATGTTAAATGGCATTGGTACCGTATGTAATAGAACAAACAAACAGAGGAGAGCGTTCATACGACATTTTCTCACGTCTTCTTAATGACAGAATCATTGTCCTTTCGGATGAAATCAATGATGTTACGGCAAGCCTTGTCGTTGCGCAGATGCTTTATCTTGAGGGGCAGGATCCGGATAAGGATATCAGCCTTTATATTAACAGCCCCGGCGGCTCAGTCACCTCGGGATTTGCGATTTACGATACGATGCAATATATAAAGTGCGACGTTTCAACTATTTGTATAGGTATTGCCGCGAGCATGGGAGCCTTTTTGCTCTCATCGGGGGCAAAGGGTAAGCGTATAGCGCTTCCTAATTCTGAGGTTATGATTCATCAGCCCTTAGGCGGAGCGCAGGGGCAGGCAACAGACATTAAAATCGCTGCCGAGCATATTATAAGGACGAAGGAAAGAATAAATGCAATTCTTGCGGAAAATACGGGTAAGCCTCTTGAAGTAATTGTTGCAGACACTGACAGGGATAATTTCATGAGCGCTGAGCAGGCAAGAGAATACGGGATAGTCGACAAGGTTTTGTTTAAGAGATAATTATGAGTAATACCGGAGGTGTTTAAGTGGCGCGCGAAGACGATAATAAAAATATTCGCTGCTCCTTTTGCGGAAAAACACAAGACAAGGTAGTAAAGCTTATTGCGGGACCCGGTGTTTTTATATGCGATGAGTGTATAGGAATTTGTCTTGAAATAATTGACGGCGGGAAACCAAAAATCCAAAAAAAGTCGCAGATGCAGAATGTATATCTGCCAAAGCCCAAAGAAATAAAAGAAGAGCTTGACGAATATGTCATAGCCCAGGAGAACGCAAAAAAAGTCCTTAGCGTTTCGGTTTACAATCATTATAAAAGAGTATACAAGGGAACTGCCGATAATGTTGAAATTCAAAAAAGCAACGTTTTGCTCTTAGGACCGACAGGTGTTGGCAAGACGATGCTTGCCTCGACTCTTGCGGGGATACTGGATGTTCCGTTTGCAATTGCCGATGCAACTACGCTAACGGAAGCAGGTTATGTGGGAGAAGACGTCGAAAATATTTTGCTAAGACTTATTCAAGCCGCCGATTTCGATATTGAAAAGGCGGAAAGAGGAATTATATATATAGACGAGATAGATAAGATAGCAAGAAAGTCCGAGAATCCTGCAATAACAAGAGATGTAAGCGGCGAGGGAGTGCAGCAGGCGCTTTTGAAGATTATAGAGGGCACTTTGGCAAATGTACCTCCTCAAGGGGGCAGAAAGCATCCCCAGCAGGAATATCTGCAGATAAACACCTCAAAAATCCTGTTTATTTGTGGCGGAGCGTTTGACGGAATCGAAAAAATTATTGAGAGCCGTTTAGGAAAATCTATACTCGGCTTCAACGGAGAGGTTAAAAGCAAAAACGACCTGAAAAATATCGACCTGCTTGAAAAGCTCACCCCACAGGATCTTGTAAAATATGGTCTTATACCGGAGCTGGTTGGGCGTATCCCTATAGTGACCGCGCTTCAAAGTCTTGACAAGGAGGCGCTCGTCAGAATTATAAGGGAACCTAAAAATTCGTTGCTCAAGCAGTATGCAAGTCTTTTCAAGATGGATAATGTAGAGCTTTGTTTTGAGGATGACGCTATTTTTAGAATAGCGGAGCTTACAATTGAAAAGAACACGGGCGCAAGGGGTCTTAGAGCTGTTATGGAGGGTATTCTTATTCCTATTATGTACGAAGCTCCGTCTGACCATACAATTGAAAAAGTGACAATAACGAAAGATTGCGTTGAGGGCAAGGGCAACCCAATCTATCAGTATAATACACAAAGGAAAATTAATAGCTCTGCAACAAGGCTTGTAAACACTCAAAATAAATCAAAGCCTGCCTAAAGTCTTAATATTTTATAGTTCTTGAAAGGATGCTATCCAATGGAAAAACAAGAACCGATTACCGCCGCTTTGCCCGTGTTGGCAATGCGCGGTGTCGTTATTTTCCCCCAAATGACTCTCCACTTTGATGTGGGACGCAAAAAATCAATAGCCGCACTAAAGGCAGCGCTTAATACGAAGCGTGAGATTTTTCTTGTCGCACAAAAGGATTTGTCCGACGAGGAGCCTAAAATTTCCAATCTGTATTCCTTAGGCGTTGTTTCCGAGGTACGTCACCTTATGAAGCTTCCTAATTCCGAAAATGTACGTGTTGCCGTCGAGGGCAAGTACAGGGCTGTCTTAAGTGAGGTATTGGAAAACAACCGCTACTTGTGCGCTATGACACAAGAAAGGCCCGAAAGACCGATAAAGGCGTCCGAAAAGGACTATGAGGAAGCTCTTGTAAGGGGAATTAAGGAGCTTTTTGAGGATTATGCCCGTGTGTCGTTCAGGCTGCCCTCGGATATGACTGTTTCTGTTATGTCTGAAAAGAGGGCATCCGAGCTTACAGATTACATAGCAGGTAATATTCCGCTTCCCTTAGAGAATAAACAGGCACTCTTAAACGAATTAAATCCGCTTAAAAGAGGCGAAATGCTTTGTGCAATGCTTACCCGAGAGACGGAGCTTATGGAGCTTGAAAGCGATATTCAAGCGCGTGTACAAGAGAGCGTTGATAAAAATCAGCGCGAATATTATCTGCGTGAGCAGCTTAAGGTAATATCCCTTGAACTGAACGAGGATGATTCGCCTGTTTACGAGGCTGAAAAGTACAGGGCGAAAATTGCCCGTCTCAATATGCCGCAAACATCAAAAGATATACTTTATTCCGAGTGTGACAGGCTTATGAAGACCTCCAGGGGAACACCGGAGGCAGCTGTTGCCCGTACATATCTTGACAGATGTATAGCTTTGCCGTGGGGGAAATTAACGAAGGACAAGCTTGATTTAGAACAGGCGAGGCGTGTTCTTGACAAGGACCACTATGGTCTTGCCGAGGTTAAGCAAAGAATAATTGAAATGCTTGGTGTAAGGCACCTTGTGCCGGATATTAAGTCACAAATTATCTGCCTCGTGGGACCTCCGGGAGTAGGAAAGACATCTATTGCACGCTCTTTAGCAAAGGCTATGGGCAGAAGGTATGTGCGCGTATCCTTGGGAGGAGTATGTGACGAGGCAGAAATCAGGGGTCACCGAAAAACATATATAGGCTCTATGCCCGGCAGGATTATAACTGCTCTTGAAAAGGCGAGGTCCGCAAATCCGCTCCTACTGCTTGATGAAATAGATAAGCTGGGAAGAGATTATAAGGGAGATCCCGCCTCTGCATTGCTTGAGGTGCTTGACGGGGAGCAGAATTTTGCCTTTTGCGACCATTATATCGAAATACCCTTTGATTTGAGCCGCGTGCTTTTCATTACCACCGCAAATGACTTAAGCGAAGTACCGCAGCCGCTCATTGACCGAATGGAGATAATAGAGCTTTTCAGCTACACGACTAATGAAAAATTCAATATTGCAAAGAAGCATCTGTTTCCCAAACAACTGAGATTACACGGATTAAATAAAAAAATGCTTGCCATATCAGATGATGCCTTAACCGCAATAATTGACGGGTATACTAAGGAAGCGGGAGTGAGGACCCTTGAGCGAACGCTTGCCGCAGTGTGCCGAAAGGCGGCGGCGAAATTTGCCGAGGGTAACAAGAAAAAAATCAAGATTACCGCTGAAAATATAAACTCATATTTAGGTGCGGTTAAATACAAAAAGGATGTTTTTGATACATTGCCTATGCAAGGAGCCGCAAACGGTCTTGCGTGGACGAGGCTTGGAGGAGAGATGCTGCAGGTTGAGGCGGTTGTTTTAGAGGGTACGGGTAAGGTGGAGCTAACGGGCTCATTAGGCGATGTAATGAAGGAATCCGCTAAGGCGGCAATCAGCTATATTAGAGCTAACAGCACGTCCTTGGGTATAGATGCTGACTTTTATAAAACTAAGGATATTCATATCCATGCTCCGGAGGGAGCCGTTCCAAAGGACGGTCCGTCCGCGGGAGTTACAATGGCGACGGCTCTTGTTTCAGCGCTTTCGGGTAGAATGGTCAAGCCCGATGTTGCGATGACAGGGGAGATTACTCTCAGAGGTACGGTTCTGCCTATAGGCGGTCTTAGAGAAAAAACCACCGCCGCATACAAGACGGGCATTAAAACGGTTATAATACCAAGGGAAAACGAGTCCGACCTTGAAAAAATCGACAGTACAATAAAAGCATCAATCCGTTTTGTGACAGTGCAGACATTGAACGAGGTTTTTAACAATGCTCTGAGTGAGAAACAAAGTGAGATAACAGATACACAAGAAGGCTCGGATAAGGATACTGCTGAAATTTCTCAACCAAAAAACGAGGGTGTCGGCAAATATGTTGTTTAACGATTTTAAGTTTATCGCGTCTTACGGAACACTTGCCCAGCTGCCTGCTACAAGCCTTCCCGAGATTGCCTTCGCGGGGCGCTCCAACGTAGGAAAATCATCTTTGCTAAACAAAATATTGCAGAGAAAATCACTTGCGCATACGAGCTCAACACCCGGAAAAACAGCGACTATTAATCTTTACGGTTGTGCAGATATTCGGTTTGCGGATTTGCCCGGTTACGGGTATGCAAAGGTTTCAAAGAGTGAAAAAGAGCGCTGGAGCGAGCTAATGGAGGGATATTTTAGGTCAAAAAGAAACATACGGCTCGTAGTTTTGTTAGTTGATATGAGGCACAAGCCGACAGACGATGATTTAAATATGATAAAATTTCTTAAGGATGGCGGTTTTCGTTTCATAATTGTTTTAACCAAATCGGATAAACTCAATAAAACTATGTACAATTTGTCAATGGAGGTAATAAAGCAAGAGCTCGCGCAATTCGGCGATATGACTATTTTTCCGTTTTCTGCTGTTTCGGGTGAGGGAGCGCAGAAAGTAAAAAAAGAAATCGAGAATGCTCTTTTAAGAGGTGATAATTAAGAATGTATGTATCAGACTCAATACAGATAAACGATAAGGGTCATCTGACAATAGGGAACGCAGATACCGTTGAGCTTGCAAAGGAATACGGGACCCCTTTGATAGTATACGATAAGGATAAAATTCGTGAAAACTGTCAAAAATTTGTATCCTCCTTAAACAAGTATTACGGAAACGGAAGAGTACTTTATGCCGGAAAGGCGTTTTCCTGCAAGGAGATTTGCCGCCTTGTAAAAGAGGAGGGTCTCGGGCTTGACATAGTATCGGGAGGGGAGCTTTATACGGCATCGTCTGTAGGCTTTCCCATGGAAAAAGCTGTATTTCACGGAAACAATAAAACGGATAAAGAAATAACGCAGGCTTTACAGTGCAAGGTCGGCAGGTTTGTAGTTGATAATATTGAAGAACTTCATACCTTAAATAAATACGCAAAAGAGTATAACACAAAGCAAGGTGTTCTACTGCGTATTAAACCCGGAATAGATGCCCATACGCATGATTTTGTAAAGACGGGACAGATTGACAGCAAATTCGGTTTTGCTCTTGAAACGGGAGAGGCTATAGAAGCTGTCAGGGAATGCTTGTCATTTGAAAATATTGAGCTTTGCGGAATTCATTGTCACATAGGCTCTCAGATTTTTGATTTAGGTCCATTCAAGCTTGCCGTAGAGGTAATGCTTGGTTTTATGGGGAAAATCAGGGACACTTTAGGAATTTCGCTGGGCGAATTAAACCTTGGCGGCGGCTTCGGTATAAAGTATTCCGAGTCTGACAGTCCCGAGGATTCTTCCGAGTATATGAAGGCAATCTCCGAAACACTCAGAAAAAAAGCGGCACAAATCGATTTTCCCTTGCCGTATGTTTATATTGAGCCGGGTAGAGCGATTGTAGGGGCACAGGCTGTTACTCTTTATACAGTAGGCTCTGTAAAAACAATACCCGACATCAGGACATATGTTTCAATAGACGGAGGTATGGGCGACAATCCAAGGTATATACTCTATCAGTCAAAGTACGAGGCTGTCTGTGCAAATAAAGCATCTTTGCCCAGAACAAGGGTTGTCACAATAGCAGGAAGGTGCTGTGAGAGCGGCGATCTCATTCAAGAGCATACGCGGCTTCAGGATGTGAAGGCGGGAGATATCTTGGCGATTCTCTCAACAGGAGCATATAATTACTCAATGGCGTCAAATTATAACAGATATCCGAGACCGGCTGTGCTCGCTGTCAGCGGCGGTAAGGCAAAGGTAATAATAAAACGCGAAACATATAAAAATATACTCGAAAACGATATATGAAAAATGGCTGCGGATACGAAATAACATCGAACCGCAGCCCAAAAAGCAATAGACAAACGCAATATGCTTTTATAGTTAAACCAAAAAATTAATTTCGGAAGAAGACGGATATTTATCCGTCCAAAAATATAATAACCGCAACGATTAAGATAATACAATAGAAAATAAGGGAAAACTGGAAAAAACTAAAAAAAATAATACTTGCATTTTAACTTTTCTTATGATAATATATTCGGGCGTTGATTATATCCATTTCTATTAAGAAAGGAATTATATAAATGACTTGGTACCAGATTTTATTCGGACTAACACTTATCTTGTCATCAATAGGAATTATAATTGTTGTCATCCTGCAACAAGGGCGTCAAGCCGGGCTTTCGGGAGCAATAGCAGGCGGTGCCGAAACCTTTTTCGGTAAAAACAAAGGGCGTTCAATTGAGGCGAAGCTTGCCAAGATAACTAAAATTGTTGCGATAGCCTTCTTTTTGGTAGCCTTTGTAGCTTCGTTGCTGTTTATGTTTATCTGATTTAATTTTTTCGGATGACAGGACAGATTGTTCTGTCATCCGATGTTACGCAAAAAATGAGTTATTAGCTCAGTCGGCAGAGCACCTGCCTTTTAAGCAGGGTGTCCGGAGTTCGAA
>CAZPPO010000062.1:0-10420 GCA_964588475.1 uncultured Eubacteriales bacterium
ACAAGGCTTATAGCATATCCCTCAAATAACAGCACAAAGGAATTTACAGTACCTAAAACCGTAAAATCAATAGATAAATACGCGTTTTATGCATGCTTTTATCTTGAAAGAATAATATTCCCGTCAACGATTTCACGAATTCCATCGGAGTTTTTGTATAAATGTCCTGCGATGAAGGCCTTTGAAATTGAAGGGAAAAACGATGATTATTCCTTTAGTGACGGAGTGCTTTTTAATTCAGACTGTTCTGTTCTTATAAAGTATCCGTCCGACAAATCCGGCAGCTTCTTTAAAGTGCCGGAAACGGTTTTATCAATTTCTGAATACGCTTTTGAAAACTGTAATATGCTCAGAAAAGTAGAGATAGGAAAATCGGTATCCGATATTATGCCCTTTTCATTTTTTGAGATGAATTCCTTGAGGATAATATGCCATGAGGATTCCTACGCTCAAAGCTATGCACAGCGCTACGGCTTTGATTATGAGTTGCTTTAACAGACGAAAGGAAAGCTAATGAAAATTATTATTGATGCCTTCGGAGGCGACAATGCACCGTCAGAGATTCTCAAAGGAGCCTCCCTTGCCGTTAAAGAGTTGGGTGTTGAAATTATCGCCGTTGGTGATGAGGAGAAAATAAAACAGACTATTTTTCAAAACAATATTGACGACGCGGGTATTTCAACGGTTCATGCGCCGCATATAGTAAAGCCCTTGGACAATCCTCTGTCAATAAGGCATAAGGACAATTTAACCTCAATGGCAGTGGGACTTCGCCTGTTAAAGGACGGCGAAGGTGATGCGTTCGTCAGTGCGGGAAGCACGGGCTCTCTTGTTATAGGCGGAACCTTTATCGTAAAAAGAATTGACACGATAAAAAAACCGGCAATAGGCTCGGTGCTTCCGGGAGACAAGGGTCCGTTTATGCTCATTGACAGCGGCGCAAATATAGATTGCTCCGCCGGGAGCTTAAGGCAATTCGCAATTATGGGCTCATTATATATGAAAAATGTTTTGAAAATTGAAAATCCGAGAGTCGCTTTGGCGAATATAGGAACAGAACCAAATAAGGGCACACCTCTTTGCACAGAAGCCTATGAGCTGTTGAAAAACACCCCGGGCATAAACTTTACGGGGAATGTGGAAGCTCGCGATATTGCGTTTACCGCTTCGGATGTAGTTGTTTCAGACGGCTTTACGGGAAACATCATTCTAAAGATGTATGAAGGCGTTGCCCTCGCTATAATGGGAAACATTAAGGCTGTTTTCACGGCGGGAACGGTTTCTAAGCTGTCTTATTTCGGAGTTAAAAAAGGACTTAAGCTGTTTAAGGAAAAAATGGATTATAAGGAATACGGCGGAGCTGCTCTGATAGGACTTCAAAAGCCCGTTATTAAGGCACACGGCTCGTGTGACGCGGGGGCGTTCAAGAATGCTGTCAGGCAGGCTGTAAAGTACTGTGAAAGCGAAATGATTTCAAAAATAAGCGAACAGGTTGGAGATTTGAAAAATGTGGAAAGCTGACTTCCAAAAAAAAATCGGGTACAGGTTTAATAATGAAAAGCTTCTTGAAACGGCTTTGACGCATTCCTCATATGCCAATGAAAACAAGCTGTCTTATAATAACGAAAGGCTTGAATTTTTGGGGGATTCCATTTTAGGCTTTATTACCGCCGATTATCTTTATAATAATTTCGGAAAAATTCACGAGGGAGAACTGACAAAGCTAAAAGCTTTTCTTGTGTGCGAGGGCTCTCTGTTCGGCTTTGCAAAGGAGCTTGAATTAGGAGGGTATATTCTTTTGGGAAGGGGAGAAGAACAGACCGGAGGCAGGGAGAGACCGTCCGTTGTATCGGACGCCTTTGAGGCCGTAATAGCGGCAATATTCCTCGACGGAGGAATGAGTGCCGCTTGCAGCTTTGTTCTTAGCTTTATAATACCGGCGATAGAAAAAAGCAACAAAACCGAGGACTATAAGACTGCTCTTCAGGAACTAATCCAAAAGGAGAAAGGAAGTACCGTCAGGTACGAGCTTGTAGCAGAAACGGGCCCCGACCATGACAAGGTATTTACTGCAGCGGTCATATTAAACGGCAGGTCAATAGCGAAGGGAAGCGGCAAAAGTAAAAAGGAAGCGCAGCAGTCTGCCGCTAAAGCCGCTTTGGAGTTATTATGAAGCAAAAGCACGCAAACATTGCCTTTTTTGTGCCGCATGCGGGATGTCCTCATTCCTGCTCTTTTTGTAATCAAAAGCATATATCAGGGCAGCAGGAGCCCTTAACGGTTGAAATGATAATAAACACTCTTAAAGACCTTAAGCCTGATTTGCACAGGGCAAGAGAGACAGAGCTTGCCTTTTTCGGCGGCAGCTTTACCGCTATCGAAAGAGATAAAATGACAGCTTATTTGGAGGCGGCAAACAGATTCAGGAACAGTTGTATTTTCGAGGGAATAAGAATTTCCACCCGTCCGGATGCGATCTCCGATGAAATTCTACAGCTGCTTAAGAGGTACAATGTTACATCCATAGAGCTTGGCGCTCAAAGCACGGATGACGAGGTTCTTGCCTGTAATAAAAGAGGCCATACCGTACGGGATATTCAGGAGGCATCGCAAAAAATAAAGGATTACGGTTTTTCACTCGGACTTCAAATGATGACCGGACTATATAAAAGCACTGTAAAGTCGGATATTAAAACCTGCAAGGATATAATCGCCTTAAGACCCGATACCGTAAGAATTTATCCGACTGTAGTCTTAAAGGGAACTTTGCTTTACGAGCTTTATAAGAGCGGGGAGTACACCGTGCAGACCCTACCGGAGGCTGTGTCGCTTTGCGCAAGACTCTTGAGGATGTTTTATGATTTTAATATCAGTGTCATACGCTTAGGGCTGCACTCGGGAGGAGCGGTTGAAGAGGGCTTTACGGCAGGTCCCTATCACCCGGCCTTCGGTGAGCTTTGTGAGAGCAGGCTCTATTATGAGAGTGCAAAGGATAAGCTTAATTTGCTTCCAAAAGGTGAATATACTGTATTCGTAGAAAAAACACAGATTTCAAAAATGATGGGTCAAAACAGAATGAATATTGACCTTCTTAAAAAAGAGGGTTACAATTGTACCGTAAAGGGTAAAAGCCAAATGGGGCTGTACGAAACAGAAATAGAAAAAAAGTGAAACGGAGAAGCGGATGTATTTAAAGTCATTGGAAATGCAAGGATTCAAGTCCTTTCCCGATAAAACAACATTAAATTTCGGAAGCGGTATTACAGCGGTTGTCGGTCCTAACGGAAGCGGGAAAAGTAATATAGCCGACGCTGTTCGCTGGGTTCTCGGCGAGCAGTCCACAAAGTCCCTCAGGGGGGCGAAAATGGAGGATGTAGTTTTTTCGGGAACCTCTACTCGCCGCGCGGTTGGATACGCCGAGGTTACTTTAAGACTTGACAACGCTGACGGCAGTCTTAAAAATGGGAAAAAAGAGGTAAGCGTTACAAGACGCTACTACCGTTCAGGTGAAAGCGAGTATAGGCTTAACGGGGAAACCGTCAGGCTAAAGGATATATATGAACTCTTCATGGACACCGGACTTGGCAAGGCGGGCTATTCAATGGTAAGTCAAGGCAGAATAAACGATTTGGTGTCCGCAAGGTCTACTGAAAGGCGAGATATGCTTGAGGAAGCGGCAGGTATTTCTCATTACCGTTATCGCCGTGCGGACGCGCTCAAAAGGCTTGAGCAGTCAGAGGAAAACCTTGTCAGACTCAGAGATATTTTAGCAGAGCTTGAAAGCCGCATAGAACCTCTCAAACAGCAAAGCGAAAAGGCCGAGAGATTTCTCGAATATGCAGGCGAAAGGAAAAATCTTGAAATAGGTCTTTGGCTTCGAACCATAGATAAAACAAAAGAAGGTCTCTCCCAACAGGAAACAAAACTCGCCGCCGCAGAGGCTTCATACAGTAATGCGGAAAAGGAGTTATCAGATATTGAAGGTGAGATAGACAAAATTATTTCTCAGACTCAAGGTATAACCGTTTTAATCGATGAAGTAAGGTGTTCGTGCTTTGAAACGGATGAAAAGGTTTTATCGATAAACGGGCAGATAGCTGTTCTTGAAAACTCTATTGAGCACAACAACGAGGCAATAGAGAGAATCAGGCGCGATAAGCTTCAAGAGGACGACACGAACAAGCACCTTGCCGAACAGGTGAAACAGGCGCAAGAGGAAACAAACGACTTAAAGGCAAGAATAGAGGAAAAGAAAAAACAGCTTCTTTCAGTAACACAGCAAGTCGGGGAGCTTACCTTGCAAAGTGATTTGGCGGCAGGAAGTAAAGAGAAGCTTTTCGCCGATTTATCGCGCCTTACCGTTGAGCTTGCCGATTGCAGAGTTACAATTTCAACAGCATACTCCTCAACATCCGAAATTGATTCAAGAATAGCGGACATCGAAGAGAACGCAAAAAATCTTGAAGCAAGTATAGCCGGGCTTATTAAGGAGCGTGATGAGGCAGAAAATAGTCTAAATCTGACTTGCGAGCGCCTGCAGGAGCTGGGCAATTCTCTCGAGGGTCTTCAAATGCGCACTAAGCTTCGAGAAAATAAAGTGAGGGAGTTGACTTCTCAGGAGCAAAAGCTTCTGAACGAACTCGAGCGTTGCCAAAGTGAAGCGGCAATATTATCTGATCTTGAGAAGAATATGGAAGGCTATCAAGGCTCGATAAAGGCGGTTATGAGAGAGGTTAAAAGAGGGACTCTCTCGGGAGTTCATGCTCCTGTTTCTCAGCTTATAAGCGTCAAAGAGAAATATGCCCTTGCAATAGAGACGGCGCTGGGCTCTCAAATTCAAAACATTGTTACCGAAAACGAAAATGACGCAAAGCGCGCGATTTCATTTCTCAAGCAGAGCAATTCCGGCAGGGCAACCTTTCTTCCCTTAACTGCGATAAAGGGTAAGCAGCTTGAGGAAAAATCTCTTGCAACCTGTCTTGGATACATAGACCTTGCCTCAAGGCTTGTACAATGTGAAAAAAAGTACGAACAGATTATTCTCTCACAGCTCGGGAAAACCGCTGTGGCGGAGGATATGGACGCTGCAGTGGCTATTGCCAAAAAGTATGGCTATCGTTTTAGGGTAGTAACGCTTGACGGACAGCTTATTAACGCGGGCGGCTCTATAACGGGCGGCTCCAAGGCTCATACGGCGGGCATCTTGAGCAGAGGGAACAAAATCAGCAGGCTTATTAAAAAAACGGAGGAATTAAAAGCTGAAATTGCGGATATATCAAAGGCTCTTAAAAGCGCAACACAAAGCTATAATGCCTCTGAATCTGAGCTTTTAGGGCTTGAAAGTGAGCTTGCAACGTTCGGTGAAGACAAGATAAGGCATGAGGGGCTTTTGGCGCTGAAAGAGGGACAGCTTTCGACTTTTTTTGCCTCAAAGGAATCCTATGCGGCAGAAAAGACTGCCGCCCGAACAAGAAGAGAAAGCTTTGTTTTAGAGGCGCGGTCCGCAGAAATAAAGCTTAACGAAATTCAAGGTGAAATTCAAAGCAAGGAAAATCAGATAGCAAAACTTACCGGAGACAGTGAAGCTTTGCATAATACCCGTGAAAATCTGAGTTCGATAATACAGGAAATTAATTTAGACATCGTCGCTGATGAAAAAGAAATCGAAGCAAAAAAGGAAATAATCGAAAGGCTTGCAAGGAGAGGCTCTTCACATAATGACAGAATAGAGGAATTGAATGCCGAGATAAAGGAAATCGAGGACAGAAACAACGCTGTCAGGGAACAAATCGAACAAAGCAAGGCCTTTGCACTGCAGCTTAAGGAAGAAAAAAACAAATCAGACCTTAAAATCGAACAGCTTATTAGAGAGCGCGAGGGGCTTGAGGCAAAAAGCGGTAAAATGCGTATGTTAGAGCGGTCAAAATCAACTGAAAGAGAAGCTTTAAGCAGCGAGGTAGTAAGGCTGCAGGAGAGAAAAACCGCGATGCTTAAGGAATATGATGAAGCTTGCGCTAAGCTTTTTGAGGAATATGAGCTAACGCGCCGTGAGGCACAGCAATTAGAGGTAGTAATAGAAAACGTAGGACAGGCTCAAAAGAGGCTTTCCGAGCTTAAAAATAAAATCAAAGCATTAGGGAGCGTTAATGTTGCGGCTATTGATGAATACAAGGAAGTGTCACATCGCTATTTGTACCTTGGCGGTCAAATCGAGGACATAGAAAAATCTAAGAAAGAGCTGCTTAAAATGATAGAGGAGTTAACAGAAAAAATGGCGCTTCGCTTCGGGGAAATCTTCAAGGAAATCAATAAGGGCTTTTCGGAAACCTTCAGGAAGCTTTTTGACGGAGGAAAGGCGCAGATATCCCTTTCGGACGAAAAGGATATCCTCGAGTGCGCTATAGAAATTAACGTCCAGCCTCCGGGTAAAAATATACAGAATATTGACCTGCTCTCGGGAGGAGAAAAGGGTCTGTCCGCAATAGCCCTTCTGTTTGCTATATTAAAGGTTGCTCCTTCGCCGTTTTGCGTTTTCGATGAGGTAGAGGCCGCGCTTGATGATATTAATGTTAACCGCTATGCGGGCTATCTTCGGAAAATGGCAGCGGACACGCAGTTTATTCTGATAACTCACAGAAGGGGAACTATGGAGGAAAGTGATATGCTTTATGGTGTAACAATGCAGGAGGACGGCGTATCAAAGCTGCTTGAGCTGAAAACCTCGCAAATGGCGGCACAGCTCAGTCTTGAATAATATGGGAGAATAAAATGGGTATATTTAAGAAAATCAATATGGGGCTTAGGAAAACCAGAAACAATATGTCCTCGGCCGTAGATAACGTGCTTGACAGCTATATGTCTATTGAAGCGGAGCTTTTCGATGAGCTTGAGGAAGCTCTTGTGATGGGTGATGTAGGCGTTTCAACCTCTTCGGAAATAACCTTAAGGCTAAACGATACGGTTCGCAAGAAGGGAATAGTCGATCCTCGTGATGTCAGGGAGGAAATAGTGGAAATCGTCGCCGAAATGCTTCAGGGCGGCGAGGATATGGGGCTTGTCACCGTCCCCTCCGTAGTTCTTGTTATCGGCGTAAACGGAGTGGGAAAGACAACTACAATAGGAAAAATGGCAGCGATGTATAAAGCTCAGGGGAAGAAGGTCATTATTGCCGCGGCTGATACATTTCGTGCCGCAGCTATTGACCAGCTTCAAATCTGGGCCGAAAGAGCGGGTGCGGAAATTGTAAAACACAAGGAAGGCGCCGACCCCGCTGCCGTCATTTTTGATACTATCTCGGCCGCTAAGGCAAGAAACAGCGATATAATTATTTGTGATACCGCAGGCAGACTTCATAATAAGAAAAATCTGATGCAGGAGCTTTCGAAGATTTACAAAGTGATAGACAGGGAGCTGCCGTATGCAGATCGTGAGGTTCTTCTTGTGCTTGATGCCACTACGGGTCAAAACGCCATAAATCAGGCCAAGGAATTCAAGAACATTGCCGAAATAACCGGGATAGTGCTTACCAAGCTTGACGGAACAGCAAGGGGAGGTGTTGTCCTTGCAATAAAGAACGATTTGAATGTTCCGGTTAAATTTATCGGAGTGGGCGAAGCAATCGATGATTTACAGCCGTTCAATCCCCGTGCGTTTGCCGAAGGACTATTCGAGTCGCTTCCCGAGGATTACGAGGACGAGCAGCCCGAATATGTTAAAAGGATGATTGAAGAGGATGAGGCACAGCAGCTTAAGGCTGAAAAGACGGACACAAAAGAGCAACAGGAGGAAGAGGACGCTCTAAGACAAGACGAAACGCAGACTCTTGAAAGCGAAAAATCAGGTATTTTTGAAAATCCGGATAATATGGAAGATGAGGAAGAAGAAACGGTAAAAGAAGAGGAACAGGAAGAGGAAGAAGAAGCTTCCGATACAGAAAAGAAGAAAAAAGGCTTTTTCGGGAGGCTTTTTAAATAATGGATTTTTTAATAGCGTCTCATAATAAAAAAAAGCGTGACGAGCTGGAACGAATATTAAAACCGCTGGGAATCAATGTGCTTTTTGCAGAACAAGCAGGCATAAACCTAACCGATGTTCCGGAAACCGGAGAAACCTTTGAGCAAGAAGCGGGGCAAAAGAGAGTAATATGCCTTGCGTTGCCGATGATTCAGGGCTTTGTGTGGATTATCTTAAAGGCAGACCGGGAGTATATTCCGCAAGGTACGCGGGCGAGCACGGTAATGACGCAAAAAACATTGAAAAGCTTCTAAAGGAGCTTGAGGGCGTTATAGAGGAAAAAAGAACCGCGCACTTTGTATCGGTTGTCGCATGCGTGTTTCCCGACGGCAGGGAGATTGTCTGCCGCGGAGAATGCGAGGGGAAGATTGGTTTTTCTCCTGCAGGAAACGGCGGCTTCGGTTATGACAGCGTGTTCTACGTCGGCAGTCGAAGCTTTGCACAAATGAGCCCTCGGCAAAAGGATAAATTAAGTCATAGAGGAAAATCGTTGAAAAAATTAAGGGAGGCTTTGTCATGAAAGGTTTTGTAAAGGTTTTAATTAAAATTATTGTTGTTGTTTTAGCGGTGTCTTTGCCGCTTGGTACTCTTTTGTTCGTTATGTCAAGGGATACGAAGGACCCGGTGATTGACTATGAAACCACAAATCCGTACATAACCCCGACAGGAAAAGCGTTCGTCTCGGCCCACCGCTCCGGCGGCGGTCAATTTCCCGAAAACACTCTCATGGCATTTGAAAACTGCATAAACAGCGAGGACTTTAAGACAGACATTTTCGAGTTTGATTTGCACATCACAAAGGATGGCGAGCTGATACTCCTGCACGACGCAACACTTGACCGCACAACAGACAGTGAAGAGACCTTCGGCGTTAAAGAAGCAAAGCCCTCCGATTATAATTATGATGAAATAAGGAAGCTGAATTTTGGCGAAAGCTTCACAGATAATAACGGAAATAAGCCGTATTCGGGACTTCGCGGCGAGGATGTTCCGGAAAACCTTAAGGCCGTAAAGCTTGACACAGTGCTTGACTATCTTAAAGAAAACGGAGATTTCAGTTATATTATCGAAATCAAGGACGGCGGCGAGCTTGGAGAAAGGTCCGCAGATAAGCTTTACACTATACTTAAGGAAAAGCAATTGCTCGAAAAAGCGATAATCGGTACATTTCATGTAAGAGTATCAAAATATATTAATAAGACCTATCCGGATATGCTGCGCTCATGCAGCTTAACGGAAGGACTTGCATTTTATTTAAGTGCATTTTTCGGGATTGACCGCGATGCGGACGCTTTCAATTTCAAAGCTTTGCAAATTCCCGCAAAAGCGTTTGTCTTAAACTGCGGCACTACACGCGTCGTAAACTATGCCCACAAATACAATATTGCCGTGCAGTATTGGACAATTAATAAGGAAGAGGATATCAAGCGTCTTAATGAAATAGGCGCGGATGCAATAATTACCGATTATCCCGCAAGAGCACATGCTGTAATTAATACTGATACGGGAGAATGGGTATAATAAAATAATGATTTAACAAGAATTGTTGATTTTATTCGGTTATAATTGCAAAAAATAAGCAAATCCTATAAAAAAAGGATGGTGATATTTTTGGGTATAGTCAGTTGGATAGTAACAGGTCTGATTGCAGGCTGGCTTGCGAGCATTATAACGGGCAACAATAAAAAAATGGGTGCCGGTAAAAATATAATTGTAGGTATAATCGGCGGATTATTAGGCGGTTTTCTTATGAATATGTTCGGAAGGTACGGACTTACGGGCTTCAATATCAGAAGTCTTATTGTCGCAACAATCGGCTCTGTGATATTATTATTAATTGTTAATGCATTCAAAAAAAAATCAAAAGCAAACAGTTAAATAAAAAAAGCCTGCTTCAAACGAATGTTTGAGGCAGGTTTTTTGTGCAAAGTCTTTTCGGTATTTATAAAACTATTTTTATATACATAACAGAAGCTGTAAGTTGTTTTTTCAGGCGATTAATCCTCGGAATATGTAGCGTTAACGGCTGTTCGGCCTAAAATTATTCCGTTTTCCTTTCTTTATGGAAGTATTACAATTATTGCCATAATCAGCCGTATCCAATGGAGTGTATCGGAAGGACACTGCGTTTAATGCAATGTCCTTTTTTGGCGGAGAAGGAGAGACTCGACAAGGCTTTGCCTTGTCGAATTTGCCACGCAAATCATCCTATTGTATGTCCCTCACGGCTCCGCCTAAGAGGCGAACCGCCGTGAGATGGACGAAGTTCGAGTCTCTCTTATGTTTTTGATAAAACTACAAAAGGACACTGCGATTAATGCAATGTCCTTTTTTGGCGGAGAAGGAGAGACCCGACAAGGCTTTGCCTTGTCGAATTTGCCACGCAAATCATCCTATTGTATGTCCC
>CAZPPO010000063.1:0-6792 GCA_964588475.1 uncultured Eubacteriales bacterium
TCACCTGTTTTATTTTTTCAGAAAATGGTTCACATCTATTTACATCACAGAAAACAAAATAGCACACTTTTTAAAATAGTATTGTGTATTTTGTTTATTTATGTTACAATATCTTCAACTAAATAAGGAGGCTTTAGCAATGTCGTTTATTATCACTGATGAGTGTATTTCATGCGGAGCATGCGAGGCTGATTGTCCTGTTGCAGCCATAACTGAAGGTGACGGCAAATATGTTATTGACGAGACTCTTTGTACCGAGTGCGGAGCTTGTGCAGATGTTTGTCCGGTAGATGCACCCGTTAAAGCATAATTGTATTTTAATACAAGCTTAACATAACCATTTGCAGAGATTTCAGGCTTTGTCTGCAGCTATACCAAACATAACGATGTCATAATGTTATATTATTATGATTAGCCGTTATGGCACGTGCCTTAGCGTGCCTATAGTTACAGTGCAATAAACAAATAATTAAATACTCAGTACAATGCACGGCGTGATATAAATCACGCCGTATGTTGTATGATTTATGTGCGGCGGATTAAATCGTTGACAAAATCATCTGCCCATGCTAAAATTATTAGAATAAGAATGAGGTGATTTTTTGCTTGAATTGAGCTATGCTTTTAATTTAATTATTAAAAGCCTTGAGTCACGTATGAAGGAGTTCGAATTTGCACTTGAATATCCTGAACAGGTACGTCCTCCCGAGATACCCTTGATGCAGGAGGGCAAGAGTCAGTATATTATTTACAGGGGCAAAAAGGGCCGCGCGAAAATTGAATACAGTGAAAATAAGCTTGCCCTTTATTTGGCAGATAACGATGACGATTGCCCCGACAGTGATATGACTCGGGCTTCCTTAACTTTATTGGAGCTTGACACTTACGACGAAAGAGATCTCAGATATATATTTGATGAGTTCGGAGAAACTCTCGATAATTTCTTTGGTGCTAAAAAAACTCAGGCAGGTAAGTTTAAGCTTCCTGCTCCTGTTTCAAAGAATGCTGCAAAATCCGGAGCTTTGAGCTATGACCCGTTGACCTTGGGTAACCGATTCGTAGGTATTTATCAGGAATATAAGGAAGATTACCGGAAAAATATCGAGAAGTATGGCGAATTTCTGGCGGAAGAGTTTTTTATGGAGCACGGCAATAAAGCAGTGATAGCTACAATTCGAGGTAATGATAAAATAAAGGTCAGAAAGCTTTTTAATCTTTTCAATGAAATTTATGATGACGCAACGAATGAAACACAAAGTCTTATTGCAGTAACAATTTTAGGAGAGCTGTACAAGGAACCGGAGCTTTTTGAGCGTGTAAGAGAAAATATGAACAATAATTTGGCGGGAACCGTTGAGCAGGTTATTAAATATCTCTCCTCGGGTAAAAGCAAGGGAGCAAGAATAAGACTTAAAAACCCACCGGCATATAAGCCTCCTAAAAAGAAAAAAGAGAGTCCCCTTAAAAAAATGATTGGTATGTAAAGGGAGAGGGATAATGTATTATGACAAAGCTTAAGAGTAAGCTTTCTGTGATTGTTGTTTGTTTTCTTTTGGCATCTTTGTTAATACCCTCAAAGGTTATTTTTACCGCAAGTGCCGTAGAATATGAGAATCTTCCTACTGCAGTGACAACAAAAGTCGAGTTCGAGGATTTTGCAGGGCATTCAATTTTTGGAAATCTGAAGGATATGCTCGATTACTTTGATATGGAAATGGGCTTTAAGGTTTATGACGGTGTAGGCGAAGTTTTATCCATATCCGATAAAGGTATAGGCTATGACGATTATCTTGTAGACATTAAAATAACAGTTTCGGGAGGAACAGTAGCCGGATACCTAATCTGCAAATCTCCCGGTATAACAGAAAATGAATGGTTTTCTCATAATGATTTAAATGTTTTGAGCTTTTCGCAGGGAACCTATAGTCTGTTTGGGTTGCAAAAGTGGACTGTTGATGATTTTTATAATATGGAACAGCTCGATTTGTCCTTTTTAGTATTGGGTGCCTCTGACGATGATGTTCAGATTGACATCACATTGAGTATTTACCCGGACCCTGAGCCTTATGTGTTGCCTGAAGAAGCAAGCTGGTCTTATTTTGAGCCCGAAAGTGCAAAAATATATGCGGAGCGTACAGAACAGTTTGTTGCTGAAAACGGTGACGCAATAATAAGCATTAATCAGCCTGTGGTTTTTACCGTTTCCCAGTCCGCTGTTTGCTCCGCTTGTATAAATTTGAAGACAAAGCACGATTCGTTGGCAAGCGCAATAGGCTCTTGCGAAGACGGAGATACTGTTTTTATGCTTGCGGACGATGTATCCGGACCTGTTAGTGCAGGTAAAAACATAACCATTATTACTAACGGGTTTTCTGCCTCGCTGGTAGCGGGAACAGGGTATTATATTAAAAACATTTATAACGGATATTATGTGACGGATGATTTATCGAAAATGCTTGAAATAGCCGGTGATTTCAGCGTTAACGGCTCTGTCGTAAATTACAATGGGAGAGACGAGTATATCGTAATGAGCAAATCGGGCAGTTTGGAAAAGACGGTAGGGCCTGATGATAGCTATGGTTATTGGATAGGCGTGAATTTTACAGTGGCCCAAAACTCTCGTCTGCAAATCAACACAGACATAATAACGGACGGCTGTTATTATGTTAATCTCGGAAATGATGCCGCGAAAAGCTTCACTATTTATTACGATGCCGATGGCATGGGAAGTTTATATTCACAGTATATTTGCAATATAACATTCGCTCCCGGCAAAGGGGCTGTTGCGCTCATGGATGAGGATACGAGCAGCACTATGATAGGCTTGCGTGTTTGGGAGAACTTAGCATGGTGTCAATACAAAAGAGCATCGGGGTACTCCTGTGACAATCCTTCTGCGTTTTTTAATGAGCCCAATTATACTTATACGGGAACTCCCTCAATCTACACTAACAGAAAGCTGGCACAGGGCAAATACGGTACAGGCTCACTTATTGACGAGTGGGACGGGGCTCAGCTTGTAGGATCTTATGTATTAATTGTAACGGGAGATATTGACGGCGATTCGGTTTGCGATGCAAAGGATGTTTTTTTAGTTCAACTTCATATGAATGACCATAAATATCTTACAAGCTACAGCTTAGAGGCCGCCGATTATGAGCAGGACGGAGAAATCGATATATTTGATTATTCGGTTATTCTGAATCGTTCAATAGGCATATCGGGAGAATAAGGGCATTAAATAATAATAGAGACAAGTGCATGTTAAATGCACCTGTCTCTTTGTTTATATTATGTTATTAATCTGCATACAAAGGCAGCTTCACGATAGCCTTAAATAAATCTCCGTCTATTTCAAGTAAAAATATGCCGCTTTGAAGCTCACATAAGCTTTGAGCTATTGACAGACCTAAACCGCTTCCCTCTCCCGTACGGGAAGAGTCGCCGCGCACAAATCTTTCGGCAAGCTCGCTTGCAGGGATATTTAGCGGAGTTTTACTGATATTCTTTATCGAAAACACTCCGTAATCATCTTCGATGAAAACATCTATATATACCCTCGTGCCCGTTTGTGTGTATTTCTTAACATTGGAAAACAGGTTGTCAATAATACGCCAGGTATGCTGGCTGTCAGCAAAAACTATCGGATGATTCTCAATTGTATTATAAACTGCCTCAAGACCTGCATTTTCAAGCACATCGCTGTGCTCTCCCAGGGCTTGAAGTGCAAGCTCTGATAAATCTATAGGAACATGGTTAATTTTAATGTTTCCGGTTGAGGCCTTGCTCGCTTCCGTAAGATCTTCTATAAGATGCTTAAGTCTTTTTGATTTTTCATCCAGAATTTCAAGATATTTTTTCGAGTCATCGTCCCCGATTTTGCATTTTTTAAGCAAATCAACATAGTTGATAATCGAGGTCAGCGGAGTTTTTAAATCGTGAGAAACATTTGTTATTAAATCGGTTTTCATTCTCTCGCCCTTGAGTCTGTCATTTACCGCAAGCTGAATACTGCTTCTGACGTCGATAATATCCCCTGCGGTTTTTCTCAAAGAAAACGGAAGAGAGTAGATATCAAGCGGCACATCATAATTTCCGGACTTCATTTCTTCCGCAAGATTTGCTATTGAGTTCAATCCCGATAAATACTTTGCGGCGGCAATAAAGGCACTTAAATTAAGCACTGCCGACAGGAAAAAGAAAAGAATAAAAGCCTTTGTTGAGCTTATTGAGACCGCTGTTAAAAAAATTAAAACGGCATCCAAGAAAAGGAAAGCTATAAAGCCCCATGTCAGTTTTCTCTTAAAGGTTTTGGTAAAAGGGAACGCGGCTAAACGTATGAAAAACTTAAGTAATTTAACAATATCATACAAAAGAGTGTATCTGAAAAACTGCTTCGTTTTAATAAGGCGTGTAATGGAAAGCGCGATTTCGATGACTGTAAGGTACGTTAATCCCAACACAATACCTACTGCGGCGGGGACCGCAGAATATACCGCGGAGAGAATAATAAATAGTGAGGTATTATAAAAAGCATTGTTAAATTCAAAGGAAGCAAGAATTCCTACGAGGACAATTAAGCCAATTATAACAGCTGCGGAAAAGATTAAATGTATGATAAAAGGAATTTTGTCAACTCCTGCTAAGGAGAGAGAATCATCACCTTTTCGCCCCGCCGTAATAATCAGATAAACAGTGGGAATTGTCGAAAACAGAAGAAGGAGAGCTACCGTTGAAAGGCTCATAGTTTTGTTCTCATTTATGTTTTGGTAATTCTGATAAATATAATGGTAGACATCGCCGCGCGAGAGCTCCTTGGGAAGCATTATATAGGCGTCGTATTCATCACTGAAGTAACTTTTAAGGTAGTTATTATTGAAAGCGTCCGACGTAGTGGGCGCACCGAAGGTGTAGCCGAAAAGCTCGACAATAGTATCGGTAGCCTCGGATTTTTCAGGGATACCCCCGTCCACCAGACCGTGTTTGGCAGAATAATTAATGTGGAAAAGACTTTCTTTAAGAGACGCTTTAAAGCTGTCAAGATTAAAATTTTCTTTTTCAATATTAGTGGAAACATCGCCTGTTTTTATATTCACGACTGCAAAGAACACGTTGACCATAGAAAGTATGCGGTTTTCATAATAATAATAATCGTTCCGGTAATTTTCCCAGCTGTCTTGAATCATATCTCTGATTCTTTCATCGAACTCGGCGTTAATCGTATCATGACTTCTTGCATCGTTAACAAGAGAAAACACATAATTGCGAAGCAGCTGATAATAACCATACCATTCCTCGTAATTGCTGTATTTTCGGTTTAAAAGGTTTTTGGCCTCTGATAAGTCGAACTTGGACGCGGTGTACTCATAGTAATGCCTTCCGTTTTCGGATATGCAAGAGGACCAGTTAGGGGCTATAAAGATAGGAGCGGTAAGCGCCTGTTCGTAAATGTCGGCGTTGTTATCAAATTCCTCGGTATTTTCTTGGGAATTTACAAGGGTGAAATCGTCATTGTTTAAGTCGGCATCGTTATTATTGCCCTGTTGGCTATTTTCGGGCGCAAGCAGCTTGAAGCTTTGAATTATGTCAAAAAGCTCTATTGCAATCTCCCTGTCTGAATTAAGATTCCTTACGGAGGTTTTTGTCGCTATGTCCTGAGCGGCGAAAGCTTCCTTGTCATCGACTAATTCTTTGTTAAATGACGTAAAGGATGCAATAATGCGTAGATCTTCGGAAATATTGTATAAAAAGGACGGTGTTGCAATAAGATTGTTACTCCCGTCATCTGCAAATATAACTTCACTGCGGTAGAGGGAAAACGCGGAGTATCCCGCAATAAATACAAGCGAAAAGGCAAGCATAATCGCAGTTGTTTTAACAAAATATGAGTACTTAAAGCTTTTCGATTTTATATCCAATTCCCCACACCACCTTAAGATATTTTGGATCTTTAGGATTAATTTCAATTTTTTCGCGGATTCTTCTTATATGTACGGTTACTGTCTTATCTCCTGCAAACGAGGGTTCGTTCCAGACTGCCTCATAAATTTGTGAGGTAGAAAGAACACAGCCTATATTGCGCATCAGATATTCGATTATTCCATATTCTGTTGCCGTCAGCTTAACGACTTCACCGTCAAGAGTAACCTCGTGCGCTATTGTATCTATAGCAAGACCGCCATTTTCAATTATACCCTCTTTTCTTTCCAAGCTGCCTAAGTTGACATAGCGTCTTATCTGGCTTTTTACTCTTGCTATCAGCTCGAGAGGGTTAAACGGTTTTGTTACATAATCATCGGCGCCGAAGGAAAGGCCGGCGATTTTGTCTGTATCCTCACTTTTTGCGGAAAGAAGGATTATGGGAATGTTATATTTTTCTCTCATTTTCAGCGTTGTGGCAAGACCGTCGAGACCGGGCATCATTATGTCAAGCACAATACAGTGAATTTCATTTTTACGCACAAGCTCAAGAGCTTCTACACCATTTTTGGCAAGCAGGGTATTATAGCCCTCCAGCTTCAGGTATATATCAATGGATTTGAGTATAGCAGAGTCATCATCACAAACAAGTACCGTATACATACACACACTCCCCATAAGCTACTATATATTAAATAAATTACAAAAAGATGTTTAAAAGTATTAAAGTTTTCTTAAAGAATATCACGAAACGGGAAATATATAAATATTCTAACAAATTACCTTAAAAAAGTACAGCGTGATTTGAGTAAATTTTCGAGGCTTGTCCGTTACAATTCTATTGATTACAAACAGATTATTGTAAAGGGATGA
>CAZPPO010000063.1:6802-10207 GCA_964588475.1 uncultured Eubacteriales bacterium
TGGAAATAAGCGACAAGAAAGTCTTCGAAAGCAAAAAAAGTGAAGGTGTCGGGGAGCTTTTAGAGTTATTAGTTAAGAACGGCTTGGTATTTGTGCTGTCGTTTGTGTTTTCGCTCGGCGGTAAGCAAGGCTACTTCTCGCCCTTTGGTGTAAGCGCTGTAGCGGCGGCAGGTTTTTTATATATGCCCGCAAGCATCCTGGGGGCTTCGTTAGGATACATACTAACACAAAACTCGCTGTATGCGCTCAGGTACATAGCATCGATTCTTGCCTGTGGAGTTATCATGGGGACTCTTAAAAACATGAAGGATATAAAATCGTCAAAGCTTTTCGCCCCCGCCATATCGTTTGTGACTTTGTTTTCAACAGGTTTAGCGCTTGCTTTTTCCCAAACGCTTACAATTGCTCTAACTCTCAGATTTATTACAGAGGCTTTGACCGGTGCGTGCGGTGCGTATTTTATAAGCGTCACGGCAAAAATGAAAATACCGTACAAAAGCTTTGGGGTTTTAAGCTCAAAGGATTTGTCGGCGCTGATGATAACTATTGGACTTATACTGCTTGCTCTTTCCAATCTCAGCATAGGAGCGTTCGTTCCCATAAGGGTTATAGCTATTCTTATGGTACTGATATGCGCGCGGTATACACATGAAGCCGGAGGGGCAATAGTAGGAGTCTGCACAGGCATAGCCCTTAGCGTCAGCGGCAACGCAAGCGGAAGCCTTATACTTGCCGGATATAGCTTCGGAGGACTTTTGGGCGGGGTTTTTTCACAATTGGGAAGAATAGGTACAGCCGCAGCATTTGTTACCGCGAACGGTATAATTGCTATAATGGAGGCCGATAACGAGGCCGCTCTGCCTGTCGTTATTGAGGCCGCTTCGGCAACCTTACTGTTTCTGCTTTTGCCGCGCAAGGTTACAAAAAAGCTTGAGGAAATGCTTTCTCCCGCCTCGGTTTCTCCCATACTTGACAGCGTAAAAAACGACATAGTTTGGAAGCTGCACAACGCCTCAAGAATCACATCGGAAATAGCACAGTCTCTTGTTTCTGTTTCAAACACACTTAAAATCGGAGAAAACAGCGGTATTACGGATATGTATACTTGCATACGCGCCGAGGTATGTGATAGCTGTGGTCTGAATGATGTTTGCTTCGAGCAAAATTATGATGAAACAATAGGGGCGTTTAATGACATAGTTTTAATGCTAAGAGATGCGGGAACCGCATCTTTTACAACCGTGCCGCCGCATTTTTCCTCAAAATGTATAAGAACAAAGCAAATTTGTGATTGCTTTAACAGGTATTACCGCGAGTATTCGGCAAACCAAAAGGCGCAGACTAAAATATCGCAGGTTAGAAGTGTTGTTTCGGACCAGTTTACGGGGATTTCTTACATGCTCTCTTCACTTTCTCAAGAACTTAGCGAGAGAACCGTTTTTGATATTGGAGCGGCTCAAAGAATTACAAAAGCCCTTGAGGAAATGGGGCTTAAGGTAAACGATATATGCTGCTCTATAGACAAGTACGACAGAATTATCACAGATATACATATAGCGCAAACTAATGCAAGGGTTAGCAAGTCAAAGCTCAGAAACACGGTTGAAGGGATTTTACAAAGAAAGCTTGATATGCCTGTAATGGGGGGCTTAGGGGAAACTATTCATATCACATTAAAGGAAAGACCTCCATATCGTGTTGTGACGGGATTTGCACAGTTTACGGCACAGGGGGAAAGAGTGTGCGGCGATGCGTTTTCGTGCTTTACCGATGAAAACGGTTTCTTTTATGTGGTGCTCGGTGACGGAATGGGAACCGGAGCTAAAGCCGCCGTGAGCGCAACACTGGCTGTTTCGTTATGCGAAAACCTCATAAAAGCGGGTTTTGGTATAGAGGCATCCTTAAAGTCGATAAATTCTGCCTTGATTGTAAAGCCGGGTGAGGAAATGAGTGTCACGCTTGATATAGCAGCTATTGACCTTTATACCGGGCAGTTGGTGCTGCATAAATCGGGCGCCGCGGCAACAATAATCAGAAGAGGCGGAAAGTGTATTAAAATAGAGCTTCCGTCATTGCCTCTTGGAATACTGCGCGATTGCGACCCTGTTTGTACAAAGGGGATGCTCGATAAAGGAGACATAGTGTTGCTTACTTCTGATGGTATAGGAGACGAAAGTCTCAAATCAATAAGCGAAAAGCTGCAGGATTTTAAGAGCGGAGAGCTTTCAGGATATGTAAGACAGCTTGCTGCTGATGCAAAAAACGACTGCGAGGGAAGAAAAGACGACGATATAACGGCAATTGCGGTTGCGCTTGTAAAAGATTGATGCATCAATTACAAACTTTCTACAAAAATCATTACAATTTAAGGCACAAGATTGACTTTTAAGTAATTTATGTTATACTTGCCGATATAATAATTTGGCGAGGGATTAAATGAAAAACAAGTCGGGAATATCAGCGTTTATGCTATTTATCACAGCGCTCATATGGGGACTTGCATTTGTAGCTCAAAGCGAGGGAATGAAAACCCTCGGTACATACACCTTTTTTACGGCAAGGTCGGGGCTTGCGGTAGTTTTTTTATTTTGTCTGTATGCAGTAAAAAAGCTCGGAGCAAAAGATAAAAGGAGTAAAGCGAAAAGTGACCGAAAGGGAACAAGGGATTTGCTTATTTCCTCCGTTATATGCGGCGTTTCAATGTTCATAGCTACAATAGCTCAGCAGAACGGTCTTTTATATACAACTGTCGGTAAATCGGGCTTTATAACGGCTCTGTATATTTTAATAGTACCTATTTTCGGTCTGTTTCTTAAAAAGAGAGTAACCCCCGTTATGTGGATATGCGTAGCGGTTGCGGTTTTGGGAATGTATCTGCTTTGCGTAACCGATGGAATCGCCGTAAATAAGGGTGATTTATACACGCTCGTAAGCGCGGTATTCTTTGCGGTACAAATTCTGACTATCGGTTCGTATGCTCAAAGGGTAGATTCGGTTAAGCTATCTCTAATCCAATTTGCTATAGGCTTTGCTTTGTCATGTGTGTTTATGCTTTATTTTGAACAGCCTACCCTCGTGCAGATAAAGCAAGCCGCAATTCCGATAATCTACGCGGGAGTATTCTCCTCGGGAGTGGCATTTACACTTCAAATTTCGGCGCAAAAAAACATTTCTCCGACTATCGCTTCGCTCATTATGAGCTTTGAATCGGTTTTTGCCGCCTTATTCGGGTGGATTATTCTCTCTGAAAGCTTGAACTCGCGTGAAATAATAGGCTGCTGCCTCATGTTTGTGGCAGTGATTTTCAGCCAGCTTCCTTTGGAAAGATTTTCAGCACGAAAAAAACTGGTTTTTTCTGTGATGTAAATAGATGTGAACCATTTTCTGAAAAAATAAAACAGGTGA
>CAZPPO010000064.1:0-3773 GCA_964588475.1 uncultured Eubacteriales bacterium
CATCGCCGAACGCGTCATAATTACCGGTTGCCATTAAAGCCGCAACTGAAGGAGCGAGCTTCGCAAACTCTTTTATGGCGTACTCGTTATCAATTTTCCAAAGCTGCTGCTGATTTTCGGTTCCGGCGTCACGTATGAGCGAGGCGCTTCCGAGACCCGATACATACACGATAGGGCTTTGTCCGCAATCGCAGCTTATTTCGGCGGAAAAAGCGGCGGGGGAAAGGGTGGCGATGAGCATAATGAGTGCGGCAACACAAGAAACCAGCTTTTTCATAACAGTATCTCCCTTTAAGCTATTTTATAAAAAATTGAAAATTGCAAACGGAAAATTATGGAGGTCTTCAGCTGCGCCCGATTATATTATACCGATAAACCCAATAATATTGTGCGCGGGCTTGCGCATCCGATGTTACCATTTGCCATTTAATCAATTTTATCATAATCAGGAAAATATATCAATAAAATCGACGATATCATTTACTTTTATGTTTTAGGATGTTAAACTATAAATAAAATGATTATTTTAAAGAAAGGAAATTGTTATGAATAAATCTCGTTGCGAGAGTACGGATTTTTTATTTAAAGCCGTTCTTGAGCTAAAAACGATAGACGAATGCTACGATTTTTTTGAGGATTTATGCACCGTGACGGAGCTCAAGGCAATATCCCAAAGGATAGTTGTGGCAAGAATGTTAAGTGATAATCGCATATACAGTGAAATTGTAAGCGAAACGGGAGCGAGTACCGCGACAATAAGCAGAGTAAACCGTTCTTTGCAATATGGCTGCGATGGCTATTCAGTGGTTTTTGACCGACTGAAGGAAAAAGAAAAAAACCGTGAATAATGCCCGTACAACCTCTTATGGAGATTTTGCCGAGGTATATGACAGGCTGACTCTAAATGTAGATTATGACAATATGGCGCGGCGTATTGTATCTATACTAATCGAGAACGGTATTGACAAAGGTCTGCTGCTTGATTTAGCTTGCGGTACCGGTACGTTGATAAGCAAAATTCTATCAAGCTATAATGAATATGAGCTTATAGGTGCGGATCTTTCAAACGAAATGCTTTCAAAAGCCTATGAGAAGCTCAATAAAGGCGGTCATAAAGCGCTTTTGCTGTGTCAGAAAATTGAGGAGCTTGACCTGTACGGAACTGTAGCCGCCGCCTTTTGTACGCTTGATTCGATAAATCATTTGATTATGCCCTGGCAGCTTACAAAGACCTTTGAAAAGCTAAGGCTGTTTATAGAGCCGGGCGGCTTGTTTCTTTTTGATGTAAATACGGAATTTAAGCACAGTGAAATTCTTGCACAGTCAACCTTTGTTTACGAGCTTGACGATGTTTTTTGTGTTTGGCAGAATTCTACCGATACGAACAATCTTATAACAGAAATTTCTCTTGATGTTTTTACAAAGCAAAAGGGCGGTCTGTTTAAGCATTTTTCGGAGTCGTTTTCAGAGCGGGCATATAGTGACGAATTTTTGAGTAAAGCTCTCGAAGAATGCGGGTTTACGATTATTGGGAAATACGACGGTTATTCGGACAAAGCCCCCGATAAACGAACCCAAAGAGTCTTATATGTAAGTCGAAGGTGATATATATGGATATAATGAAGCTTAAAAGCGGAAGTGACATCAGAGGAATAGGCTTTAGCGAGAAAAAGGATGAAATCGAGCTTACCGATTTGCTTGTAAGCTCTGTAACCGCTGCTTTTGTTCGCTTCTTGTATGAAGAGCTAAGGATAAATTACCCCGTTGTCTCGGTTGGTATGGACTCAAGACTAAGCTCAAAAAGGATATCAAGGGCAGTTATAGAAACGCTTTTATCCCTTAATATTAAGACCTTTGACTGCGGTCTTTCCTCAACACCGGCAATGTTTATGACTACCGTCAACCTTGACTGTGATGCCGCTGTTATGATAACCGCAAGCCATATGCCATATAAAATGAACGGGCTTAAGTTTTTTTCGCGGCAGGGCGGCTTTTCGGCAGAAGATATAGAAAAAATACTTTTACAAGCTCAGAACAATCCCGCAGCTCCGGTTAAAACAGATAAAAAAGAGCAAAATCAATACCATATGAAGCTTTATAGCGAAAGCTTACGGAAAATGATAAAAGAGGGAGTTAAAGCAAAAAATTATAATACTCCTCTTTCGGGTCTGAAAATTGCGGTTGATGCCGGTAACGGAGTAGGCGGATTTTATGTCGATAAGGTTCTTGAGCCCCTTGGAGCAGATTGTTCGGGAAGCAGATATTTAGAGCCCGACGGCAGATTTCCCAATCATATTCCTAATCCCGAGGATAAGACCGCAATGCAGTCAATAAGAGAGGCTGTTCTCGAGTCTAATTCGGATTTCGGGATTATATTTGATACAGATGTAGACAGAGCCGCCTGTGTCGATTCAAGCGGTAAGGAAATAAACAGAAACAGGCTTATTGCTCTTGCCTCAACAATTGCTCTTAGGGAATTCCCGGGCGGCACCATAGTAACCGACTCCGTAACATCAGACGGGCTTTCCGTTTTCATTACAGAAGATTTAGGCGGCGTTCATAGGCGCTTTAGACGAGGCTATAAAAATGTAATTGACGAAGCTAAGAGGCTCCAAAGAGAGGGTACGCGAGCTCCGCTCGCAATAGAAACCTCGGGTCACGCCGCATTTTGCGTAAATTATTATCTTGACGACGGGGCTTACCTTATGACGCGTATCGTTATAGAGCTTGCTAATATGAAAAAGCAAGGCAAAAAGCCCACGAGCCTGATTAGCGGTCTTCGCGAGCCCCTTGAGGAAAAGGAAACGAGATACCTAATACAATATGAAGACTTCAAGTCTTACGGCGTCAATGTAATATCAAGGTTTGAACAGTATGCAAGAGGGGAGAGCTCGGTTACAATCTGCCCCGATAATTATGAGGGAATAAGGGTATCTTTTGACAAATCAAGCGGCAACGGGTGGCTGCTCCTGCGTATGAGCCTTCACGAGCCGTTGCTTGTTATGAATTGCGAAAGTGATGAAACAGGAGGAATTAATAAAATAACGCAGTTTTTTGATAATTTTATCAATGGGTTTAATGAAATAAAAATAAAATAACCGCTACATTCCTATATTTACAAATTGAGCGGAAAGCATATAACTGACAATATTGGCACACAATGCACAAGGCAGGGTGTGTCTTGTTTTTTTTACGGCAACAGACCCGAAATAAATTGTAATTGCGTAAAATGTTGTTTCAGTAGAACACATAAGAACCGAAGCCGTTCTTCCGATAATTCCGTCGGCGCCGTAATCCCTTAAAATGCTTTCATACATTGTTAATGCGCCGCTACCTGAAATCGGGGTAAGAATAGTGAGTGGCAAAACCTCCTTCGGTATTCCGGTAAGGTTGGCAATAGGAGCAAGAACATCACAAAGAAAAACAAGCGCTCCCGAGCTTCTGAGCATATCAACAGCAACGACGAGCGCTATTAGAGCCGGTAAAATTCCAACCGCTGTCTTAAGACCTTTTTTAGCGCCTTCAATAAAGGCATCGAAAATTTTAACGCCCTTTACGGCGCCAAAAGCGGTAATTATGAATATGACTGCGGGAAGAATGAAATCTGTTGCCTTCAGCATTGGTTTTCACCCCTTTTTCTAAAAGAAAGGTAAGCAGCATAGCGCATAGGAATGCGGTTAATGAGGTTAAAAGCGCCGGGAGCATTATGTCTAACGGGGCTTTGCTGCCGTAGTTGCTCCTGAGCATAGCGACGGTTGAGGGGATGAGCGTCA
>CAZPPO010000064.1:3783-10091 GCA_964588475.1 uncultured Eubacteriales bacterium
TGTGCCCTCAGGAGGCTTCGTTTCCTCCTTAAGTCTTGAAACAGCCTCAAGTCCGAAGGGTGTTGCGGCGCTGCCCAATCCTAAAAGATTTGCGGTTATATTCATTGACATAGCCTTCATTGCTGGCGAACCTTTTTTAAGCTTTGGAAAAAGAAGCCTCAAAAGAGGTGAGAGAGCATGACTTATCAGCTTTGTAAGGCCTGATTTGTCGGCAATGTTCATAATTCCGCTCCAAAAGGTTATTATACCCATTAGCTTAAGACATAAAATCACAGCCGGCTGACCGCCCGAAACAATGGTTGCGGAAAGCTCGCTCATTTTTCCGAACGCGAGAGCACAGAAGACAGAAAGCGTTATCATTATAACCCAGACATAATTCATCATAACAACACAACCTTTGAGTTAAAACCACAATAAATATAGAAACAACTTGACTAAACCGCAATATATTGTATAATAATTTTATAAATTCACACTTTCTCGGAGGATTATATGGCTAAAAAAAGGCAGTACGGAAATGACAGTATATCTCAGCTTAAAGGTGCTGATAGGGTAAGAAAACGCCCTGCCGTTATTTTCGGTTCAGACAGTCTCGAGGGCTGTCAGCATTCAGTTTTTGAGATTATATCAAATTCAATCGACGAAGCACGTGAAGGCTTCGGTGATAAGATTATAATAACAAAATACCTTGACTGCTCTATAGAGGTACAGGATTTTGGTAGGGGTCTTCCCGTAGATTACAATCCGAAGGAGCAAAAATTCAACTGGGAGCTTGTTTTTAATGAGCTTTATGCGGGGGGAAAATACGATACAAACGAAGGCGGCAGTTATGAGTATTCCCTCGGATTAAATGGCTTAGGGTTATGTGCAACTCAATACGCGTCAGAGTATATGGAGGCCGAAATACACAGTGGGGGCTACCGATATTACCTTACCTTTAAGCACGGTGAACCCGTCGGCGAAATGCTTAAGGAGGAATACTTAAAAAAAGACACGGGAACTTGCATCAAATGGCGCCCCGACCTTAAGGTGTTTACAGAAATCGATGTACCCGTTTCGTATTTTACCGAAACTCTTAAAAGACAATCTGTCGTAAACAGCGGAATACGCTTTGTATTTAAGAACCAAATTACAGAAACAAGGTTCGAAACGACGGAGTTTTTATATGATAACGGAATTGAGGACTATGTACGGGAGTATTGTGGCGAGGATGCTTTTACATCCATTCAGGTATGGCACAGCGAAAAACGCGGCAGGGACAGAGAGGACAAGCCCGAATATAAGGTTCTGATAAACAGCGCCCTATGCTTTTCAAACAAAAAGCAGCTAAAGGAGTATTACCACAATTCAAGCTTTTTGGAATACGGAGGCGCTCCCGAAAAAGCTGTAAGAAGCGCTTTTGTCTCACAAATAGATTCGTATCTAAAGCAGAACAACAAGTACTTAAAAAGCGAAGGGAAAATATCCTTTCAGGATATAGAGGACTGTTTAGTCCTTGTCATTTCTTCCTTTTCAACACAAACATCGTATGAAAATCAGACTAAAAAGGCCATAAACAACAAATTTATACAAGAGGCAATGACTGAATTTTTCCGTCATCAGCTCGAGGTTTATTTTATTGAGAACAGGCTTGAAGCCGACAAGGTTTGCGAACAGGTTCTGGTTAACATGAGAAGCCGCATTAGAGCGGAAAGCACAAGACAAAATTTAAAAAAAGCATTGGCACTATCAAATGATATGTCCGGACGTGTTGAAAAATTCGTCGACTGCCGCTCAAAGGATGCAAATGAACGCGAATTGTTTATAGTTGAAGGTGATTCGGCGCTCGGGGCTTGCAAGCAGGCGAGAGATTCCGCCTTTCAGGCGGTAATTCCGGTACGAGGTAAAATTTTCAATTGTCTTAAAGCTGAGTATGACAGAATATTCAAAAATGAAATAATAACGGATTTGATTAAGGTGATAGGTTGCGGAGTAGAGGTAAGCTCTAAATCTAACAAGGATATTTCATCGTTTAGTCTCCAAAACCTTCGTTGGAGTAAAATCATTATCTGTACAGACGCGGACGTTGACGGCTTTCACATAAGGACTCTTATACTAACATTAATATACCGTTTAGTACCGACCCTGATAAACGCGGGAAAGGTTTATATTGCGGAGTCCCCGCTGTACGAAATAACCACAAAGGACGGGGTATATTTTTGCTACACCGAAAAGGAAAAGGCTGAAACACTTGAGGTTATCGGGAGTAAATACACGATACAACGCTCTAAGGGCCTGGGTGAAAACGACGCAGATATGATGTGGCTGACAACCATGAATCCGGTCACCCGTAGATTAATAAAGGTGGAGCCCAATAATATTAAGGATGAAATCGACGAGAAATTTGAGCTTCTTTTAGGTGATAATCTTCAAGGCAGAAAGGAGCATATAGCGGAAAACGGATATATGTACATTGACCTTGCAGACTTATCCTAAATATGGAGGAATAGAAATTTATGGCTAAAAAACCTAAGGATACAAACAAAAAGAACGAAGAGGCTAAGATAAAAACGAATATCGCGGGGGCCGGCGAAATAGTAAATCAGCTGATAACCGATACGCTTGAAGTGAATTTTATGCCATACGCTATGAGTGTAATTATGTCCCGTGCAATTCCGGAGATTGACGGGCTCAAGCCATCTCACAGAAAACTCCTATATACTATGTATAAAATGGGTCTTATAACGGGTGCAAGAACAAAATCCGCAAACATAGTCGGCAGAACGATGGAGCTTAATCCGCATGGCGACGCTGCTATTTATGATGCAATGGTCAGGCTTTCACGCGGTAACGAATCTCTTCTTCATCCCTTTGTTGACAGTAAGGGCAATTTCGGCAAGGCCTATTCAAGCAATATGCAGTATGCCGCAGCCCGTTATACTGAGGCGAAGCTGATGCCTATATGCAATGAGCTTTTCGCTGATATTGACAAGGACACAGTTGATTTTGCGGATAATTATGACGGTAGAATGAAGGAGCCGACTTTGCTTCCTGTAACATTTCCGACTGTTTTGACAAATGCAAATTATGGTATCGCGGTAGGCATGGCAAGTCAGATAGCCTCATTTAACTTAAGGGAAATATGTGACGCCACTATAGAAATTATAAAAAATTCGGATTTTGACATTTCGCAGATTATAAAAGCTCCCGATTTTGTTTCGGGCGGATTTATCGTGTATAACAAAGAAGCACTTGCAGAGATTTTAGAAACAGGAAGGGGTTCTGTAAGGGTAAGGGCAAAATATGTATACGACAAATCAAATAATTGCATAGATATTACAGAAATTCCTCCGAGGGTAACGTCTGAACAAATAATAGATAAAATTGTAGAGCGTGTAAAATCAGGAGCTATTAAGGAAATCAGCGATGTCCGTGACGAAACAGATAAGAGCGGATTAAAAATTACGATAGACCTAAAAAGGGGCATAGATGCTGATAAGCTTATGAAAAAGCTTTATAAGATGACCCCGCTTGAGGAAGCCTTCTCATGTAATTTTAACATACTTATTGCAGGAGCACCGATGGTGCTCGGAGTCAGGGACATTCTCAGTGAATGGATCGCCTTCCGTGAGGAGTGCGTGCGAAGACGCGTCTATTTTGATTTAGGTAAGGCAAAAGAGCGTCTACATCTTCTTTTGGGGCTAAAAAAAATTCTTCTTGACATTGACAAGGCTATTAAGCTAATCCGCAACACGGACGAGGAGGCGGAGGTAGTACCGAATTTGATGATCGGCTTCGGAATTGACAAAACTCAGGCGGAGTTCGTAGCTGAAATAAGACTCAGGCATTTGAATCGTGAATATATCTTAAAAAGAACCGCCGATATCGAAGCCTTACAGAAGGCTGTACAGGATATGGAAGACATTTTGCAATCCAAAACGCGTATAAAGAAAATTATTATATCAGAATTAAGCACAGTTAAGGAAAAGTACACAATTGACAGAAAAAGCGAAATAATCTACCCTTCAGATGAGGAGGAGGACGAGCTGCCGAAGGAGCAGATCTCCGATTATCCAGTTAATCTGTTTTTCACACAAGAGGGTTATTTTAAAAAAATAACGCCGCTTTCACTTCGAATGGGAGGAGAGCAAAAGCTAAAGGAAGGCGACAAAATTATTCAGGCTATTGAGGCTGCAAATTCCTGTGATTTACTTTTTTTCACCAATAAGCAACAGGTATATAAGTCCAGAGCGTGTGATTTTGAGGACACAAAGGCGAGTGTTCTTGGTGAATTTGTCGGCTCAAAGCTCGAGTTTGACGAAGACGAAAAGGCAATATATATGGCGGTAACAGCTGATTATAAGGGATTTATGCTTTTCTTTTTTGAAAACGGTAAGGCGGCAAAGGTAGATATGGACGCATATAAAACAAAGACTAACAGAAGAAAGCTGATTAACGCATATTCCGATAAAGCCCCTTTAGCAGCCACGGTGCAAATCAAAGATGACGAGCAATTTGTGTTGCTTTCGAGCGCGGGTCGTGTTCTTATAATGAACAGCGCTGCAATATCGTCCAAGGTTTCAAAAGCTGTAACCGGTGTTAATGTAATGACACTTAAGAAAAATCAAAGGCTTGTTTCGGTGCGTCAATACAAAGAGGGTGAATTTGTAAATTCACACAGGTATCGTACAAAGAGTCTGCCGGCAACAGGATCGATTTTAAGTACAGCCGACAAGGGAGAACAGATATCCTTTGAATAAAAAAACTGTCTCCGCAAGAGGGAGACAGTCTTTGTTATCTTTACTCTACAGAATCGCCTTGTTTTACAAGAGCATTTTCTCTGAAAAGAAGAGATATGCACCAGATTCCGGCTAATGCAACCAAGGTGTAGATTATTCTGCTGATTATAGCTGCCTGTCCGCCGAACAGCCATGCTACGACATCAAACTGGAAAATCCCTATAGCGCCCCAATTCAGAGCACCGATAATTGTAATAATAAGCGCAATTTTATCTAACATTTATATTTCAACTCCTTTTGTGCTTTACTTTTATTATTTGTTCTTTCTTTTTTGATATACTATTTTTTTAAGGTATTATTTTCCTTTTTATTGAGGTGATAATTTGCTGTATTTTGTTTTTGGCAGAGCTGGAAGCGGGAAAACCACTTTCCTTCGAAATCTGATAAAGGATTTTGTACTTAGCAGTGATGAAAATCCGATATTTATGGTTCCGGAGCAATATTCATTTGAAAGTGAACGGGAATTTCTGCGTATTCTCGGTCCCGATAAAATTAACAGGGTTGAAAATCTCAGCTTTTCGAGACTTGCGCACAAGGTAGTTTCGCAATATAAAAAAAATGAAAAGCCGTTACTAACGGATGCGGAAAGATCCGTCTTAATGAGTATGTGTCTCAATGAGCTTTCCGATACCTTGGAAATTTTCGGAAAGCATGCAAACTCAACAGATGTTCTTGAGCAATTGGTTAATGCCGATACTCAAATGCGTCAAAGCTGTGTTTTACCGCAGGAGCTGTCGGATGCAAGTGAAAATACAAATAATTCCGTATTAAAACAAAAAATGTGTGAAATAGCATTAATAAGCGAATCATACCGTGCTCATATTAACGCGAAGTATGAGGATGAAGGCGGTGAGCTTGATGAATTAGCACGAATTATAGCGGAAAACAACCTTTTCACTGACAGGGTAATAATGTTTGACTCTTTCAGAGGATTTACTCATCAGGAAATTAAAGTTTTCGCCGAATTGCTTAAAAGAGCAAAAGCCGTATACATAACCATTTGCTCGAACGATTTTTCGGACGAATCCGAAGGCTTCGGCGCGTTTACTCATACCACAGACTTTGCAAAAAAGCTCAGAGCTATCGCAAAAGAAAATGATGTAAGAATAGCTAAATGTGCATATCTTTCTTCACCTGCCAAATTTAACAATTTTCCTTTGGCGCAAAGAAAACAAATAAGCGAGACGCTTTCGGCTCTTGAATATTCGCTCTATTCACCTCAGTTTGAGGGATATTCGAAGGAAACTGAGGACCTCGTTCTTGTTTCCGCCGCGGACAAGGCAGATGAGAGCGAGTTTGTAGCTCGTGAAATAAGGCGTTTGACAAGAGAAGAAAGAATCCGCTGCCGTGATATTTATATTATCGAGCGTACCGAAGGAAGCTATAAGCCCTTTTTATTGAATGCTATTCGCCGTAACGGATTACCTGTCTTTGATGACGCGAGGCGCTGTGTATTCAACGAGCCGCTTATATATGGCATATATTACGCAATTGAAAGTGTCGTTAAGGGTTTTTCTCGAGAAAGCGTTA
>CAZPPO010000065.1:0-1255 GCA_964588475.1 uncultured Eubacteriales bacterium
GACGAAAAAAAGCGGGTAATGCGGAATATGGCGCTGATTCCTCCAAGCGGCATCAAACGCTCCGACTTTGTGCAATGGACAAAGAGCAACATAGACGTTGTAAACCGGCTCGCGTATGACAACTGGATTCAGCGTGCAAATGGTGAGGATGACAAAACATATCTATCCCTTCATCCCATATTGTCCATCCTTTGCGTCGAGGATCTGAAACCCGACATGGAAAGCTGCGGGGAATATATTCAGTCGATCGAGAAAGAAGGAGAAAAAATAGAGAAATGGTTCAGGCTTTTATATATTGGCACGCTTGCAACTGCGGCGGTGATGAGAATAAACGATATCAGTGAGCGTTTCGCTACGTTTTGCAATAAGGCGTGCGCACTGCCGTGTAAATTTTACGAGTTAGAAAAATATCTTGAATCTTATCGTAAAGCTGTAGATATAAATGAAAAGGTTTACGCTTCAGAGCATCCGGATACCGCGACAGCTTATAGAAATTTGGCGCGGTTATATGAAAGCTTACAAGAATATGATAAAGCGATTGAATTGTACAAAAAAGAATTGCGAATAATGGAAAAGGTTTACGGTACGGAGAATTTGTACCCAGCAACGATAATCTACGAGGATTTGGCAGAAGCGTATGAACACTTAAATGAATATGAAGAAGCGATTAAACTATACAAAAAAGCATTAGCAATATTTGAAAAACATCCTGATACTTATGATATACACTTGATGGTTGTTTACATTAAATTGGCGAGATTGTACAAAAAATCAGAAGATTATGATGAGGCGATTGATTACTATAAAAAACCCATTCAATTTTCGGAAAAGACTTTCGGTACCGAGGGTCTAAATACGGAGCTGATAGATACTTATACAATTATGGTGATTATGGTGAGAAATTACAGTGAATTGGCGGAATTATACGAAGAAATAGGTAATTATGATCAGGCGCTTTTATTCTACACGAAAAAATTACGTGTTGGTGAAAAAATTTATGGTGCTGAGAGTGGAGTAATTGCGGTGATTTATAATGAGTTGGCGGCATTGTATTATGAATTGGGTAATAGTAATAAGGCGCATGAATTTCATGTAAAAGCTTTACAGATATTTGAAAAGGTTTACGACACTGAGCTACTTTACACGGAACCGACTTACCATAATCTCGCGAAATTGTATACAACATTAGATGAATCCGGAGAAGCACTTGGAATGTTTGAAAAAGCATTACGGATATCTGAAAAATTTTACGGTA
>CAZPPO010000065.1:1265-9957 GCA_964588475.1 uncultured Eubacteriales bacterium
TGAAATGGGGGATCGTGACAAGGCGCTTGAACTTTATACAAAAGCTTTAGAAATATTTGAAAAGGTGTACGGTACACAGCACACGTATATGGAAGATATTTACAATGAAATGGCGGCATTGTATTATGAAATGGGGGATCGTGACAAGGCGCTTGAACTTTATACAAAAGTTTTAGAAATATTTGAAAAGGTGTACGGTACAGATCATTGGTACACAATAGACACATACAAAAATCTGGCAGAACTGTACGAATCTTTGGGAGATAACGAAAAGGCGCGTGAGTTTACCGAAAAAGCCGGAGGGCAGATATAGCCGTAAAACGTCATAGCGTGAATATAACACGCAAAATCAATAGTTCTTTATGTTCCGGTCGGTTATTTTAACCGACCGGTTTCATTTTAGACGCGAATTTACCGTTTTTTACATAATTATTGATATGATATGACCAGAGGCTGATGTCGCGCTTCTTATCTTGAAAGGAGAATGGATATGGATAACAACCAGGCAGGTCATGACCTTAACAGACTTCCGACGCAAAAGCCGATTACCCCTCTCGTCATTAAAGGACGCGCCAATGTCGTCGAAATCGATATAACGAAAAACCTTTCGTCCAAAAAAGTTGAAGACAACGGTTATATTCTCCTTTGCGGACATATTTCGAAAGAAACGCGTCTCGCTCACGGTGACTCGTTTCTTGTGAAACATCCGAGTTCAGAAATTAACATTGAAACCGATGAAAATACAACCATCATCAAATCAGAGTTTACGGTTCTCGATGAGTTGGGTTTAGTGTTTCATGTAGCCGGGGAACAATGCCTCGCCGATATTATTGCGGATAAAGAATATCTGAATATGTTCAAATCGTTTGATAGCTTAAACTCTAAGATTGATGCCATCAGGCAGTTTTTAACCTTTCCCAAACAGCAACAGGAAAATATAAGAACACAGTTGAACGGTGAACGCTATTCTGTCACCGATGTCGGGGTTATCAACAGAACCAAAGGGATCGAAAATTTACGGCTCAGGTACCAAATACTGAAATCGACGTTCAGACCCCAGCAGCAGGCGGATATCGAAGGAATACTGGATGATTTTAGACATCTTCCAACCAATAGACTCAAAGCGGAGCGTAAGCTTGACTATATCCTCAATATTTGTACGGCTTCATCCGGTATCGAGCGCTTTACAAAGTCACAGATTATAACGGAACTTGATAAATATCTCTTTGGGCTTCACGAACTGAAGGTGAGGCTTGCCGAAACAATCATCGCTAAAAGATTTTCGCAGGAAAAAGGTTTTGCGGTTTTGCTGGTGGGTTCTCCCGGAGTGGGAAAAACAGCAATTGCAAAAGCGTTTGCCCAAGCTATTAAAAAACCGTTCATCAAAATTCCGGTAGGCTCGTGTACATCAAAAGTGGATGTTTCGGGTGACGCCCCTCAATATGACGGAAGTGACGTCGGGGAGGTGGTAAAGGCTTTTTACAAAGTCGGTCAAACCGATGTGGTATTTCTTCTTGACGAATTTGACGATACCGATGAAGAGATGAAAGAGGGGAGAGTCTCAAAAGCTTTTAACGATATGTTATCGGATGAACATTTTTTTAAGGATCAATTTCTCGGCACTTATATCAATACCCATAACACAAAAATTATCGCTACCGCAAATTCAACGGAAAACATTCCGCAGCATCTTCTCAACCGGTTTACAGTCATACATATTGGCAGCTACAACGATAACGACAAAATACAGATTGCCAAAAAACACATTCTTCCCGAAATTGCGGAGTCATTGAATATACAACAAAACGAAGTGAGTATCGGGGACAGCGCAATAAAAAATATTGCCGTTAATTTCTGTGAAGATGATGGAGTTCGCGATATGAAAAAACACCTCGAAAGCATTATGCACAGGATTATTGCCGATTGGGTTGAAACCGGCGTCAGAAAGCCTGTTGTTATTGATGAAGCCCTCGTCGGCAGTTGCTTAAGCGAATATGTTGACGAGAATTCGCCGATTATTTTTTACCGCCGCAACAGAACTCTTTATTCTGACGAGACAGCCAATGAAATCGAAAGGCTCATTGTGATAAGCCAAAAGAACAATCTTGAGCCGCATATTCGTGAAACAAGCGAAAAACAGCTCAGATATTTAGTGAAACTGATTCCTGTCGGGGAGGGTTTCAAAAACTTTAGTGTAGACGAGTTTTATAACCGCTTGAATTCAACCCATTACGGTCTTGAAACCATAAAAGATATGGTGGCTAAAACATTCTATACAAGGGTTATCAGCGGGAAACCTCTAACAGGGGTCAGGCTGTTATTTATTGGACCTCCGGGAATAGGAAAAAGCTCAATCATCAAATCTATTGCGGAGGCTTGCCATTCCGCCTGCGTTAAAATCTCACTGAACGGCGTGACGGATGAAGCCGTAATCAAAGGGCATTCAAAAACGTACATCGGCTCCGATGCGGGTGAGATCGTAAGAAAATCGGTAAAAGCCGGAACTACGAAATTGGTCATCCAGCTTGATGAAATTGATAAAATCGGGAGTAAAGAAGGCGTCAGCGTTTCAAATAGCCTTATTGATTTTCTTGACGATTCGGCTGAGTTTTTTGACTATTTTCTTGGCAATGTTCACATAAATTTTTCCGATGCGCTCATTTGCGCTACCGCAAACGATGTATCGTCCGTTAATCCGTTGCTGCTGGACAGGTTTACGGTAATCAATCTTGATGGGTACACAAACAGAGAAAAAATTCAAATTACAAGTGACTACATTATACCGCAAACTATTTCAGAACTTTGTCCGAGCACCGCCCATATTTCGTTTTCAGATGAAGCAATTATTTCCGTCAATGAGCATTGCACCTCGCTTGGCGTCCGTGATATTGATAAGGCGGTGCACAAGGTTGTGTGTGATAAGCTTTTTAACACAAGGAATGAAACGGATCGCTTTAACCTCTTGATAGATGCAAAGGACGTGTATGAGAGTATGGGTAATCCCCCCATTCCCAGAGGTAATTTTCCGCAGGTGCCTTATGTCGGACTTACGCGAGCCCTTGCGGTCATTGGCGGTACGCATGGAATGGATTTTGCGGTTGAATCCGTTATTGTACCGGGAGATTCTTCACTGAACATTACAGGTCTTCCGAAGGAGAGTGTGATTGACAGTGTTAAAATCGCAATAAGCTATATAAAGCGTCATTTTTATGATGAGTTGGGTGACGTCGGGCTGCATGTTCACTTTGGCGAGGGGGCAACTCCGAAAGACGGTCCGTCCGCGGGAGTCGCCATATTCGTCTCGTTGCTTTCTATGGCATTGAATGTGGCTGTTGATGGCGACATTGCTTACACAGGCGAAATAAATCTGAACGGCAATATTTTCGCGGTTGGAGGCATAAAGGCGAAAATCCAGGCAGCAGAAAAAGCCAAGTGTTCGATGGTTTTTATTCCAAAGCAAAATTATAACGCAGCCGATATTGACGATTTTTCAATTGAAGTCGTTCCGGTTGAGCACATCACAGAGATCATTGACAGGCTCTTTACACAATATACAAACCTCCCCGTAAACCGAGGACAATAAATGTTTGGTCTAACTGCTTCACAAACGTGTATCGGAGGTTATTATAATGAAATATCCGAGAATAAATAACTGGCTTGGCTATTATCAAAGTGACGACGATACGACGGTAATCGTAGACCGTTTGTACGAAATCAAGTGTTCTGTTAGCCATGAAATAGCGGAGTATGCCAAGAAATTAGACGGTAGAACAAGTCCGTATGCGATCGACACAGACTTTTCATGTTCTGATGTTAAAAGGATAATATCATTGCTTGATGAAGTCGGTCTGCTACGCCATAGTCGAATTCTGATAAAATATTTTGGAACGATTATGCTGACTCTTTTTATGCCGAAATGTAGTGGATATTCCAGAGTTATAGCTTATTTCATCAATAGCGGTTTGTTGTTTTTATGGTTTCCGGTATTGCTTATCGGCATCGTAGTATCCATGAATAACCTGCCGGATTTTAATATTATAGGATTTACTATCGGAGAGGTTATCGGGACTGTTATCGGGACGTTTATGCATGAGCTGGCACACGGATGCGCAGTATTGGGATACGGTGGTCGCTTATTTGAAATGGGTATAATGATTAGAAGCTTTGTTCCGGGTGCCTATATTTTAGCCGATGAAAGAAACATTAAGAAAAGAATGAAGAGAGTTCAAGTTGACGCAGCCGGAGTAGAAATGAATTTGTTGTTGACCGGATTATTTTTCCTTTTGTCGGCTAGCTCTTCAAATCTGAGCACAGTGTTTTTGGGTATGGCGATTAACAATGCCCTTTTTGCAATATTCAACTTAGTTTTTTTTGGCGGTTCGGATGGTATGCTGATAATCCAAGAACTGCTCAGTATTTACGATTTGTCCGAAAAGACGAAAAGTGTTATACGAAATAATAGAAAAAGAGAGTTGTTAATGAAACAAGGTGTTACCGGTTATGCTGTGCTAGCGGTTTGTTATTTGCTTATGTGCATTCAGATTACAATCCCTTTGGTGGTTATTTTTAATATTGTTGTGGTGATTTTATGTTTCCGATAAAAGTATCTCATAATACGATTTTATTGATTCTCCTAATATTTTTATTTTCACTTTCGATCTATGCGTCCATCAAAGGATCGCTTATATTGATAATCGTTACCATTGCGAGTGTTTTCTTATCGGTGAGCGTTGTTCCGGTATGCAGGAAGAGGGAAAGTTTATGGATGTTTGTCTTCATAGCAATAGTAGGTTTCCCTATCAATGTTTATGTAATTTCTTACTGGTTGATGGCATTTAAAATCTATTTAGATATACTCATTATCGAAATTCTCCTTGCAGGTTTGTGTTATTGCCTCTTACTTAGCATCGAAGAAATAGTAATCGGTTTATTAACAAGATTAATATGGCAAAAACAGTACATTATCAAATTCTGACAAAGTACTGAAAAACCAAAAACGTGCGGGATTTCATGAAATAAATCGTTGGTTATCGTTGGTTACACAGACTCTTGGCGTAGCTGATATTGTCAAGCCACAGCCATGTTTCCTCGTATACCGCCTTTGCGCGCAGCTCCGTGCCGTCGCGCTGAGTTGCCGAGAGGATGTCCTTCGGTTGCGGCATCGCTTGACCCTTCAGGTCGGCGACGTATCCAGCGTTTCCTTCGGAACCGCCAAACTCCATCACGGTCAATTTTCTGCCGCCGGGGTTGCCGGAAGAGATTTTATCGGCGAGAGGCTTCTTTTTTGCGCCCGCGCCGACACGAGCGCCGCCGCGGTTAGTGCCGTCTTTGGCCATAGTCATCACACTCCTTGCGCGCCGAGGGGCTATTCCCCCGTTTGAAACCGCGTTTTTCAACATAAAGCCCCACGCCGCTGACAAAAGAGGGAGCTATTGGAGAAAGGAGTGCCCCTACCCCTCGTCTATAAAGTTTGTCTATATGCCTTTCTGTCTCCTATCTCATTTATATGTATTTTATTGTGACAGGAGCGGCAAAGACTCATAAGGTTTTCTCTTTCATGAGTTCCACCTTGATTTACAGGTAGAATATGATGAACCTCTTTAGCGGGGATAAACCTGTCTTGTTTCTCACACTCCTCACAAAGAGGATGTGCCTTGATATAGCGGTCACGGATACGTTTCCAAGCACGGCCATATCGTTTGTTGGACTCAGGGTCACGCTCGTATTTGTTATAGTTTTTACTAACTAGGCTCTTGTGTTCCTTACAGTACCTATCATAAGTAAGATGGGGACAGCCAGGATAGCCGCAAGGATTTTTAGGTTTGTAAGGCATGAAGTCACCTCCGTTAAGTGAAAAGCAGGAGCCACCGGGGATTTCTCCTCGGTGGCTTGGTTTTGATTACATTTTCACTAATGCCATTATACCATAGGCACTATGTGTCCTCAAGTGAACTTAGGTGAACTCGACTGCACTCTTTTCTTCTGACAATCGCATCTTTATAGCTCATTAGCAGACACCTCGCTTAGCTTTTTGTCAATTTCCTCAAGAGCTCGGCCATGTAATTTATATATCCACCGTGTAGAGTAAAACATACGACTTGCTATATCATCCCACGAGAGGTTTTCAAAATAGCGTTTTATAAGAACGGTCTGGTAATCGCAGCTCTCAATAGTACCAATCAGTTCCAACAGAAATACTTTCTTTTCCTGCAACCGAAATTCATCTTTGTGTATTTCGGCCTCTAAATCCAGTGCTTTGCAGATGGCATCTGTCATCGGTGAAAGTGACCTGCTCGGATTTTTTGGCATTCCGCTCAAATTTGAAGACCCAGCGCTGGAAGCGAGAGCTCTCAATGCGTTTGCACGCTGATTTTTAGTGCTAATGAAAGCTTCCATTCGCGAAATCTGCCTAAAATGTTCTTTTGCGTTCATAGTCTGTACCTCCGATAAAATTTTGTTCCCTCGGATTGGCACGGATTGTCTTAGATTTTCAAGTCCGCTTTTACTGCATCGATAAGTGCGGACTGCGTTTTGTCTTTCTTTTTCAGAGCCGACATGATTTTTTCATCGATGGTATCTTTGGCGATGAGATGATGGATCACCACGGTATCGGATTGCTGGCCCTGCCGCCAAAGCCTCGCATTGGTCTGCTGATACAGTTCCAAACTCCAAGTTAGACCGAACCATATCAGCGTGGAACCACCGGATTGCAGATTCAATCCATGTCCGGCGGAAGCGGGATGCACAAGTGCTACAGGCAGCTCGCCGTTATTCCATCGCTTGATAGAGTCGGCAGTGTCCAGTCTGGAGAACGGAATATGGCGCTTGCGCAGACGCTCCTCAATGCGGGAAAGATCATGCTTGAACCAGTAGGCTACCAGAACGGGCTTGCCGTTGGCGGCTTCGATTAAATCCTCCAATGCGTCAAGTTTTCGATCGTGTATTGCGATTACATTGCCGTTCTCACCATAAACAGCGCCATTCGCCATCTGTGTCAGTTTATTGGATAGACCCACGGCACTCTGGGCATCAATGTCCTGACCGTCAAGGCTGAGAATCAAATCGTCCTTTAGTGTTTGGTAGCATTCCAACTCTTTTTCGGAAAGCCGTACTGTGACTTCATTTATGACGCATTCCGGCATTTTCAGGTAATCGGTAGATTTCATGCTGATGGTGATATCCGACACAAGACGGTATATGGCTTCTTCTGCACCCGGCTTCGGCTTATAGCTGAATACAATTTGCTGATTGCGTTTGTCCGGAATGAAATAATCACTGCGAAAATGGGTGATGAATCGCCCAAGTCTTTTACCCATATCCAGCAGCCGGAACTCCGCCCATAAATCCATCAGACCGTTGCTGCTTGGCGTTCCCGTCAGACCTGTGATGCGTTTTACAGAAGGCCGTACTTTCATAAGACTGCGAAACCGTTTTGCCTGATAAGACTTGAAGGATGAAAGCTCATCGACTACCAGCATATCGTAGTCAAACGGCAGACCGCTTTTCTCCACCAGCCATTCGACATTTTCGCGGTTGATGATATAGATGTCGGATTTTTGCATCAGAGCCGCTTTGCGCTGAACCTCGCTTCCGACTGCTACGGAATAGGTCAGTCCGTGCAGATGCTCCCATTTTTCAAGTTCCGCAGGCCATGTATCACGCGCTACCCGTAAAGGAGCCACGACGAGAACCTTGTGTATTTCAAAGCTGTCGAACAGCAGGTCATTTACGGCGGTGAGAGTAATGACACTTTTGCCAAGACCCATATCCAGCAGGATTGCCGCAATGGGATGCTCAAGAATAAAATTTCTGGCGTAGGTCTGATAGTCATGTGGATCGTATTTCATCGAGTATCCCTCCAATCTGTTCTATGCCATCAATACAAAATACTAAAAAGCCAAGTGCCTCTAACTGCCGTTTTCGCTTTTCCTGCAAAGGACGCAGCTTTTTGCCGGGAGCCTTCAGCTCTATGAACGCCAGTTTCCCATCAGTGAGAAGTACAAGGCGGTCGGGCATCCCGTCATAATTTGTTGATGATATTTTCAATGCAATGCCGCCCATGCTTTTTACCGCTTTTACAAGTTTTGCTTCTATTGTTTTTTCTCTCATATCCATGCCTCCACCGCACAAATTTTTATATTGGGTGAGGGTCGATGAGGGTCGTTTCATAAAACTCCCTTTAGACTGATTTTTTTACTCCTAAAGGGACTTTTAGTATTTGACCCTCATCGACCCTCACCTTTAGCTCAGGAAATCTTCAAAATCACCACTGTCAACCTTGAGTTGAAGCCCGGTAATGAAACTCCAGCCCTTGGGTTTTATCTTCTGGAAGCCGGCGTTATCTAAGGCGGCGTAGAAATCCGTCGTGCTGCGAACAAACTCATTCCTATCGGCGCAATGATTCCTATATGCGATATAGAGGTCGCTGGACTTTTCTCGTAAATTACCGCCAAGCTCACATCTTTCCTCAAGGAAATGACCAAGCCAGTCGTTTTCCTGCCTGTACGCCTCGATTGCGTCGCTTACGCACTTCGGCAAAGGAATATGATAATCAATGTCGATAACCTTTTTCGCCCCCTCAATAACCCATGCGAGAATGCTTTCGCTTGCATTGGCGTAGAGGTACTCAGCGTAATTCTTAATATCGCCTTCACCCTCAATTTTGGCGTTGAACGGAATAACAATCAGCCTG
>CAZPPO010000066.1:0-9946 GCA_964588475.1 uncultured Eubacteriales bacterium
CAGTTGTAACACCTCAGAAACCCAGTTATATCAATGGTTTTCGGCAACAAGGCTTCCACAAAAGCGATTAGATTTCGAGTCAGGGCCGTTATGACCACTTCGATACCTGTCCGAATGTCGCTTACAAACGGAAAACCGTATGCAAATCCGCTATAAAGCCGAAAGTAATATTATCAGATTTGCAACTCTTTGTCAATACAAACAACTTGACTTCCCACACTTTCAAGTGGCAGGAGCTTAAAATGATTTTTTTTATAAAAATATAACGGGGCAATATTTTTGCCCCGTTTTGTGTTAAGGATTATTTCTAATTAGATAACACAAACATTTGCCGCTCTGAGTTTGCGACTGTTTTTAGGGTCCGTTTCAGTATCAAAAGTAACCTTTTGACCTTCGTTTAATGATTTGTATCCCTCTGATTGAATTGCAGAAAAATGTACAAATACATCTTCGCCGCCATCATCGTTGGAAATAAATCCAAATCCTTTTTCCGAATTGAACCATTTTACCGTACCTTTATTCATTTGGGTACCTCCGTAAATATTATTTGTACCCAGAAAAACGAAAATCCTCAATTTTTCAAGCCATCAAAGAACAATGACCCGCAAAAAATGAGGACAAAGCAATTATCTTGAATACATCGGTTAGTATACCACAAAAATTAAATAAGTCAACATAAAAATAAAAAGTATTTTTTTCCGTTTAATAAACAACTGCTTTAGGGATTATTATATCAATTTAACGCTGTTAACGCTGTTTTGAAGAAGATTTTTTAACATACCAGGCAATTGCCTTATCAGCTATACCCTTCTTTGTCTTTGCCGCTGTCTCACCTTCTCCTTTGTCGGGACTTAACGCGGCGCTGTCGGAGAGGTCTATTTCTTTTGCGGAAAGCTTATAGGAGTTTGCGAACATATCAAGAACGGTTTTCCTTACCATTCCCTTAAGCGGTATATGGGCAATCATTCCGTATGTAGCTGCCTCACCCTGCTGCGCTAACTCCGGGTGTTCTTTAACATAGGCAACGCTGCTTTTAAGATCGTCGATATATGAGTCAACAACCTTTTCATGCGGCGCCGTAACCATTGCGTGCAAAGCGTCCGGGTGCTGAAGCCTGTCTATATGCCAGCCCTTTGTTTGCATTACGTCACCCACCGCGAAAATATTAACATCCGAATCCTTCGAGCGGTACGATATGAGAGATGCCAAGGGATTGCCGATTATTTCAAGCTCCGGTATTTGAGCTATTCCCTCTTTGATGCGGTTTACGGCATTAATTGTTCTTCGTGCAAGCTCAGTGTAGCCGTCCATTCCGTTTGCCTGAATAGCCGCCCAAGCAGCCGCATATGCGCCGCCCGGTCTTGTTCCCAAAAGCGCGGGTGAAGCAAAGACTCCGCCCGGCCAATCGTGCTCAACATATACCTGGTGTTTAAAATGTTCAATGCTTCTGTAAATTATACAGGAGGCTCCCTTGGCGGCAAAGCCGTATTTATGAATATCTGCCGATATGGATGTAACACCGGGAATTCTAAAATCCCAAAGCGGAAGCTTGACATTACACGCCTCCATAAAGGGGAGAATATACCCTCCTACGCAGGCATCAACATGCATCGGTATACCGTGATTTTGCGCAATCTGCGCAAGCTCTTCAATAGGGTCAATCATACCGTGCGGATACTCGGGTGCCCCGCCCAAAATCATAACTGTATTTTTGTTCACTAATTTTTCAACGGCTTTTACATCAACCCTGTAATCGTTTGAAAGAGGCGCCCTGCGGATTTTTACACCAAAGTATTCAGCGCCCTTTCCCCACGCAACATGGGCAGTATCAGGTACAATCATTTCGGGCTTTTTTATTCCCTTGCTTCTCCCCCAGTCCCTGTAGGTTTTGACGGCAAGCATACAGCTTTCCGTCCCGCCCGCTGTCATAACGCCGCAAGCCTCCTCATCTACATGAAAAAGCTCCGCCGTAAAGCCGACAACCTCCTTTTCAAAGCGCTTTAAGCTGTGAAAGGCCGTGGGATTCAGTCCGTTTGCGGAGAAGAATTTTGCGTAAGCCTTTTGAAGGAATTGTGTATACTCCTCGTCAAGGTAGTAAACAAGGCTCCAGGTTTTTGCGTTTTTGTAATCGGGATCGTCAACGGCAAACGAGTCAAGCTGCAGGAGAATTTCGTCGAAGCTTCGCCCTTCCTTCGGTATTTTTGAATTCATTCTTTTCACCTTCCCTTATGTTAAAAAAGCTGATACAAATAATTAATCGCTATACCGAGATAGTTTCCTATTGCATAACCTACAACACCTGTCGCAAGTCCGGAAATGAGTATATCCGTATTATTGAGCGCCGCGGCTACAGCCGGAACAAAAGGAGGAGAGCAGATTGCGGAGGTTGACGTAATAATCATAGTGTCCGTGTCAATCCTGAACAATTTGCTCAATAGAGCATGCAATAGCAGGCTACCTATTATTCCTGCAAAAACATATATGAAAATTATTGGTTTGAAGTTTATTAAGGCTCTGAAGTCCGCACTCGCGGCAACAGAAAAACAAAAGACATATATAATATACATCCCTAACTGGAACGAGCGCTTTATTTCCCTGATTCTTCTTATAAATGATGCCGCTATACCGAGAGTTGTAATTGAAAGCATCATAATAGCCATACCAAGACCGCTGTCGATTTTACTCGCCGCCATATTTAAGGCATACGATATCGCGAAAATAACCACTGACAAGAAGAACGCTCCTATAAGCCCGGGTACGTTTTTCTTTTTTAATATCTCCTTGTACGCATGAACAGACTCGTCAATACGGTCCTCACTAGGATTTTCGCCATCGGTTATAACTGCTTTCTCATATGGTTTCATACGAAATACCCTTTGGAAAAACCTGCGTCCCACAGTTGAAAGAAAGAAAATATACAAAACAGATATAACTGAATCATATGTATTGAAGATTACATAATCATTTGCAGACATATCTATTGCCTGGCGAATAGAGCCCAAATTTACCGTACCGCCGGTATATACGGCGCATGCGGCAGCAGCAAATTGTGGGGAATCAGGGTATTTTTGACCTAACGCCAAGTGTATTACCAAGGTTACCACTGCTATTGAGATAGTTGCCAAAAGCATACAAAGCATACCCTTTTTAGCATTTTTAAACCATTTTTTAAGGTCCAGCGAGAACAAAACCATAGGCAGAGCAATACAAATTGTTATGCTTTGAAGAAGACTCAGAAAGCTGTCCGAGCCATCGGGAGAAACAGTAAAGCTTTCAGGAAGAATTCCTATATTTCCTACAAGCATCCCAAAAAGGTAGCAAAGCAGAACAATACCGATCTTTTTGAGCCAGGTCATCTTGCAGCAAAGCCAGATAAGCGGCGCAGGTACCGCAAGAAACAAAACGGTGGTTATAATGTTTATGATGTTGTCCATATTTACCCACTCTCATTTATATTTCTAATATAACTAATTTATTTTACCACAAAATTCCTTCTTCTTCAAGAGCTCTGTTTGACAAATATATATGAATATGATTAAATTAATAATAATTTCTTGCGTGGAGGCTTTTTATGAAAAGATTTTTTAAGGTACTGCTTTCGGTTTTGGGCATTGTACTGGTTCTTGTTTTGCTATTAGTAACCGTAGCTTTTTCCGGCTTCCCTCGCGATAAATATATAGCCCCTTCATACGAAAGCAGCTCACAACAGCCGGAAATCAAGGAAAACATCCCTCTTTTGAAGGAGGACGGCACCCTAACAAAATCAGGATACTGTTATAAAAACAATTTTGATTATAAACGCTCTGCCGTAAAAGCAAATCCTTTAAGAATAAAGGAATGGGACTTTTATCAATTCAGCAACACACGTTATTTTGTTCAGTTTTGCATTGCCGATATTTCTATGGCAGGCTATGCCTCAATGGTGCTTTGTGATATGCAGACAGGAGAAAAATATGAAATCGCGTATGTTAAGCCTTTAACCTTTGGCAATATGGGGCTTACAACAAACGCAATGCAACCGCATTCGTTAAAATATAAAAACAATAATTTCGATTTGGAAGTCAATGTTGAGAAGAATCACAGATACATAGTATTAAACGGAACGAAAAACGGCGTACCCTATAGCGCGGATATCGATATTAGGATGATGGATAATCTTGATACAATCACAACTGCAACACCGTTTACCGGTGTAAATGATAAATATTTTTATTTAAATAACAAATTCACGAGTATGCCCGTGAGCGGAACAATTACAATAGGTGAGCTCAAGGTTCAATTCAACCCTCTGGATACCTACTGCTGTCTTGATTGGGGTCGCGGTGTGTGGCCCTATGCGGGAGATTGGTATTGGGGTAACGGCTCGACGACTCTTAAGGATGGGACGCTCTTCGGATTTGAAATAACCTGGGGCTTCGGCGATGCTTCTTTAGCAACGGGCAATATGATGTTTATTAACGGTAAGGGTCATAAGCTCGGAGAAATTACGGCAAGGCTCGAAGAGGAAGACAATTGGATGTCTAGATGGACCTTCACCTGTGAGGACGGGCGCTTTATGATGACAATGACGCCGTATTACGATAATTATACAAATACGAGAGTTGGCTTTGTCGGGAACATTTGTCATCAGGTTTTCGGTCGCTTTGAAGGATATGTAATCCTTGATAACGGAGAAAAATTGGAAATCGAGAATATGTTCGCGTTTTGTGAGTATTCCGATAACAGGTGGTAACAGCATTAAAAAATTCGTCGGCATTTTAGCCGGCGTATTCTTTGTTTTCATTTTGATTTTATATATCTTATTTTAATGTTATCGTTTCAAGCTTGCTGTTAAGCGTATCGATAATCAGCACTCTTCTGCTTCCGCAGTTATCACCGAAAAGCAGCCTAACCACTTCTCTTGCAGCAAGGCCCGAGGTTATTCCGGCAACAAACGATAATGTTCCGATTTCCTTTTTTTCTTTGTAATTATCATACATCTTAAATACGGTAAAGTCTCCGGGTAAAGACACGGCTACCTGCCCCATATATCCTTTAACCGCGACACTGATAATAGGCACGAGATTTTTGTGGGCCGCCTTTTCAAGCATTATGCGGTCTGCAATATTATCAAGAGCATCAACAATAAGATCACAGCCTAAAATAATACCGTCAGCGTTATCTTTTGTAATTCTTTGTGTAAGTGCCTTTGCATTGACAGACGGATTTATGGAAAGGCTTCTTTCTTTTGCTGCTACAGCTTTATTTTTACCGAGTGTTTTTTCGGTGCACAAGAGTTGACGATTTATATTGCCAAGCTCAAATTCATCAAAATCGCAATAAAACACAGAGCCTAAACCCAACCTTGTCAGGTATTCGCCGACAAAGCCCCCAAGTCCACCGCAGCCTGCTATTAAAACAGACTTTTGGGCTAACTGCTTTTGCTCTTGCCGTGAGATTGTTAAAAGGTTATTAAAGAATCTTTTACAGTTCTCGTTCATATTCAGTCCCTAATTTCAAATAATGTTTCACTCAAGAGGCTACACGCTGACAGATATTTCATCGCCCACTGATATTTCGCCGCCCTTTATAACATGCGCAAATACTCCTCTTTGCGGCATTACACATTTTCCTACCTTCTTTTTTATTTCACAATCCGAATGGCATTTTTTTCCTATCTGCGTTATTTCGATAAGACTTTTCCCTATAAAAAGCCTTGTTCCTATCGGAAGGTGAAACAGGCTGATTCCTTCTGTAGTAATGTTTTCCGCAAAAGAACCTAACGGAATATTTTGCGCCGAAAGCTCCTGCAGCTCACTAATACTTTCGCTGTCTAACAAACTAAGCTGTCTGTGACCATCACCCGCATGAGCGTCACCCCTAAGACCTCCGTCCTCCAATAGAAAGCCGCTTTGCACAGGAAGCTTCACCGTACCTTTTTTTACACTGCTGTTTATTGAAACGACTCTTGCCATAAAATCAGCCTCCTATTTGATTCATTTTTCTGTTTGAATGAAAACTCTTGGAAAAAGAATTTTTTTGCGGCTTTTTTTTAATTATATCGGAAATAAAGAGGGCTAATTCTTCAGCGCTGCCGGTGAGCATTTCTTTGAGGGGATACTCCTTAGTATCTCCCAAACAGGGTCGCAAATAGCCGTCGCAAGTTACCCTTATCCGGTTACAGCTTTCACAAAAGCTATGCGAAATAGGGCTTATAAATCCCACCCTGCCGATAAAGCCCGGCGCACAATAGTATTGTGCGGGACCTGAGTGTTCCATCGTTGTCCCCACCGGCTTAAGGTAAGGTCTGCTCTCGAGGATTTTATCATTGCTTATTCCTTCAAGAAAGGAAGCTCCTCCCATAGGCATAAGCTCAATAAAGCGCACGTCAATGGGGTACTTTCTCGCAAGCTCCATAAAGCTGTCAATCTCAAGGTCGTTTTTGCCCTTAATAAGAACAGTATTGATTCTGACAGGGGTCATACACTCCCGAAACGCCGCCTTAATTCCACTGAATACTTTCTGCAAATCTCCACCGGTCATCTCATTATAAACCTCGTCTATTAAAGAATCAAGACTGATATTACACCTGTTTATTCCCGCACCCTTGAGTGCGTGTGCTTGTTCACTCAGAAGCTGAGCGTTTGTTGTTACGGAGATATCATTATATGTGTTAAGAGAGGCAATGCCCGAAACGATTTTTATAAAGTCCCTTCGAAGCAGCGGTTCTCCCCCTGTCAATCTTATTTTTCCAATGCCCAGTAAGGCGAATGCGTGTGCGATTTTTACAAGGCTCTCTGCCGAAAGCTCCTCTTTCTTCGGACATTTGCCCTCATCCCTTGAACAGTATACGCAGCTTTCCGAGCATCTTTCGGTTACGGAAAGGCGTAGGTAGGTTATATCTCTGTTAAATGAATCAGTCATATTGCTTTGAATTCCCCCGAAGCGCCGCCTGTTTTTTCAAGTAATCTTATTCTTTCAATTACCATTGAGCGGTCCACAGCCTTACACATATCATAGATACAAAGGGCCGCTATGCTCACCGCTGTGAGCGCTTCCATTTCTATTCCCGTTTTGTATTCACAGCTTGCAAAGGACTCTATTCTCAGATTGCGTTCATCAACAAACTCAAAGCTGACATCTACCTTGTCTATAGGAATATTGTGGCAAAGAGGAATCAGCTCCCATGTTTTTTTAGCTCCCGAAATTCCTGCAAATGCCGCGGCGGAAAGCACATCGCCTTTTTTTGAAGAATTCTCCTTGATTATTATTAATGTTTCGGGCTTCATTTTAACAAAGCCCTCTGCCCGAGCCGTTCTGAGAGTGCTTTTCTTCCCTGCGACATTTACCATATTCGCTTTGCCGTTTTCGTCGATGTGGGATAGCTTCATATTCTCACCCTATTTCTATTATTTGTCCGATACCCTCAAAGGTATATCCGCCCATTTTTTCGAGTCTTTGCTTGAATATATCACTTTTTAGAACCTCGATAAAGCTCTTAACTTTCTCGTCCGACAAAGCAGACCCCGCCACAAGAAAATCATACTGCTCGCTGTAAAGCGGAATAAAATCAAGCTCATATATTTTCGCTGCCGAAAGAATTCCCAGTCCCGCCTGGGCACTGTTTGCGGCGACTGCTGCCGCAACGGCGGTATGCGTATACTCCTCACGCGAATAGCCGTAAATGCTCTTAAAGGATATGCCTTCCTTTTTTAAGAGATAATCGAGCAATACCCTTGTGCCCGAACCCCTCTGACGATTTATATAGGAAAGTTTTTTTTCGGCAATTTCCTTTAATCCCTTGATGTTTTCGGGATTGCCCTTTTTAACCATAAGCCCCTGTGCTCTGCCCACACCTCTTATAAGAACGGCGCCCTTATCAGGGAAATATGTCCTGACATAGCTTTTGTTGTATTCACCGCTGTTAATATCCAAAAGATGAATAGCTCCCATATGCGCTTCCTTATTTTTAATTGCTATAATGCCTCCCATACTTCCTACATGGCTTGAGCTGACCTCGACCTTCGAGTCCTTAAGTCTTAATATATCTGCAACCTCATCTAAAAGAGGATCATGACTGCCAACTATTAAAATGCTGTTTTTTAACTCTTCAAAAGGTTTTTGAATACATATTTCAACCTCCTCGCCGCGCTGTTTGCCCTCACTGCTTTGCGGTATGGTAAAAATACCGGAGGCCTTTGCAAACCCCGTCACTATGCCTGCACCTCTCTCCATAGGAACGGCAACTGCCGTTGAGTCTAAAAACCCGACGCGGCATCTTATATATTCTTTATATTTCAAGGATGAAACAGTCTGCTTTGTTAATTTTGCCCGAAGCTTCGGTGAGTTCTCATAACGACGCGCGGTGAGAAGGGACAGTATGCTCTTAAATATTTCCTCCATGACTATTATGCCCGACACGGGATATCCGGGAACTCCGATAAACGGCACATTTCCGATATGACCTAACACGGCGGGTTTTCCAGGTTTTATGGCAATACCGTGGAAAACAAGATTGCCCAGCCTTTTTAAGCATTCGGCGGTATAGTCATCCCTTCCTGCAGAGGAACCTGCAATAACTATAATCGCGTCGTTCTCCCGTGAGGCCTTTTCAACGCTTTCGTAAATTAGCCCGGGCTCATCGGCGACAATCGGGTATATAATGCCTTTTGCTCCCCATTCACATAGCATCGCACTGAAAATCGCAGAATTAAATTCCGGTATGTCTCCGCTCTCAAGCTCTGCTTTGCTTGCGTCAACTATTTCATCGCCCGTCGGGATAATAGCGATTCTGGGAACGGCTACCGCCTCAAAGGAAAATACTCCTCCCGCAAGAAATGCACCTATAAGTGCCGGCGTTACAATAGTGAAGGAGGGCGCAATCATATCTCCCTTACAAATATCCTCGCCGATTTTACGGATATTTTGCCAAGGTACCGCTGCCTTATGAAGCATTATCCTCGCGTCAGTTGTTTCAACAATATCCTCAACCATAATAACACAGTCGTATTTATCCGCAATCGGATCGCCCGTATCAATAAATGTGTAATCCTGTGGATTTATAATTACAGGGGTATTCTCAGCCGCACCGAAGGTCTTTTCAGCCATGATCGCTATGCCGTCCATCGCGCTCGCGCAGTAGTGAGGGCAGCAACGCCCCGCATAGACGGCAGCGGCTGTTACCCTGCCTAACGCTTGCGTTGTTGCGATTTTCTCGGTTTTATAGGCTGCTCCCGCCTTTTTAAGCACTTGCTTATATTCTTCAACCGCTAAGTCAAGCGGAGTGTTTTTTAAATACTCATATTTTGTCAAAACAAATACACCTTAACCTTTTCTCCACTTGCAAGTCCCTCCGTGTTACCGTCAATTCTGATATATCCGTCAGCCGAATTTAGTACGGAAATAACGCCGGATTTTGTGAATACAGGCTCGAAGCAGCCTTCGTTTTCTCCTCCCTTAATAAGCCTTACAGGCAGAATTTCCTCTCTGCCGTGATTTGAAGGAACATTATACAACGCCTTTCTTTCAATACATTTTTCCTTATGCTCTATACCTAAAAGCTTATTTGCCAAAGGAAGCGCGAAAAGCCTTGCCGTAAAATATGCGGCAAGCGGATGACCGGGAAGCCCGAACACAGGCTTTTTGTTTATAACCGCAAACATTGTAGGCTTGCCGGGCTTTACCGAAACTCCATGAAAAGCAACCTCTCCAAGCTCACTTAGTACCCCGTAGACGGCATCCTTTTCGCCGACGGAGGTTCCGCCCGATAACAGCAGCATATCGTTTTCCTCCAAGGCCTTTAGGACGGCCTTTCGCAATAATTCGGGCTTGTCCCTTACAATAGAATAGGTACTCCCGATAATACGCTCATTTGAAACAAGAGCCATTAAAAGACTCGAGTTAATGTCTCTTACCTGTGAGGGTCCGGGCTCTTCATCAATTGCTACAAGCTCGTCCCCTGATGAAA
>CAZPPO010000067.1:0-9821 GCA_964588475.1 uncultured Eubacteriales bacterium
TAGCTGCAATAAGTGCGACAGGTCTCCTTGCATATTTGAGTACATATACTTCGCCCGCCCTGACTCAGTTATCGACGGATGCTCCGTACACCTTGCAAGACAACGCGCAGGCTCTTTCCTTGCGCTTGAGCATCCTATTCAAGCGGATGTCGTAATCGGCGTTCCCGATTCCGGAATTGACGCCGCAATCGGTTACTCAAGGCAATCGGGTATCCCTTACGGGTTAGGGTTTATCAAAAACAGATATATTGCCCGTACCTTTATTTCACCCGGTCAAAAATCACGCGAGGACAAGGTGAAAATCAAACTAAATCCGATTTCCGAAACCGTAAGAGGTAAGCGGGTTGTTCTTATTGACGACTCAATAGTTCGCGGCACAACAAGCGGCAGGATAGTAAAGCTTTTGCGTGAAGCGGGAGCCGTTGAGATTCATATGCGTGTTACCGCACCCCCGTTTATTTATACATGCTATTACGGAACAAATATTGAATCACGTGATTCTCTTATAGCGACGAAGCATTCTTGTAACGAGATTGCCGATATTATAGGGGTGGACACCTTAGGCTTTTTATCTGTTGAGCACGTTCCTTTAATTTTTGATATTCCCTCGGGCAGATCCTTCTGTTTAGGCTGTTTTACCGGTGAATATCCCACCGAAGTCCCGGACGATGGCTACCTTAAGCAGATGAAGGAACGCTATAACAGAAAGCTAAGCGAAAGGACTAAAAAATGACAAGCAGTAATAAAAGCTACAAAAATGCCGGTGTTGACTTAGCGGCAGGCTATAAATCGGTAGAGCTTATAAAAAAACATATCGCACGAACATTCAACGCGGGTGCTTTATCCGATATCGGCGGCTTTGGCGGCCTGTTTTCGCTTGCTGAATATTCATCCTATAAGCAGCCCGTTTTAGTCAGCGGTACCGATGGCGTCGGCACAAAGCTGAAGATAGCGTTTTTGCTGGACAAGCACGATACTATCGGTATTGACTGCGTTGCCATGTGTGTAAACGATGTTATATGCTGCGGGGCTAAGCCTTTGTTTTTCCTTGATTATTTGGCTGTAGGAAAAAACACACCCGAAAAGGTTGCTCAAATTGTCTCCGGCGTCGCCCAGGGCTGTGTTTTGTCAGGCTGTGCGCTCATAGGTGGAGAGACTGCCGAAATGCCCGGTTTTTACGGCAACGGCGAATATGACCTTGCAGGCTTTGCCGTCGGGATAGTTGATAAGGAAAAGATACTCGATAACAGCACGGTAAAGCAAGGTGACGCTGTAATCGGCATACCCTCAAGCGGCGTTCATTCAAACGGCTTTTCCCTTGTACGCAAGGTGTTTGATATCGAAGGTGCCGACATAACCTCTCCCATAGATGAGCTGGGCGGTCTGAGTTTGGGAGAAGCTCTGCTTGTTCCTACGAAAATATATGTCTGTGCTATGCTTGAATTATACAAGACTGTAAAAGTCAAGGCTGTTTCTCATATTACGGGCGGCGGATTTTATGAAAATATACCTCGAAGTCTGCCAATTGGCTTTTCCGCTAAAATCAGCAAAAACAGTATTAAGACTCCTCCCCTTTTCAATTTGATAAAGGAACGCGGCAATATACCCGAAAGAGATATGTTTAACACATTTAATATGGGTGTTGGCATGATCGCCGTTGTTGCTAAGGAGGATGCCGACAAAGCCTTAGCGAGTCTTAAAGAAAGCGGTACGGGGGCTTATATCATCGGCGAAATAATCAGGTCCGACCAGAAAGTTAAGATATGCTGAAGATTAAAATAGCCGTTTTAGTGTCGGGAGGCGGCACAAATCTCGGCGCACTTTTGAAGGCTCAAAAAAGCGGTGAGCTAAAAAGCGGAGAAATCCTTCTTGTTGTATCGAATAAGGCGGATGCCTTTGCGCTTACCCGTGCAAAGCGAAGCGGCATAAAATCAGAAGTAATTTTGCGCAAAGGAAAAACCAGCGAGGAATTTGAAGAAGAGCTTATTTCCGTTTTGATAAAAAACGAAATTGAGCTTATAGTCTTAGCGGGTTTTATGAGTATCCTGTCAGTGAATTTTATTGAAAAATTTAAGGAGCGCATAATTAACGTTCATCCCTCTCTTATTCCGTCTTTTTGCGGTGAGGGTTATTACGGTCTTAGGGTTCATGAAGCCGCTTTGAAATACGGAGTAAAAGTAACCGGCGCAACCGTTCACTATGTCAATGAAATACCGGACGGCGGAAAAATTATCATGCAAAAAGCAGTAGAGATAGATGAAAAAGATACGCCGGAAACACTGCAAAGAAAAGTTATGCAACAGGCGGAATGGGTGGTTTTGCCTGCTGCAACTGAAACAGTCTGTAAAAAGCTTTTAGAGGAGAAGTGATATGGATACTTACAAAATTTATGACATAGCGCAACTTATTAAGCACAATTCTTATGTCGGCAGAGGTATAATACTCGGAAAAAGCGAAAACGGAAGATTTGCTGTCAGCGCATATTTCATTATGGGCAGAAGCGAAAACAGCCGTAACCGTGTTTTTGTTGAAAGCGGTGACAATGTGAAAATCCTTCCGTTTGAAGAATACAAGGTTTCAAACCCTTCGCTTGTAATTTACACTCCCGTTATAAAAACGGGCGATACACTGATAGTAACAAACGGAAGTCAGACGGATAACATTTATTCTTCCATACAAAACGGAAAGTCTTTTGAGGATGCGCTGGAATTATGTCAATTCGAACCCGACGCCCCGAACTTCACACCAAGAATAAGCGGCATTATATACAATGAGAGTAAAAGTGATTTCAAATATAAGCTTAGTATTCTAAAAAGCGGTGATGCGAACGGTTCTGTCTGCAATAGATTTACATTTTGTTATACTGCGTTAAATGGGTTGGGTCATTTTATACATACTTATAACTGTGACAAAAATCCGCTGCCTACATTTACGGGCGAGCCCGAAAGGGTTTTGGTTCCAAATGACATAGACGAGTTCACCGACAATCTTTGGAGCAATCTTGACGAGCAAAATAAAATATCTCTTTATGTACGATATTTTGATACACAGCTATGCCGCTCAAATACAAGGCTTATAAACAAGAATAAATAGTACAGGATTTTTTGTTAAAAAGGATGTGTAATTGATGAAAGAGTTTCAGCTTAAATACGGCTGCAATCCAAATCAAAGGCCCGCTCGGATATTTATGGACGACGGCGGAGAGCTTCCTTTAGAGGTTTTAGGAGGCAGACCGGGCTTTATAAATTTTCTTGATGCCTTTAACAGCTGGCAGCTTGTTTCGGAAATCAGCCGCACGCTCTCACAGCCTGCCGCCGCTTCCTTTAAGCACGTAAGCCCGACGAGCGCCGCAATCGGTAAGCCAATGTCAAGCACTCTAAAAAAGATGTGCTTTGCAGACGACATAGACGGCCTTGACAATTCCCCTTTGGCTTTAGCCTATGTTCGGGCAAGAGGAACAGACAGAATGTCCTCCTTCGGTGATTTTATCGCGCTTAGCGATGTGTGTGACGAGATTACCGCGAATGTTATTAAAAGAGAGGTTTCAGACGGTGTAATAGCGCCCGGTTACAGCCCTAAAGCTCTCGAAATACTTCGTACTAAGAGAAAAGGCACCTATAACATCATAAAAATTGATAAAAATTATATTCCGAGCGATTTAGAGCGCAAACAGGTTTTCGGAATAACCTTTGAACAAGGAAGAAACAACATAATAATTGACGAAAGCTTAATTTCCAATATCGTTACTAAAAACAAAGAGGTACCCTCAGCTGCTGTCGTGGATTTGATTATAGCCTTGATAACACTGAAGTATACGCAATCAAACTCGGTTTGTTTTGCGTTCGATGGGCAAGCAATCGGTGTCGGAGCAGGTCAGCAGTCGAGAATTCACTGCACAAGACTCGCGGGAAACAAGGCGGATATCTGGAATTTACGCCGTCATGAAAAGGTTCTCTCCCTCCCCTTCCTTGACTCTTTGGGAAGACCTGACAGGGACAACGTAATAGACGTTTATATTTCCCCCCAAAGCGAGGATGTATTAGGCGACGATGTTTGGAGGCGCTATTTCAATAAACGTCCCGAGCCTCTTTCGGAACAGGAAAAATTTGATTATCTTTCTTGTTTAAGCGGGATTTCCCTTGCAAGCGATGCCTTTTTCCCGTTTGGGGATAACATTGAGCGCGCATACAGAAGCGGCGTTTCTTATATTGCCCAGCCCGGGGGCTCTATTCGTGATGAAGATGTAATTAAAGCATGCGATAAACACTCAATAGTAATGGCTTTTACCGGTGTAAGGCTGTTTCATCATTAACTGTTATTAAGGGTAATGAGTTTTTTTGATTCGTTATTGAGGTGATACTATGAATATTCTTGTAGTCGGCAGCGGCGGCAGAGAGCATGCAATTATAAAAAAACTGCGTGAAAATCCCAAGGTCGATAGAATTTTCGCTCTTCCCGGAAACGGCGGAATAGCTTTGCAAGCAGAGTGTATTTCAGTGTCCCCTACTGACATTAATTCTATTGTTGAATTTGCAAAATCCGAGGACATCGACTATGCGGTTATAGCTCCCGACGACCCGCTTGTGCTTGGGGCTGTAGATGAGCTTGAAAAAATCGGCATTGCCTGCTTCGGACCCGATAAGCGCGCCGCAATAATTGAGGGAAGTAAGGTTTTTGCAAAAAACCTTATGAAAAAATACAATATTCCTACTGCAGCCTATGAAGTGTTTGACAATTCTTCTGACGCCCTTGAATACTTGAATAGCTCGCCATATCCTTGTGTCATAAAAGCAGACGGTCTTGCCGCCGGAAAAGGAGTTATCATCGCTCAGACGCCCGATGAGGCTAAAGCGGCAGTCCACTGTGTTATGGAGGAAAAAAGCTTCGGGGAAAGCGGTAACAGTATTGTCATCGAGGAGTTTTTGACGGGTCCTGAGGTATCGGTTTTAAGCTTTACCGATGGTAAAACAATTGTTCCGATGATTTCCTCCATGGACCATAAGCGAATTTCAGACGGCGATACGGGTCTTAATACAGGCGGCATGGGAGCCATAGCTCCCAACCCTTTTTATACCAAAGAGACAGCGCAAATATGTATGCGTGAAATTTTTCTGCCCACAATAGCCGCAATGAATTTAGAGGGCAGAACCTTTAAGGGCTGTTTATATTTCGGGTTGATGCTTACAAAAGACGGTCCGAGGGTAATTGAATATAACTGCCGTTTCGGAGATCCGGAGGCTCAGGTTGTTTTGCCGCTTTTAAAAACAGACCTTTTGACGATTATGATGGCTGTCAGTGACAAAAAGCTTTCAGATATTAATATTGAATTTTCTGATGATGCCGCATGCTGTGTTATTCTTGCCTCAAAGGGCTACCCGCGTAAATACTCAACAGGCTACCCCATTTCAATACCGAATGAGCTTGATAAAGAGATATTTATTGGAGGGGCCGTATCAGACAAGGGTATTTTAAAAACATCCTCCGGCAGGGTTTTGGGGATAACGGCCACGGCAAGCTGTCTTGAAAAAGCAGTCAGAAAAGCGTATGATATAAGCACAAAAATTAATTTTAAGGACAAATATCTTAGAAGTGATATAGGCAAAAAAGCGTTGGAGGCGAAGGTTGATGGTTCACAGGGTTTATGTTGAAAAAAAAAGCGGACTTGACAATGAGGCAAGGCAGCTTCTTATAGAGATTAATACTCTTTTGATGATAAGCTCGCTTGAGAGCTTAAGGCTTCTTAACAGATACGATGTTGAGGATATCGAACAGGAGCTGTTCGAATATACTAAAAATACTGTTTTTTCCGAGCCGCAGCTTGACAACATATACGATGAGCCGGTCATTTCCCAGAATGATACTGTTTTTGCCGTTGAATATTTGCCCGGTCAGTTTGACCAGCGTGCAGACTCTGCCGCGCAGTGTATACAAATCATCTCACAAGGAGAAAAACCCCTTGTCCGAACAGCAAAATTATATATATTAAGCGGAAATATTTCGGATACACAGCTTGGAATAATTAAAAAACATGTTATTAACCCTGTAGAATGCCGTCAAGCTTCACTCGAATTGCCCCCGACGCTCAAGGTAACATATGATGTGCCTACAAAGGTTAAGACTCTCAAAGGCTTTATTTCTCTCCCCGAGGACAGTCTTAAGGAATTTGTAGATGAATATAACCTTGCAATGGATTTTGAAGATATTAAGTTTTGCCGTGAATATTTCAGAAGTGAAAAACGAGATCCCACAATGACGGAAATCAGAATGATAGACACGTACTGGTCAGACCATTGCCGACACACAACATTCTTAACCTTGATAGATAAGGTAGCTTTTTGTGACAAGGAAATTGAAAAAGCTTATAATGAATACCTTGAAATCAGAGATCAGCTTCATATTGAAAAACCCGTAAATCTTATGGATATAGCGACAATAGGCGCGCGCTACCTTAAAAAAACGGGAAGACTCCCCCTTTTAGACTCTTCACCCGAAGTCAATGCATGCACCGTTAAAATTAAGGTTGAGATTGAAGGGACACAGGAGGATTGGCTACTTCTTTTTAAAAATGAAACACATAATCACCCCACTGAAATTGAACCGTTCGGCGGTGCAGCGACCTGTATCGGCGGAGCAATACGAGACCCTCTGTCGGGCAGAGCATACGTTTACGCCGCCATGCGTGTAACAGGAGCGGCAAATCCGCTTTTGCCCGTGAAGGACACCATTAAAGGAAAGCTGCCTCAAAGGAAAATTGTCACAACCGCCGCAGCGGGATACAGCTCATACGGTAACCAGATAGGTATTGCTACGGGACAGGTGGATGAGATATATCACGATGGATATGTGGCTAAAAGAATGGAAATAGGTGCTGTAATAGGCGCCGTTCCGGCAGAAAATGTAAGACGTGAGGAACCCGTTAAGGGAGATATTGTTATTCTTCTCGGTGGCAGAACTGGCAGAGACGGGTGCGGCGGGGCAACAGGCTCCTCAAAATCGCATAACCTTTCTTCCCTCGGAACATGCGGTGCCGAGGTTCAAAAGGGCAATGCACCCGAGGAGAGAAAGCTTCAAAGACTTTTCAGAAACAAAGAAGCATCCTTGCTTATTAAGCGCTGCAATGATTTCGGTGCGGGCGGCGTGTCCGTAGCAATAGGCGAGCTTGCTGACGGCGTTGTCATTGATCTTAATGCAATTAAAAAGAAATATGACGGACTTGACGGCACAGAGCTTGCAATAAGTGAATCACAGGAAAGAATGGCGGTTGTTGTCTCGCCTTGTGATGCAAAACGATTTTGTGAATTGGCAGCCGCTGAAAATCTTGAAGCAACAAAGGTTGGAAAAATACAAAGTGAACCTCGCCTCGTTATGAATTGGAACGGTGTATCCATAGTAAACATATCACGGGAATTTCTTAACTCAAACGGCGCTCAGAAGCATACTGAGGTTTTTATCGAAAAAGCCAAGCCCTTCAAGCGTGATGTAAAGGGTGACTTTATATCTCTTTATAAAAATTTGGCGTCAGACCTTAACGTCTGCTCCAAACGCGGTCTGTCAGAGCGATTTGATTCAACAATAGGCGCGAACACGGTGCTTATGCCCTATGGGGGCAGGCGACAGTTAACTCCTTCACAGGCAATGGTTCATAAGGTCTCGGTTGAAAAATCTTGTACCGAAACCTGCTCTCTTATGAGTTGGGGATATAACCCTTATATCTCTGAAAAAAGCCCGTTTCACGGCGCTTATCTTGCCGTAGTGGAATCTGTTTCAAAGCTTGTGGCATCAGGAGCTTCATTTAACGAGGTATATCTTACATTTCAGGAATACTTTGAAAAGCCGGGAGCGGACAAGACCCGCTGGGGTAAGCCAATGTCGGCGCTGCTTGGTGCGCTTAAGGCTCAGATGGATTTCAAAATAGCCGCTATCGGCGGAAAAGACTCTATGAGCGGCAGCTTTGAAAATATTGATGTCCCCCCCACCCTTGTCTCCTTTGCGGTAACAACTGAAAAGTCAAACAATATCGTTTCACCCGAATTTAAAAAGCCAAACCACAGAGTATGTCTGCTAAAACCCGAATATGAGCAAAACGGTCTTGTAAACCCTCAATCGCTCCTATCTGTTTTCGCCGCCGTACACTCACTGATAATCAACAAATCCGTTTGTTCCGCCTATACACCCGTTTACGGAGGAATAGCTGAAGGCATATTTAAGATGTGCCTTGGCAATGAAATCGGTTTTACCTTTGACAATTCTATAACCACGGATGAAATGTTCGGCTACGATTACGGCTCTTTTATACTTGAACTCACGGATGATTTTGACATAGGCATTCCTTTGGGTATCACCTGCAGTGACAAAAAAATATCGCATAACTCCTCTTCTATATCCCTTGACTCTTTGTTAAATATTTATGAGGAAAGGCTTGAGCCTATTTACCCTGTTAAAACGAAAACCGCAGATTCGCACATACAGAATTTTACCTTCAGAGGCTCGTCCTCACGCTCCCCGCTGATTAAAACGGCAAAACCGCGCGTTCTCATTCCCGTTTTCCCGGGAACGAATTGTGAATACGATACTTCAAAGGCTCTCTCTCAGGCGGGGGCGCAGCCTGTTATTTTAGTTATCAAAAACCTTTCTGCACAAGAAATAGCCCGCTGCACCGAAAGCTTTGCCCGAGAAATTAATAATTCTCAAGTCATTTTTATTCCCGGCGGATTTTCAGGTGGCGATGAGCCCGACGGCTCGGGTAAATTCATAACATCGTTTTTCAGAAACGCCGCTATAAGGGAACAGGTTGATATTCTGCTTAAAAAACGCGACGGTCTGATGTGCGGAATATGTAACGGTTTTCAAGCTCTTATAAAGCTTGGTCTTGTGCCTTATGGCGAAATAAGAGATACAGATGTTTCAACCCCAACATTAACCTACAACACCATAGGCAGGCATCAGTCAAAAATAGTTCGCACCCGAATAGTTTCGAATACCTCTGCGTGGCTTTCAGAAACTATCACGGGAGAAATATACAGTGTGCCGATTTCCCACGGTGAAGGTCGTTTTATTTGTGAAGACGATTTGCTGTTTGAGCTTGCTTCAAAGGGTCAGATTGCAACTCAATACGTAGATAATTTCGGTAACGCCTCCTACGATATACAATTCAATCCTAACGGGTCCGCATATGCAGTTGAGGGAATAACCTCACCCGATGGCAGGGTTTTCGGAAAAATGGGTCATAGCGAAAGAACAGGAAATAATCTTTATAAGAACGTTGAAGGAAGATATAATATGGGTCTCTTTTCTTCGGCTGTCAAATATTTTAAGTAACCTTGGAGGAAAAATGAAAACAGATATTGAAATAGCTCAAAGCACACCTATAGCTCCTATTGAAAGGATAGCGTCTTCAGTCGGTATCGACAGGGATGCTCTCGATTTGTACGGAAAATACAAGGCAAAGCTTCCGCTTTCGATTATTAATGACGAAGCGAGAAAAAACGGAAAACTGATTTTAGTAACCGCCATCACACCCACGTCAGCGGGAGAAGGTAAAACTACCGTTACAGTTGGGCTTGCAGATGCTTTAAGACGAATAGGAAAAAAGAGCATAGCAGCTTTGCGTGAGCCCTCTTTAGGACCTGTTTTCGGTATTAAGGGAGGGGCTGCAGGCGGCGGATACGCTCAGGTAGTCCCGATGGAGGATATTAACCTGCATTTCACAGGTGACTTCCACGCAATAGGTGCAGCAAATAATCTTCTTGCCGCTATGCTCGATAACCATATTCAACAAGGAAACGAGCTTTCAATTGACGTAAGGCGCGTCACCTGGAGGC
>CAZPPO010000068.1:0-8465 GCA_964588475.1 uncultured Eubacteriales bacterium
TTATCAATAAATAACTTGCCTCCACAGTATACATATTGACCAAAGCCACTTGCAGAGGAAGCTCTTTCCATAGACAATGAAAAGAAGCTTGAGCCGAGAATTAATTTCATAAGTCAAAGCTTTTATATTGAGGCGGAAAACTATGTTCTGATAGCGGCCGCCAAAATGAAAATAATCCCTGCCGTACCGTATGACATAGGCAAGGGCAAAATAAATTTAGGACTTTTAACAGAAATGAGCTATTTTGAAATAGGAGATTTCAGAGCGCTTTTCCTTCCGGGCGAAATATATCCCGAGCTTGTATACGGCGGGTATTTGTCGGAAAAAGAGTCCGCCGAGGGGAAATCACCGTCGGAAAATCCCTTGCCGCTGACTGAGATAGCGGGGGATAAGAATATTGTTATATTTGGTCTTTCAAACGATGAGATAGGCTATATAGTAACGCCAAATGACTTTATGCTAAATTCTGAGCTGCCATATATAGACCAGGTAAGGGACCGCCTTGACAGACGCCATTATGAAGAAACCAACTCTTTAGGTCCCAACACAGCACATGTAATTGCCGACACCTTTAAGCAAATGTATGATAAGGTTAAAAAGGCGAAGGGAGTGAATTAGTCTGAAATCCATAAAAACCATATTCTGGTTCGCAAAGTTTACAGGCTCTCTAATCATGGTTTTGCCTAAAATCCGAAAAGCAGGTAAGCTTAAGGAAACGGGAGATTATAAAATTTATAAGCCCTTTGTTGATGAGATAGTAACAAAGTGGATGACTCCGCTTGTAAGCTCGGCGGGTGTTAAGTATTTAGTTGAGGGCAAGGAAAATATTCCGGATGATGAAACAGTTCTGTTTATGGCAAATCATCAGGGCTTGTTTGATTTTCCCGCAGGTATAACCTGCCTTAAAAAACCATGTGCCTTTGTTGTTAAGAAGGAAGCAGAGTCCTATCCGCTTGTCAATCATTGTATGAGGCTGATGGATTGTGTATATATAGACAGAAAAAACGCGCGCGAGGCTCTTAAGGCTCTCGAGGCCGCGGCACAGCTTATCAACAACGGAAGAAGCGTCCTCATTTTCCCGGAGGGTACGCGTTCAAAAACAGGCGAGATAGGGCAGTTCAAGAACGGTGCATACAAGATAATCGAAAAAACACATTGCAAGGTAATTCCTGTTCTGATAGACGGCACACGACACGCACTTGAGGAAACGGGAAACATCGTTCCCACAGATGTCAGGGTTACAATTCTCCCGCCTATTGAGACAAAGGATATGGACAGAAAGCAGATAAAAGCTTTGCCCTCAAAAATAAGGGAAATGCTTGTTGACCAATTAGCAAAGAAATAAACAGAGTTTTTACGCCAAAGAAATTTTACATCTGATTTTCATCAGGTGTAAAATATTATTTTACCGGAACTATAACAAGCTTAAATAGTAGCTTTTCCTCGGCGTTGATTTTATATTTGTCAAGGGTGTCGGGTCCGCAGCTTGCCGTTCCCGTTCCACGCGTGAAACCATCTAGGGTAACGAAGGTTTTGCCCTCGTTTACTATATCCTCGCGGTGCTTTGCTCCCCAAAGCAGCTTTTGGCTGTAATCGTGAACGTTGAACGTAAACCCTTTATCGGAATAAACGGCAAATCCCGAGCCGTCCTTATCGGTTATTTTAAGATAACTGGTGTCGCTGTGGTTCCCGTTATCCTGTGGCTTTATATAATCCTCATGCATATCTTTGACAGCAGCCTTATAAAGACCTAAGGGGGCATGTGCATTTAGGTCACAAAGATTTTCCGCCTCGCCTCTGCCGAAATATTCGACATTAAAGAAGGCCTTAGGCATAGCAAAATAAATTCCGAAGCGGGGGATGTCATAAAGAGCCTCCTCGCAATTTTCAGATTGCTTAAGAGTTGCCTTAAGCTCTAAAACTCCGTTGGCACCGACGATATATTCAAGAGAGCAGTCAAAAAGCGGTTGATCTTTACCAAGCACCTTATATTTTGTCTCTATCTGTGTTACGCCGTTTTCAATCTCTGCCTCGAGCTCTTCCAATTCAAGGGATAAATTGTCAAGTCCGAATTTGTCAATCCAAAGCGTTTTATTTACTCTGTCATTGTCGAGCATAGCTCTGAACAGATTCGGCACAACGCAGCCGTCTTGTGAAATCAGGCTTTTACCCGCAAAGCTCAGGGCGGACAAAAAGCCTGTTTTCGCGTCGAAGCGGACATAGCCCTTTTGATGCCTTACGGTTATGCTGTCTTCATCTGAAACGACAGTAATCCTGCCCTTGCTTGCATTTTCATGGCAAAGCTGCGCCTGTGCAAGAGTTATTTGTTCTGAGGCTACCGTTCGTTCACCGTCAAGATAAGTAAAGTCAACAGTATAATTGAATCCGCTTTCAAGCTTGCCTAAGGGCAAGGCTTTTTTACGCGATTTTTCGGGAGCGATATCAAGAGCAAAGGAGCCCGAGCTGTCAAGCTCACCGTCTTTTTTTAGCTGCCAGAAAACTTCAAGATAAGCGGCGTTCTTAAAACGATTCGTATTTAAAAAGGAAAATGTAGAACCGTCCACAAGAGAAGCCCTAACGGGTCTATAGACATTTTTCATTACAAGCGCGCCTGTGTGAGGGGTCCTGTCCGGATAGAAAAGCGCATCCACGCAGAAATTGCCGTCATGCTTTTTCTCGCCGTGATCTCCGCCGTACGTATATTCATAAATGAATTTATTGTTCCTTTTTGGGTTTTTAACGGCATGGTCTGCCCATTCCCAGATACAGCCGCCCATCAAATTGTCATAGGCATAAAACAAATCCCAATACTGCTGCATCGCGCCCGGGCCAACTCCCATGGCATGGCAGTATTCACACAAATAGAAGGGAACCTTCAGATATGATTTTCCGCGTGTTCCCTCGCCGACTTTTTTTACATTGTCGATATGAGTGTACATCTCGGAATATACATCGTAATGCTGGCGCTTTGTACGGCAAACGCCCTCGTAATGTACCGGTATTTCCGGGCAGACCGAATGTAAAAAGGCATAGCACTTGTCTTGACACTTATACCCTCCAGATTCATTGCCTAAGGACCACATAATGATGCCGGGGTGATTTCTGTCCCTGTAATACATTCTTTTTACTCTGTCAAGGTATCTCGGCGCCCATTTAAGGTTCATGCTCAGATCGCTTACGCGCAGGCCCAAATCAGGCAGACCGTGCGTTTCTATATCGGCCTCGTCAACAGCATACAGACCGTATCTGTCACAGAACATAAGAAACTGCGGGTCGGGAGGATAGTGAGAGGTTCTTACACAGTTGACATTGTAAGCCTTCATCAGCAAGACATCCTTTTCCATATCGTCAAGGCTCATAGCGTAGCCCTTGGTCTCATGGGTATCATGGTGATTAACGCCCTTTAGCTTAATCTTTTTTCCATTGAGTGTGAATATATTTTTATTTATTTTTATTGTCTTAAATCCCGTGTAGTTGCGTATGCTCATAAGCGACTGTTTACCGCTTATTAGTGTAATTAACAGCTCGTACAGGTAAGGCTCTTCTGCGTTCCACTCGGAAACCGTGAGCCCTTCAAAGCAGAACGTTGTCGTTTCCTGTGCCTTTGTAACAGCCTTCGCAAGGCTTTTTTTACCGTCAAACAAGTCTAATTCTATTTTGCACCCGTCAAAGCTGCCCTTGAGGGAAACCTCGCCGCTAAGAGAGTAGGTCTTTCCCGTTTTCTCGGCTTTAAGGGAATAATCGTTTATGTATGCCCGCTCGTATTGCGTTATAAAAACGTCCCTGAATATTCCGTTTTCACGGAACATATCCTGCGCCTCAAGGTATGAGCCGGTACACCATTTGAATACAACAACAAGAAGCTCGTTTTCACCCTGCACAAGATGATTTGTTATATCAAATTCATACGAGTTGTGCGAAGCCTCACCGAAGCCGACAAAAACTCCGTTTATGTATAAATCAATACATGGGGCCACACCAAGAAATGTAATAATTCTTGTTTTGTCTAAGCCTTCAACATTAAATTTTTTGCGATATATTCCACAGGAAAAATCCTCCGGAAGCGAAGGCGGCAAAACACCCGAGCCCGTAAAGCCATAAGGGCAATTGAGATAAACAGGCGGCTCGTAGCCTGTTCTTTGCCAGGTTGAAGGCACGGTTACCGTGTCGAACTTAAGCCTTTGTGTATCGATCTGACGGGGCATTTTCGCTTTACTTTTATAATATTTAAAATCCCATTTTCCCGATAGAACGTGAACCATTGAGCTATCATAGCGCTCTGTTTTTGCATCTGACCCACGCTTTGCTTTTTTGGTCCTTTCGGGAATAAAATATGCTCTGGGGGAAAGCCTGTTCTTTTCTATTACCTTAAACTGCATATGGTTTTCAAAATCGAGCTGATATTTCATACGCTTCCTCCTTTTAGTAGTCTGCAGACAGTAATAAAATATTACCATATTAAGAAGGAATTTTCAACATAACTTCTAACAGCTCAGAAATATAAGCATTCTATTTGATTTGATGGTTTGTAAGCTCCATTTCAATTATCTCCAAATGATCAAAAATGTTAAGTGCAAAAACTTTTATATCTTCAAAATTCTTTGAGTCTAAAGCCTTATCTAGACTGTCAAGGTAGGAGTCCATAATATAAATGTTATGCTCACATAATCCGTTTAGCTTTGTTTTTAAATCTCGCCAAAGAAGAAGGACCGGCTTTAAGGCTTCAACAAGCATTTTCATATCTTTTTTTTCCGATGACAGTATCGCTTCTTTTATATAGTATCTCATTGTGTTAACCTCGACGGGAAAGGGCTTGCTGTAGTAGCTTGCAATTTTACAAATATATTTGTATATTTTATTTGCAAGAGCGCTCGCCTCAAGTTGATTTTTCTCCTTAAAAGCTTCCTGCAGCTTGTCTATAGAGAGACCCGTATTATTTATAAGCTCATATGGAACACCTTTATCAATAAGATTCGTTTTTGATTTATCAAAATAATCCCTAATGTTTTCACAATGGCTTTTTGCAGAGCTCCAATCTTCAATAGACAGGTCAGAGAAAACATCCTCTGCCCCTGAACGCACATAATCGAGGGATACAATAAATTTGAATTTACTGTTATCGTCAAAAGACTGCTCTTTTTTTTCACCGGGCTGAACGTAGCTTACGGCAGGCAGTCTGTTAATGGAAATTTTTTGACATCCGCTCATAAATACGATAACTGCGACAATTGACAATGCTGCCAAACGTTTTTTCATAAAAATCACCTATCATTAGTTTATTTTACAAGTTTATTATGCCGGTCTTTCTTCTTATTATAATAAAAAAAACCGGTGCTCACCTAAGAGCACCGGCTAATTAATCAATCAGGCAATTTCAGCAAAATACTTTATAGTTCTTACCATTTGAGAGGTATAAGAGTTTTCATTATCATACCAGGCTACAACCTGTACCTGATATAAACCGTCAGCAAGAGCTGTGACCATGGTTTGTGTTGAATCAAACACAGAACCGTGTGTGTCGCCTATTATATCACTTGAAACAAGCTCATCGTCATTATAGCCGTATGAGTCAGAGGCAACACTCTTCATATAATCATTTATTGATTCCTTTGTAATATCCTTACCCTTTACTACCGCAACGAGAATTGTTGTGGAGCCGGTTATTACGGGAACTCTTTGAGCAGAGCCGATGAGCTTACCGTTGAGCTCGGGAATAACAAGTCCTATTGCCTTTGCGGCACCCGTGGAGTTAGGGACTATGTTTACGGAAGCAGCACGCGCTCTTCTTAGATCACCTTTTCTGTGGGGACCGTCAAGAGGCATTTGGTCACCCGTAAAGGCGTGAACGGTAATCATTATGCCAGACTGAATGGGGGCAAAATCGTTTAGGGCCTTGGCCATCGGGGCAAGACAGTTTGTTGTGCAGGAGGCTGCGGAAATTATTGTGTCGTCCTTTGTAAGAATTCCCTCGTTTACGCCGAAAACAACAGTGGGAAGGTCTTTGCCCGCAGGAGCCGATATAATGACTTTTTTTGCGCCTGCGTTAATATGAGCCATCGCCTTCTCCTTAGTGGTGTAAAAGCCTGTACATTCAAGAACAACATCAACGGCTAATTCTTTCCAAGGTAAGTTAGAGGCGTCTTTTTCCGCATAAATCCTAATTGTTTTGCCGTTTACGGTTATATTATCCTCGCCATGCTTAACCGTATGAGCGAGAGTGTATTTACCTTGAGCGGAATCATATTTGAGAAGGTGGGCCAACATAGCGGGGCTTGTAAGGTCGTTAATTGCGACTATATCATAACCCTCATCTCCGAACATCTGCCTGAAGGCAAGGCGGCCGATTCTTCCGAAACCATTAATAGCTACTTTAACTGACATATAAAACATCCTCTCATATATATTTATTTAATCCTTTGTGGTTATATTTTACCATATTTCTAAGTTTATGCAAGGAGTTTGTTAAAAATTAGACGGACTTTTTAAAACTTTGTAACATTGTAAAAAAATAAATGAAATTTGAAATAGAATATGTTAAATATTTATAGTGTCAGTTTACGACATTTCGAGGCGTGCCGTTTAGATAAGCTTCAATGTTTCCGTTAAGGGTATTTAACAGTCTCCTTCGTGTCTCATATCCCGCCCAAGCGATATGAGGGGTCAAAACAGTATTAGGGGAAGACAAGAGAGGATTCAAGGCCAAGGGCGGCTCGGTGGACAAAACATCGGCGGCGAAGCCTGCAAGCCTTTTGCATTCTAAACTCTTTGCAACCGCGTCCTCGTCAATAACCGCACCTCGTGAGGTGTTGATAATATAAGCGCCCGACTTCATTTTATCAATAAAATCGGTATTTACGAGTTTTTGCGTTTTGTTATTCAGGGGACAGTGCAAAGAGAGAAAATCGGCGTTCTTAAGAACATTTTCAAGTGAGGTGAAAACAACATAGTCAAAGCCGTCCTTTTTTCCGGAAGGAGTAAAAGCAAGAACATTCATTCCGAAGGTGCTTGCAATTTTTGCAACCGTACTTCCAATTTTTCCGAATCCTATAATACCGAGAGTTTTGCCCGATAGCTCGAAGATGGGATATTTTAAGTAGCAGAAATCAGGGCATGCGACCCAGTCACCGTTTTTTACCGAATTATTATAATCGGCAATTCTGTTTGAAAAATAGAGAATAAATGAAAGCACGATTTGAGCTACCGCCTGTGTTGAATATGCGGGGATATTTGATACCGGAATACTTTTACTTCTCAGATAATCACAGTCTACGACGTTGAAGCCTGTCGAGAGAAGCGCTACAAACCGCAGCTTAGGCAATAAATCTATAGTGGACTTGTTTAGAGGAACCTTATTAAGTATTATAATTTCGGCGTCCTTAGCTCTTTTAGCAACAAGCTCTTCTTCGGTGCGCTCATAGACGGTTAAATCGCAAGTGTCTTCAAGATAGCTCCAATTCATATCTCCCGGATTTTGAGTGTAGCCGTCAAGTATAACGGCCTTGATTTTTTTCATTGTCCTGCCTCCTTAAATTATAAGTATAACATTATTACCGAAAAAATTCTTGGCTTTACAAATTTTTCTTTTTACATGATAAATCAAGTTTGTCTTATATTGCAAAGGTGATGATATTATGATACAATATTCGTAAGATAAGAGGTGATGAAGATGAAAAAAATAATAATAGCACCGATTATGACTGCCGTTTCGGTAGCAGGACTTAGCGCGGGGCTTTTGACAAATTATATAGCAAATAAAAGCGAGTATTCAAAACCTAAGGATGGAGTAGAAATTACAAAGGACTTGAAAATGGTAGCTCATCGCGGCTTGTCTTCCTGTGCGCCGGAAAACAGCCTCTCAGCGTATCGTCTTGCCGGCGAAGCAGGGTTTAAGTATGCTGAATGCGATATTCGTATGACGAAGGATAATGAGTGGGTTTTAATACATGATGCGAAGCTTAACCGAGTGATGGACAAAGGGGGACTCGTTTCGGAAAACACACTTGAGGAAATAAAGGCCTTGCGATATAAAAGAGGATCGAATATAAAGCTTTATAAGGATGAGAAAATAGCTACTCTTCGAGAATTTTTGCAGGTTTGCGCACAGTATGAAATTAACCCGGTTATTGAAATCAAATCCGGAAATGAGATTGGTTTTGCTGATTTAGTAGGGATGCTCGATGAATTCAATATGCAAGATAATGCCATTATAATTGATTATAACGTGAATAATCTCAAGGCTATCCGTCAGCTTTGCCCCAATCTGCAGATGATGATTTTGTGCAAGTTTGTCTCACGAAAGGTAATAGCCCAAGCCGAGGAAATCGGAAATTGCGGGATTGATGTTATGCATACGCTTTTGATGCGCAACAAGGCGTTAGCCGATATTGAAAAGAAAGGACTTTTGCTCAATTGCTGGACGGTCGACAGAATAGGGACACTAAAAAAAGCACACAAGCTCGGAGCCG
>CAZPPO010000068.1:8475-9687 GCA_964588475.1 uncultured Eubacteriales bacterium
CACAAATTGTGTTAAACCGCTGCAAAAACAGGAATAGGCAACTAAGCCGAGAGTAAAATAAAAAACGACCACAAACATTGCGGTGGTCGTTTTTTTTGTTATCTTTTAACGTGCGTCTCTAAATACTCTACTACATCCTTAATAGTAACAAGAGTCTGAAGAATACGGTCGGGAATTACAATATTGTATTTTTCCTCGATTAAGCATACAAGATCTAAAAGCTCAACAGAATTCAGACCTAAATCAGCGGTCAGAACGAAATCGGGTTGTATGTCCCGCACCTTGCCACCCGTGTATTCCGTCAGCATTTGCAGTAGTTCTTCTCTCATTTCATTTTTCTCCAATCTTAGCGTCCTGCCTTTTTTTGTTTTCCCAGATGTAATTGAAAATCTCCTCGGTTGCCAGCGAGATTTTTGTGACCGAAAACTCACAGCCCTCGGGGAACACATACCAGGTGTCATCAAGCGTGTTCAAGTCAACGCAGTCTCTGTGCTTGCCATATCTGTACTTATATTCTATATGAACGGCATACTGTCCCGCAGCTGGTATTTGCATTTCAAACGGCTTTCCGTTATAATCGCATACACCTTTTACAGAAAAGCCATTTATATCGTGTACCATCTTTCCCTTGCCCAAATATATAAACCCGCGTGAGTTTGGCAATTCATTGACTTCTACTGAGGACTCAAAATGATATGTGCCGTTCTCAATTTCCTTTCGAACCTGCTGCCTTTCCCACAAGTACCAGTCTGTCGGGAATTTAAATTCGGTCTTACCATCATTTGCCTCAAGCTCGCCATAATAATTCAAGGTCCAAGACTTGCCGCAGCCACGGCAAAAAATTTGCGCACCCTTTGAGTCGGTTTTATTCTCCGCCAAACAGTTGGGGCATTGATAGAGTACCCTGTGAAGTCCCTCGGCACGTTTTTTATAAGTTACTTTTACCCTGTTTTCACTTTGCCATTTGAAATCATCATTATAAAGAAGTTCACGTATTTTTGTGTTAATTTCATCAACAGTGGCGCTTTCAAGCTCTTCGGGAGTAAATGCCTGCGTCAGGGTTGTCTCAAAGGGAGTGACGCGTCTGTGCCTGTGGTTTCCCCAGAACGGGTCAAATATGTGATGACCGCTGAATTTCAGCGTTACCACGGGAACGCCCTGCCTCTTAAGAAGCTGCCCTACAGCATCGGGTATAACCTCAGTAACACCGCA
>CAZPPO010000069.1:0-9597 GCA_964588475.1 uncultured Eubacteriales bacterium
GCTTGTTGCGATTGCAAGTGCCAATATATCACCAAGAGTAAATGTAAAAACATCATCTGTATTAGTGTATACTCCTCTTGCAGATATAAGTTGTATTTCACTATAAGAACTGCGTGGATATGATGAAGATACTCTAATATTACCGTCAGATGCAATAACACCAATAAGCATTGTTGCACTATAATTGAGTTTTAAAAAACATAATCGATATAAAAATAAATCTTCGTTTAAGGTGACGCTGTTTGTCGGCGTTAGCGGTGTGTCACTGCTCCATAACAAATCCGCCTGACATTTCCCGTTTACCTTCAGGTCATAATCAACCTCAAGTAAGCCGTCTGTTTCGGAATACTTTCCGAATGCCGCCCCTTTGCCGCCTTTTTTTACATTAAACGCTATAAAGGCGGTTCCTAATTTATAAATTGTTTCATATTGCCCGAATTCATCTTCAATGGTAAAGCTCAGCTCGTATGTGTTTGCGCTTGATATTGAGCCGTCACCTATTATAGCGTGAGAACCGCCAACGCTTGCCGTGTGAGTAATATTATCTGACCAAGCACCGCCGAATTGCCTGTATTTTAGAGTGGTGGTAGGAACGTTTTTATTGTCGCACGATGAAGCAAGATAGGATATATGTGTGTTTATATAACCGCCGCTATCGTCTACATAACCCAAATCGTCCGAAAAGTATACGCTTGTAAATTTTGCGGAGGGTGCTGTATACTCATATACCGTTATACTTGTTGTTTCTGTTTTAGAAAGCCCTCTTGAGTCTGTTACCCTTACGCTGATATTCACCGTACCGCTTGAGTTTAGTGTGGTATATGCGGCAGGCAGTGATGTTTTTTGTATTCCCCCAACAGTCGCAACCGCGCTTTTATATGTAGCGGAATATTTATAGCTCGTTTCAGAAATATTAACGGAAACACCGCTAATACCTTGAACATAGATATTCCACGCAGAAGGAACAGAATTGTTCTGCCTTGTCAACGCTATTGTAAATTCGGGTTGGTATGTGCTTGTGTCGGGTATTACAAGATTAAACGAATATGCCCTTGTGCCTATCAGCGAGCCTGAGCTATAGGTTTGCAGGGTAACATTGACTTTACCGCTTGTGCTTGTTGTCACCGCGTTCGCCCAGCTTTGAGGAATAGTGAACAAATGTGTCGCGGTCCCGGCGGAAATAGTGTTTACCGATGAATATGAGCCTATCGCGTATGTTATCTTGTGAGTAAACGCGGATGAGGCGGCTGTTATCGTAGAGGTTATATCCTGTGTGGGATTGCGGCTTGTGCTTGAAAGCGAGAGCGTTGAGGCGCGGGGTATGGTTACAGCTGTGAATGTACCCGATACACTTCCGCCCGTAAGAGATGAATTTCCTGCGGTAAACTCGCCTTTTATGGTTTTACTGTAGGTGCCGTCCTGGTCATGTGTTACATTGCCCGTCCACGACGCGAGAACGGCTGTAGCGGAGTTTCTCGTGTCAAACGTCATATTGTCGTTGAATTTTACCGAGCCGTTAACCGTAATTTTCGCGGTGTTTTGGTTTAAGTATCCGTTGTAAGCGGAATCAGCGTATCCATCGTTTCGTTTTAATTTTAAGATAACGGTAATGTTTGAGGAATTATCTGTTATGTTCCTTGAATTTTGAACTATATCAAGCCAAACGTTATATTTGCTCCCGGAGCTTCCGGTGCAGCTTCCGTAAATAATCATTGATTCCACCTCAATTCCAGTCCGTTTTGCGATACGTCAAATGTAAAGTACCCGTCTGTACTGTTGCCCAACTTTAAATAGTCGAGTATCTCCGCCCTCGTTATATACAGAGAATTGTTCGAAATGTACGCAACCTCAACCTCGCCCTGATAAAAGGAAATCCTGTCGTTAAGAAAGCGTGTTTTTATATTGCTGTCACTTCTGCCTATCTCTATTCCGTAAACGCCCGTTTCAAGCTCTCCGCGCCTTATATAAGCGTTCGATTCAAGCATGTACTCGGAAAGATTGTCACCCGCTTCACCGATTTTATCTGAAATTCCCTCTAATACAGCTTTGAACTGCTCTGTTATCCCGCTTGCGCTTTGGGTCACCTTAGAGCCTATAAATGAGTCAAGGGTTTCACCTGCTAACTCGTCCTTTGATATAAAAGACTCTGATACTTCAGAAATAATAGCAGAAGGCAATAAAGAGATATCAGAGGACGAGGACCTTTTAAACTCTTGATAATCAGTATCAATCAACTCAATCGCCTGTGTATTCGCGCTTATTCTCCCGTCATATATACCTAAAGCGGCGTTTGTTGACGATGTATATTCCCCATATTCACTTTTTGCCACAAACTCACTGTCTATGACAGATAAAATAGAGTCCTCTGTGCTGTCTGTATAAGCTTTGTACCCTTGTTCAAGCTCATCCGCCGTTCTAATAATATCGCTTTTAAGCTCATCGAATTTCTGAAGCTGCTCCTGCTTAAGCTTAACGGCTATGGAATAAATACTATTATTCGTTTCCTCGGCTGCAGAGCCGTTTCGAGTTAAAACGCTCTTAACTCCCTCAACGTTACCCGAAAGGCTCTCGAGTACTGTTTTAAGCGTATCGTCAAGCTGACCGAGATACCCGCGTATATCGCCCTCCATCAAAGCTCGCTCCCTTCCTGTAGTGTAAGGCTTATCGAATATATGGTGCATTTTCCTCTTCCTTCTATTTTCAGCCGCAAATGATCGCATCTTTTCGGAATATTCGCCTTAACGTTAAAGCTATGAGTTTTTTGTGCAATGCTTTGGTCAAGCAGTTCCCATGTGCCGCTGCTGTCATATTCGGCAAAAAGCTTTAAATATGCCGGCCTTTGAGAATCACCCGTCTCTTCCAGCACAAACCTTAAAGCCACACTCTTAAAATATTTTTTTCCTGATAACTCGAGTCCTAAAAGTCCTGTTTCGGCATACCAGCTGACAGCAGCTTCCACACTGTACCCGGCAAGCTCTCCCGTAAATTCCCCGTAAGGCTGCAGGGCATCAATCATTCCCAAAAGCATAATATTGTTAAGATGCTTTTGAATGAAATAAAGATTGCTGTTGTGGCAGGCAAACCCAACAATGGAGCCAAGGCAGCTTTCCTTGTGCCATATTTCGCTTTTTGTATCATATACAAACAAGCTTCTCTTGTTAGAGCCAGAAGACGCACAAATGTAGTACTTGTTTCTGTATTCACCCGCTACCCCGTTGTAGTAGTATGTTGTACCGAACACATTTTTAAGTGCTAAAGCAAGTGAACCCTCATATTTGCATATACCTGTCGGCGAGAGATAATAAAGCGTTCCGTTAACAACACACAAAGAACGATGACTGCCCTTTTGTACTCCTTTTATGCGTGATGTAGACAAGTTGTAGGGAGGATTTGTATTATAGATTTTATGGACATAGTTTTCCTTAAAAAATAAAACAGACGACAAATAGCGAATTGCCCCTGTGAAATCGCCGTCCGTGCCTACGGATACGGCGTAGCTGTCTGTCGATATCCCCATAAAGCAGTTCCAGTTTTTGAAATCGCCCAATTTGCAGGCATAAAGCTCATTCTTTTCGGAATTTGCACCCCATACTCTGTTTTCGCCCTCGCAAAGGAAATCCATATCGGGTATTTCCCTTTCTATGGTCAAGGCTGTGCTTTGAGTAAATGTGCCGTCTATTATACCCGTTACCACTATATAGTCATCTGCCACAGCCCATAAAACCGTTGTTGTATTGAATTGGCTGTCTGATGAACCCGATATTTTTACGCCGTCATATTGACTGAACGCTTTTCCGATATTCGGATAAGAAATCCTTACATAAGTGGTTAATATTGATTCCCAGCAAGCGCTATAGTCTGAATACTGTTTTAACGTGGCTGTGGACATGTCAAACCATAGGTCTCCATTTTCGGGGTCCTCGGGTGCTGTATGGGATTTTATGTAATCCGTATACGCTGTGCCGTCAACCATGCATAGGCTGTAGGTTACACTGCCGTCGGTAACAAATTTTGCCCCGATATCTCCGTATTGCGTTAAGTCGTTTAGGTTAACATATACCTTGTCGGGAAAAATGAGCAAGTACGACCCGAGCGACACAAATTGCCTCTCTTTGACCGTTTCCGGGAAGAAAAGTCCCGAAACCTCGCTCCCCCCGTAATACATTTTACCGTTTTTTATGTAGGAAAGCTTTCTTCCCGAGTGAAGCCCCTGCAAATTACTCATGCCCACGTTTGTGAATGTTGCTCTGCTATGCCTTGTCATAAACAGAGGATAATAAGAGGAGGTAAGATTCTCACCGTCATAATACTCGCCCGGCGATATTCTTAAATTGTGGTTATACCCGCCGAAGACATCAATCGTTTTTTCGAAGAATGGCTCTTTTTTTGTTGCTTGCGCCATATGCTACCTCCCCGTGTTAAAATCCACACCGGATTTTGGAGCAAAAGCTCTGTTTATATAGTTTTCGTATTCTCTTAAGCATTCGCTGAACAATCTTTCCTCATTCTCGTATCTCACAAGCTCAAAAAGCGATAAATAAATCCTCGAACAAAGATAATGCACATAAATTTTGTCATAAGGGAACCTTATAATAAGTAAATCCTCGTTTGTATATTCCCCATCCGTTTCTTCCCTGCCTAAGCAAAACAGAATATGCTTTACCCACGCGCTGTTTGTGTCGAGTGCAAGGTTTTTGCGAGTGTCGTAAAGACTCAGAATTGTTCTCCCGTCAAGCTGTGCGAGCCATAACTTTTTATCTGACGCGCCAATGCTGTTATTTATATTGGAGTCGGCGTAATTAATTGCATCTCCTATTTTCATTTTAATTCCTCCGCGCCTTCAGGAGGCGGCATATAGCCGCCCCCCCTCTTTTCTCTTATTGTGCGATGTTTGCCTGGATATAGCTTTCGGCCTGCTCTTGCATTTCTCCGGAGCTATTTATAACATTAGCAAATTTCTCGGGTATTTTAACCTCTACTCCGGTCTGAACAAGGATCCTTTCCCCATTAACGGATACAAACCTTTGGGTATCGCCCCTGCTTTGCTTTGGAATAAAAACACTTACAAGCCTTTCTCCGGCATCTTCTTTTATTATTTTTTTACTCATTTTTATCCCTTTCTGCTTAGTTAGCCTTAGCTGTAGCTGAGAAGGTTGAACCGCTTTCAATTCTGACCATATATTCCTCAACAAGCCTCTTTGCTACCTTAAGAGCCTTCCAGCCTATCGAGCTTCTCTGATTGAGCGGGTCATTTCCGTAGCCCTTTTGTTTTACGATGTGCTCGACACCGCCGCCGTTTACGGAGGTAACTCCATAAGCATCCGCTCCCAGTATCAAGGTTGCGAACACCGCACAGTTTGCAGCTCCCGCACCTGCTGCATAAACAGCCTTTCCGTCAGTTCCCGAGGCAACGGGAATATTGTCGTCGCTGTCGCTAACGGTTATGGAAGCTGCGCCGCCTGTTCCTGCCGTTGCGGATTTTATCGTATAGGTTACGCCCTCAAGAAGAATTTTTCTCCCGGCAAGGGCAAGTGCCTCGACGTCGGATATTGTCTGGTCAACGGTTACTGTTTTGCCCGCTGACTGAAGTGTAGCGGCAACGGTAAGTTTATCTGCTGAAGCAATAAGATTTGCCCCCTTAAACACCTTCGCTTCCGTTGACTCTACAAAGCGAACACCCCCAAGGCAGCCAATTTCGCCCGTAAGCATATTCTCGGGAGTCGTGTATTTTTGAACGTCAAGCCACTGAGCCCCCGCCTCCTGCATTAAATCGTAAGCAACATAAGGATGAATTATCCCGATGTAATAGCCGTCAATCTTCGGTGCATTCATTGCTTTTAGCTCCGCCGCCGCCTTGAATATATCCTTAACCTTTAAAAGAGCGGTAGCGTCAAGCTGGCTTCTCAGGGTGACAGCCGATTCAACCCCTGCCGAAATGCGCGGACAATACTGTACATTCGTTCCGCCTACAAGCTCATTTCGCACTATCGTGTCTAAGGTCAGACCCGCTTGCGCCGCAAGCTGCTTTGTCGCTTCGACAATCGTGTTATCAATTGAGGTAAGCTCGAGTAAATCGGTCTGTTCAATATAATCTCCGTACTGATCCAACGAAGCGTTAACACTTGATACGTTGAGCTTATTGCCCGTAGGGGTCACACCCTCCATTAAAGGTGACAAAGCCTTCGGAAGAGATGAAAACCTTCTGAACTCTATTTCCTTACCACCGCTCTTAGGTATATCCCTTTTCTGTCCGAATTGGTCGTGTACAAGATAAGGTGAAGCAAGTGTTATAAGGGTTTTGTCATAAAACGTCTTCATTTCCGAGGACATGCTATTACCCGAAGTCTCGCTTAATGTACTGTTTACAAGATCTCCTGCGGCAAAAAACTGTAAATTCATAAAAAAATCCTTTCTTTGTTTTGATTGGCGCTAAAAGCTAATACAAGCGCCTTTTTCAACTCGTTTGAGGATATCAGCTATATCCTGTGAGGTAAGGGCGTTTACATCTGTTTTTCTGATTATTCCGCCCTTTGTTCCTATTGCGTTTTCCTGCGGGCGATTCGCCTTTGCCTCAATTCCTTTAACAACGTGTTCGCTAACCTTCTTTGCCGTATACTCCATTGCGCCGCTTAAGATTTCGTCCTTATGCAGCACCTCATATGCGGTCCTGACGGGAATGCCCGCCTTAATCAGATTTGCAAAGCCCACATCGCCTTTAAGCTCATCACGAAAATCGAATGACGGATAAACGCTTTTTAGCTGCTCTCCTTCTTTTATCCACTGCGTTATTTGGTTTTTTGCATTTTCCTGTGCCGATTGCTCTACTGCAACGCGCTGTTGTCTGCTCAGGCTGACAGCCTCGCTCAGCGCCGTGAAATCGCCGGGCTCAACCTTATGCTGCTCAAATAACTCCTGTAATATAGGTGAAAGCAGCTCTCTTTCTCCCTCAAGCTTTTTCGTTTCCTTAAAGCGTTTATCTATTATGCTTTGCGTTTTTTTAGCGAACTCGTCCTTAAATTCCCCTGTGATGAGCTTTGAAAACCTTTGCTCACGGCTGAACTCTTCGGGAAACGTGTCATCCTCTGTTTGCACGGCGTCTGCCCCTTCGATATTTCCTTCATCGCCCGTTTTTACGTTACCCTCTTCGCAGGTCTCTCCCCCTGCGTCGCTAAATGCGTTGAGTCTTAGTCTGAACCTGTTGCTTCTCATAGAATGCTCCTTTCTTCAGCCGTCTTTCCGGCGTGTCATTCGCGGATTAACCGCTTACTCTTATATAATCGGGGTATTCCTCTTCAATAAGAGAAAACCCGGTTAAGCAAGTTTCTATTATTGTGTCAACCTTTTCTTTTGCGAAATCATAAGGCTCCACCTCAAGATAAATGCTGCCATCCGAAACGTTTTCGGTCCTTATATAAAGGCAGTCTCCGTCCTGCGCCCATCTTATTGCATTTAGCAGAGTATATGTAATTGTTGAGATTGCGGCGCAAACAATATCGCTTCCCCTTTGGGCAAAACCGGCATGACCTTCAATAGAGATAATGTAATTATCGTAAAACTCTTCAACCGACACCCTTGTCATCGTTCGATTCACCCCCTTGCGTAGCTTGTGAGGCAATTCTTTCAAAAACCTGCGCTTTTCCCTCAAAATCCATCATCTCTATAGCGGCAAGTGCCTGCTGCTTCATCGCGGGATTAAACATACCGTTCGAATAAAGCTGTAGTGCCAGCTCGTTTTGACTAATCCTTGTAAACGGATTTGCCTTTTGTGAGCTTACCTTTATATCGAATATCGGAAGTCTGTTGCCCAGAGTAATGCCAAACGCATTGCCTTGATTTTTTGGCTTTAAGAGTGAATTATCATATGTAATATAGTCTCTTTCTCCGCCTGTACCCGTAATTCTGAAACATCTGGGTTCGTCATAGAACTGTCTTACAAGCTCAATGCTAAGCTCGTTGAGCTTTGTAAACGCCCGGTAGCCGCCCTTAATCATATCTCTTGTAAGCTTATTGCCGGCCTCCTGAAGCGCGGCTATTGCACTTGCCGCCGTTACGCCGCCGGAAGCCGAGCCCTGCGAGAAATCACGGTTACCGCTCGTTTCCTTAAGCTCATCGATTTTATTATTCAATATTGCAACATAAATTTCAGAGATAGGGGCAATTCTGATTTGTCTGAGACTGTCCTCTCCCAAATTGCTGCCTTGTACATGAACAAAGCTGCTTTGCCAATCGGCAAACTCCTCTTCATTCACGCTTCCCGCCGAATTGATGAAATACCTGACAGCGGAAGCCATTTTAGCATTGTTAATAATCGCGCTGCCCAAAAGGTCAATTTGCTTTTGTGTGTTTTTCATTATGTCTATATAACCGAAGCCGCACGGAGTTCCCTCCTCGATAAATAAAGGGTCTAAAACAAACGGATAACGTCCGTGCGAATAAAAGCCTGTATCTTTGCAGCTCTCATCATTTTCGGAGGCGTACAGAACAACCCCGTTGCAGAATTTACAGTAATGCAGAATGTCGCCCTTACCCTGATTAATCTTATAATACCAATCAATAACCACGCTTTTTTCACTTGTGTCAACAGCGTCATCGTATATGTATCTTGACACCTCCACCGTGGGGGTCGCGAGCTTTCCGTCCAGCTCGGGATAAAGAGAAAGAAGATAATCATTGTCAAAAAGCTCCGAATGGAACAGATTTCGACTGTTTTCGATATCCTTGACTCCGCTTTCCCAAAAAAGATTCAGAATATCTATCTGCCTGATTTCTATATCTCCCACCCCGCCGCTTAAACGGGGATTCCAAAAAGCTCCGTAACAAGCCGTTCCCGCCTTTAGCTTCTGCCACCACGCATCTGAATACACTCTTTCAAATTCGTTCCTGTCAAAAATAACGGGAAGAATTTGTGAAAGGGAATCTGCACTCGCGCTGTCACTTTTTTCTCTGGGCAGGCAAATAACCTGGGGATAGTTGTCCATCGCGTCGGCATGCTTGTTGGCGATAGAATTAAAAAGCCACGCGGAGGCAGGCTCTTCCCCGTCTTGATTATCCCTCATCTGTTCCCAGTGGCGCAGCTTAAACCACTGTTCGTTTTCAATGATACGTCTTTCGAGATTTACCTTTCCTCCTCTGTAGCGGGTAAGAGTTTGCAAGGCATTGTCAATCTCCTTTTTTCCTATTTTAGGCAATTGGGTATTTTCGTTTTTATTTTTATTCTTCAATGCGTCACTTCCAATATGAGTATTTTTTGAATTTTCCTTTGCAAAGCTCCAAAGGGTCATTAAGTATCTCCGCCGCAATTGTCTTTTGCTTGGGCGATATAGGTCTTGCCATACACATATACCGGGCCTCGTCTGCGATATGGTCTTCTCCGTCCGTGTCTAAATCCTCGGGGCGTGTCTTGCTGTACTGCAGCAATGGAAAGGTCCTTATAAACCCCCGACAAGTCTTGAATATATACATTTCGGGTATGCCGTTGTCGTCAAACGCTAATCTGTAATGCACCTGCATCCACCCGGGCAACCTTGTATTATCTGCCTTGCTGAAAAAGACACCGGCACGGTCAGCCGCCTCGATGATCGCCTCTCCCCTTGAAGC
>CAZPPO010000070.1:0-9452 GCA_964588475.1 uncultured Eubacteriales bacterium
ACACCGTTTTTCGGCAGCGTATTACCCTCGAGCGGGTTTTGAACAAGCACTTTTTCTCCGTTTCCTACGACTCTTGCACTGAAGCCTTGGTTTTGCAGTACTCTCCTTGCCTGCTCGACCGTAAGTCCTGTCACTTCAGGGGCAGTTGCACTGAGCTTTGCAAGCTCCTCATCGGTGTAAACCGGTTCGATATTCATATATCTTAAGCTCTGCTCAAGCACCTCGTTTGCAACGGGTGCAGCAATAGCGCCGCCGCCGTGATTATAAACCTGCGGTTCGTCAATAACAATAAGAACAGAAATTTTCGGATCGTTTGCGGGAGCAAACCCGACAAAGGAGGCTATATATTCATTATCCTTCGTCAGTTTTTCAGATGTCCCGGTTTTACCTGCGACGCGATAGCCGGCAATGTATGCGTTCTTACCGGTTCCCCTTTTAACAACCTCCTCCATCATTGAAATAACTGTTTTGGAGGTTGTTTCGGATATAGCCTGCCTTTTCTCATTTGAGGATGCATTATAAATAGTGTTTCCGTCTTTGTCGATCATGGATTTTATGAGGTAAGGCGTCATCACATGGCCGCCGTTGGCAATAGCGCTAACCGCTGTGAGCATTTGGATTGCGCTTACCTGAAAGGTTTGACCGAAGGAACAGCTTGAAAGCTCTGATATGCCGAGTCTGTCCCCGGTATAATATGTCACATTGGCTGCCGGAGACGCTTCTGCGGGAAGGTCAATCCCGCTCTTTTCGGTAAATCCGAACGCTTCAAAATACTTGTAAAACTCTTTTGAGCCTGTTTTTTGACCTACCGTAACGAAAAAGGGGTTGCAGGAATTGACAAGTCCCGTTTCGAGATTTTGTGTGCCGTGACCGCCTGACCTGTGACATCTTATAGTATTTCCCGCCACTCTTATAGAACCTTTGCAGGTATACGTAAATTTAGGTGTAACCGCTCCGCAGTCAAGCGCAGCTGAAAGCGTTATGACCTTAAAGACGGAACCCGGTTCATACGTATCGCTTATCGCCTTGTTTCTCCAAAGAGAAAAAAGCGCATTGTTATACTGTGCCGCTTTTTCATCCTTATCCTTAACGGCGTTGATTTTTTTAAGGAGTTCTTCGTCTTTTATGGTATTGGGAGTATTAAGATCATAATCGGGTTTTGTTGACATACCGAGAACAGCGCCTGTTTTAACATCCATCACTATACCGTAAGCGCTTGTTGCTTTGTTATCAATAACAGCCTGCTCAAGTCCTTTTTCAAGAGCGTATTGTATTACGTTGTCTATAGTCAGAACAAGACTTGTGCCCTGACGGGCGTCATACGTTGTTTCAAATTCGTTAGGCATCGTTCCCGATTGGGCGTTTTTAGCCGTTATCACTCTCCCGGCGACACCGGTGAGCTCTTCGTTATATTTTAACTCTATTCCGCTTCTGCCCGTATCCTCTGAGCCTGTAAAGCCAAGAACGGTTGAGGCAAAATTCGCATAGGGATAATATCTTTTGGTATCAGGGTCAATATTTACTATCCCGTAAAGATCATTTTCGTTTATAAAGTTATTGACTTTTTCCTTCGTATTATATTCAATCTGTCCTTTGATTTTTTCATAACCGTAGTTTTTATGACTAATGCAGCGCTTGATTTTCTCAATATCGACCTCTAAAATTTCCGAAAGTCCTTTTGCTATAAGCTCACCCAGGGCTTCATCCTTAATTTTTGAGGGATTGATATACACAAGCCAGGCAGAAGCGCTTTGAGCAAGAATGTTTTGGTTGCTGTCATAGATAGTGCCTCTTTGCGCATTTATAATGGTATCACTCAGTTGCTGCTCCTGCGCCTTTGCTTTATAGGTTTCTCCGTTTACTACCTGTAGCCAAAACAATCTGCCAATATCCACGCAAAACCCTAAAATCAAAAATAAGGCAACGGCACCGATTGCTCTTACTCTTAATCTGTTTGAAATTCGTGCCAAAACTGCCACCTCGCCTGCGTTTTTTGAAAACAACGAGAGTCGAGAATAACTCAACTCTCGCCAATAATACTTATTAACATATTACGGTGGATATGCAAACAGTTCTTTAAGCTTTACTGCAAGTTTTTCCTTAAGATCGGTTTTATCACCGGATAGTACAATCATGTCGCCCTTTGACATATTAATATACGTTATCTGGTAATTTTCTGCCTTTACCATTTTTAGTACATCCTCGGCATAAGCTTCAACTCTATCTGCCGATATTAAGGAATTTAATGCGGTATTAAGTCTTACGTTCTCACCCTGCGCGATTTTTATATCATTTTCAAGCTTCGTAATCTCACGAGATAATTCATCCGACTGTGCTCTGCCAAAAAGCATTAATGCTATGCAGGTAAGACAAACCACGGCAAAAACACTTGCCTTCAGCGCAACGCGGATTTTAAGGGCATAATCCGTGTTCTTTCTTCCCGCGTCATTACGCTTCTGCTGCGGCGGTTCTTTTTTAATTCTGATAGGCTCGATTTTTTGCTTAACTATCTGCTCTTCAAAGAGTGACAAGTCGTAAGCCTCTGTTGTGTTATACAGTGCCATATACGTTCTCCTTTACAGCTTAACCGCCGTACGCAGCTTTGCGCTTCTTGAGCGCGGATTTTCACTTATTTCTTCTTCCTTAGAGGTAATTCCCCTCGACTTCACCCTTGCCTTAGGCTTGCCGCCGCATACACATACGGGAAAGTCCCGCGGGCAGGTGCATCCCTTAGAGAGAGTTTTGAAATAATTTTTGACTATTCTGTCCTCAAGCGAATGAAATGTTATAATAGCCAAAACGCCTCCCACACGAAGCTGTCCGAACATAGTCGGAAGCGCGTTTTTGAGTATTTCAAGCTCACCGTTGACCTCTATGCGAATTGCCTGAAAGGTCCTTCTTGCGGGATGAGAATCTCTCAGAGCCGATTTAGGCATTGAGTCTCTGATAATTTCAACAAGCCGCAACGTAGTATCTATTGGTTTAATATCCCTTTGCCTTACGATATTTCTTGCTATACTGTTGGCGTATTTTTCCTCTCCGAAGGAAAATATTATCTTTGAAAGCCTGTCCTGTTTATAGCTGTTAACAACATCGTACGCACTGATTCCCGTCTTGCTCATACGCATGTCGAGCGGGGCATCCTTGTGAAACGAAAACCCTCGTTCGGGATTGTCAAGCTGAAAAGAGCTGACGCCTAAGTCTGCAAGGATTCCGTCTGCCTTTTCTATTTTGAGGGCGTGAATTATAGAAGCTATATTTTCAAAATTGTCGTTTACTATTGATACTCTAAAGTCGTCCCCAAATTTCTCGGTGAGTGCCCTCACGGCATCCGGATCCCTGTCTATTAAGACAAGCCTGCCGTTGTCTAATTTCTTAAGTATAAGCTCGCTGTGACCTCCGCCGCCTGCCGTACAGTCTATATATATTCCGCCGGGCTTAATATCAAGGGCCTCTATGCTCTCTTTTAGCAAAACGGGGTTATGATAATATTCCATAATAATTAATAGGGAATGATAACTTGATTCTCGCCAACACTTTCCACTTTGGCAAGCTGCTGCTCGAGCTTAAACTTTTCTTCATCCCATAGCTCTATCCGGTCATACGCCCCGAACACCACTACGTTTTTTAAAAGCTGAGCATATTCGCAAAGCTTTTGATTTATTGTAATTCTTCCGGATTTATCGATTTCAACGGTGGTTATTCCCTCGAAGGCAAAACGCTGTTGACGAAGACCCGCTTTTTCTTTAATTTGCAGACCCAGTACCTTAAAGCGTTCCTCACTATAGGCAAAAACACAGGTGTTCCCGGGAGGAGATTTACATATAACAAAACGCGCACCGAGTTCCTCACGGAATTGTGCCGGTATGAATAAACGATTTTTAGCATCGAGTGTATGCGTGTATTCACCGAAAAACAAGCGTTTCACTATCCTTTTTAAACCATTTTGCTCCTATTTCCACCACTTACGCACATTATACACACAATAAATAAAAAAATCAATAGTTTTTGAACCAAAATTTAAATAATTCAAACACTATTGATTTAGTTTTTATGTGATTATCCGTTGTTTTTCGGGATTACAGGTTATTAATCGACAAAACCGCTCTGTCGGCTATTTTTTTCGCTGTTTCATCATCGCAAAAACTCTTTTTATATTGCAATATTACCTTTATTCTCCCGTTGAAGAGTATCCATGTTACCGCCATCGGTTCTCCGAAAGAAAAGGGCCGCAGCATAATTATATCAGAAAATCTTAAAAGGGCTTCTTTGCTTTTTTGCTCAAGGTTATATTGTCTTATGCAAAGCGTACCTGGTGATTTTACACCATGTATTTTGGCTATTTTGTAAGAGGGCTTTGATTTTAAGGTGCAAAAGGAACTGAAATACTGTGAATCTGAAAGAAATGGGTCAAGGCCCATAAAAAATGTTATGAAATTGAAAAAATGATAGTTGTTTATATATTTATTGTACAGGTTTTTGTGAAATACGCACACCTGATTTAAAAAACCGCCCTTCATTTTTTTTGAAACCGGCAACAAAAGACGCGTATAATAGTTCCCGCCGCACGATTCTTTTGCCTGTACAAGTCTTTTGCGCGTATCAAAATAAATACATATTTTTTTTAAGGAGCTTGACGGTTTCTCTGCTTTGAGCGAGGACCAAAAAGCGTATGTCATTAAAGACAATAAATCAATCTTTCTCTCTTTGCAAATATTCTTTAGATTTAAAGACGCTTTTTCGTCAATTTCAAAAACAAGTCTTCCTTCCTCACCCCGAAAGCTTTCATACGCCTTCTTCAGACCTTCTAAATCCGAAAGAGAATATTTTTGAAATTTACGCCTCCATTTGTCATTAAGTGAATTTGGCAAGTTAAAGGTTAGCGGGGTCACAGAATTTGAGGGGATATCATCAACGCTGTTAATTCCCGTAATTTGTGATGGCAAAACCGAGACGAGAGAATTGTACGCATAGCCTGCAATTTCTCCTGCCAAATACGCAAGAGCTTTACAGTCGGCGACAATAGCATGGGCAAATATTGCCACAGTCTCGTTGCCTATCAGATAAAAATCAAACAGCCTCTTTGAAAGGTCAAAGCCGCATTTTCTGCGCTCATCGATTAGCTCATAAATCTGTACGTTTGCCTTTTGGGGTTCTGATTTGGCGGTTCCCGGTAAAAGGTACGCTTCCCCGTCCTCCTCAAGAGTTACACTACAGGTTATCAAGGGCTCCCTCACTTCAAGCTTCCTGAGCGCTTTTTGAAAATCGTCAAATGAAAGCTCTGCCGCAAGCTTTCCCGCAAACGAAACAACAGGCTCAACCTCAAAAAGAAAATGGCGTGCAGCTACGATTTTAATCTTGTCCATTCCTGTAAGAGTCCTTCCCGACACGGTATTCTATAAGCCTTTGCTTTTCCCTCCAAAGCCTTTCGGACAGGTCTACATAATAAGCGTGGGGATTTTCAAAACGAAGCACCTCTTCCCATAGTGTGGAAACCTGCTCCGCGCAATAATTTCTAATCTCCTTTAATGAAGGCCTCCTGTAAACACACTCTCCGCAATTAAATATCGGTACAAGAAGCTCGCGCGCAACAAAGCCCTCCGCAAGCTTTCTTTTCCATGTAAAAATCGGATCGAAAAGCTGAAAGGGTTTAGAGCTGTCAATCGTCTCCTCATTAAGTGTTAAAACATCAGCAATAGCCTTGCCCGACTCCATGTCAAACAGCCTCCACAGCTTCTTGTCGCACGGAGTGGTTATCTTTGTGACATTATCGCTTACCATTATGGTCGGCTGCATTTTTTTATTTATCTGTGTTTCACAAATTTTATAAACTCCGTTAAAAACCGGAGAGCTTTGAGAGGTTATCAGCTTTTCACCAACCGCAAAGGAGTCAATCTTTGCCCCCTGCACAAGCATATCCTGTATCAGCGTTTCGTCAAGAGAGTTTGAAACGATTATGCCGCAGTCGGCATAGCCTGAAATGTCAAGCATACGTCTGGCACGCTTTGAGAGATACGTCATATCGCCGCTGTCAATCATTATTGCCTTAGGCCTTTTTCCTATAGGCAAAAGAATTTCGTCAAACGCTTTTATCGCATTGGGAACACCGCTTCTTAAGGTATCGTAAGTGTCAACAATAAGAATTGCGTCCTCAGGGTGCTCCCTGAGATAAACAGAGAAGGCCTCTTTTTCGCTTTCAAACATTTGCACCCAGCTATGCGTCATCGGGCTTAACATAGGTATATTGTATTTCATGGCGGCCGTAAAATTCGATGTTTCGTCTACACCGCCGATATATGCCGCCCTTGCTGCAATAACGGCGGCATCATAGCCGTGAGCACGGCGAGCACCTATTTCAATAACGCTCCTGCCCTGTGCGGCTCTTACAACTCTGTTGGCTTTGGTGGCAATCAGAGTTTGAAAATTTATTGTATTGAGTAAAATTGTTTCAATAAGCTGCGCCTCGATAACAGGGCCTTTTACCTTAATAACAGGCTCGCCCGGAAAAACAGGGGTTCCCTCGGGGATTGCCCATACGTCACATGAAAATTTGAAGTTTCTTAAATATTCAGAAAAGCGACCCTTAAAGCCCTTCTTCTCTAAAAATGAAATCTCCTCATCTGAAAACTTCAGATTACATAAACGTTCTATGAGTGTATCAAGTCCTGCCGCAACAGCAAAGCCTCCCTTGTCGGGTATGTCTCTGAAGAAAACGTCAAACACGGCAAGATTATCCTGTGCGTTTGATGAGAGCAGACCGTTTGCGGTTACATATTCACAAAATTCAGCAAGAAATATGCCGCTTAGCATAATATCGCCTCCTTTCATTTAGTCTATCACAAATGTGCCTTGTTATCAAATATAAACTACTGAATTGTCTATCAGTTTTAGTTGCAATTTTAAAAAAACATGCTATTATTATACTATAGGAGGAGACTATGAGGAAAAGAAAACAGCCATTAGGTACAAGGAATATTTGCGGAGAACGCATATCAATACGACGTAAACAGCTTGGTATGAAACAAAAGGAGCTTCTCACTCAACTTCAAATAAGAGAGGTTGATATCAATACATCAGGATTGTCAAAGCTTGAGGGACAGGTAAGATGTGTTCTTGACAAAGAACTCATAGTGTTTTCTGAGGTGCTTGATGTATCTGTTCTTTGGCTTTTAGGGCTTGAATAAACTGGAGTGGATTTTTTTGTTAGGTTATGTACTTAGAAAACTCAGAAAAAACGCAAAGCTATCTCAGCAGCAATTGGCGATCATACTCGGCATCGAGCGCTCGACATACTCTTATTATGAACTAAACAAATCAAACCCGCCTATATCTATACTAATAAAAATCGCAATGATTTACGGGGTAACGGTTGATGAGCTTATAGGTAACAAGGTGCAGTTAAGACTTAGAGATGACTCGTTTTCATCAAATAAAGCCTATGACGACCCCGATGAAGAAGTTTCGGTAAAAGAATTGGTACGGCTCTCGGATTTATCCGACGATGAAAAGCTTCTTGTGATTAAGTATCGTCTTTTGGAGGATAAATCCTCTATACAGCGATTCTTCGAATAGCTAATGCGTAAAATTCAACCCGAACATGCTTGTCCGGGTTGAACCTTTTTATTTCAATATTTCCCCCATTGTGCCGGGGACCGCAAACGCCGCATTGCTCTCGTCTGTATCGATATGCATCGCAGGTGAGTATTGCTCGTTTACTCTTACGACGACATCTCCGAAAATCAATGAACGAGCGTCCGAGTTAATTTTTACACTGACAATTTGCTTGTCGGATACCCCAAAGTCCTCTGCCGCCTTCAAGGTCAGATGAATATGCCTTTTTGCTATTATGACCCCTTCTTTGAGCTCAACCTCGCCCTTAGGCCCTACAAGCTTACATGACCCGCTGCCGAGTATATCACCGCTTTCTCTTACAGGTGCATCAATACCGACAGCTCTTGCGTCTGTTGCAGAAAGCTCAACTTGTGTTGCCGACCTTATAGGACCTAAAATCGAAACAGCCGGAAATTGACCCTTGCTGCCTATAACCGCAACCCTCTCATTACACGCAAACTGACCGGGCTGAGATAAATCCTTCTTTACCGTCAGCTCGTATCCCTTGCCGAAAAGGGTGTCAAGCGCTTCGCGCGTTACGTGAAGATGGCGCGCCGAGGTTTCAACCATTACCTTAGACATTATCAATTAATCCTTCCACACTTTTTGCTTTGTTATTTCTTCAGAGCTTCCTCAACCGATACCGCACAAGCCACAGTCGCGCCTACCATCGGGTTGTTGCCCATTCCGATAAGTCCCATCATTTCAACATGGGCGGGAACAGAGGATGAGCCTGCAAACTGCGCGTCTCCGTGCATGCGTCCCATAGTGTCGGTCAAACCGTAAGAAGCGGGACCCGCCGCCATATTGTCGGGGTGAAGCGTTCTGCCCGTACCGCCTCCGGAGGCAACGGAAAAATAGGGCTTTTTGTTTTCGATAGCCCATTTTTTATACGTGCCTGCCACAGGATGCTGAAAGCGTGTCGGGTTGGTTGAGTTTCCCGTGATGGAAACATCAACGCCCTCATGCCTCATTATTGCTACGCCCTCAAGCACATCATCGGCGCCGAAGCATCTGACCATAGCGCGGTCGTTATCGGAATAGCTGACCTCCTGCTCTATATTCAACTTGTCATTAAAGAAATCATATTGAGTTTTTACATAGGTAAAACCGTTAACTCTTGATATAATCATAGCGGCATCTTTACCCAGACCGTTAAGGATTACCCTAAGTGGTTGCTTGCGTACCTTGTTTGCCGTTTTTGCTATACTTATAGCTCCCTCCGCGGCGGCAAATGACTCGTGCCCCGCAAGGAATGCAAAGCACGCTGTTTCTTCCTTCAAGAGCATAGCCCCTAAGTTTCCGTGTCCCAGACCAACCTTGCGGTTTTCCGCCACAGAACCGGGTATGCAAAACGCCTGAAGTCCTATTCCGATTTTTGCGGCAGCCTCCGATGCTGTTTTTACTCCGGTCTTAAGAGCGATTGCTACACCGAGCGTATAAGCCCAGACCGCATTTTCAAAGGCTATGGGCTGAGTTTCCTTTACTATCTTGTTTACATCAATACCCTTAGAAAGACACAGCTGTCTTGCTTCCTGCAGGCTTTCAATGGAATATTCCTTAAGGCAGGCTTCGATTTTAGCCATTCTTCTGCTTTTGCCTTCAAAATTTACGTCATTAGCCATTTTTTTGCCTCCCTTATTATTCTTCACGCGGATCGATATACTTCGCGGCATCCTTAAAGCGACCGTATGAACCGGTAAACTTCTTCACTGCCTCGTCTGCAGACATTCCGTGACGTATAGCTTCCATCATCTTGCCTAAATTTACAAATTCATAGCCTATAACCTCGTCATTGTCGTCTAATGCCATACGGGTTATATAGCCCTCCGCCATTTCCA
>CAZPPO010000071.1:0-9386 GCA_964588475.1 uncultured Eubacteriales bacterium
CCGATGTTATCGAGCCATTTTTTGTAGAGGCGATTCTCTCTTCAAGCTCGCCAAGCTCCGATGAGAGCGTAGGCTGATAGCCGACGGCGGACGGCATTCTGCCCAGCAGCGCAGAAACCTCGTTGCCCGCTTGTACATATCGAAATATATTATCAATAAATAATAAAACATCCTTGTTAAGCTCATCCCTGAAATATTCGGACATAGTAAGCCCCGTCAGCGCGACGCGCATACGTGAGCCGGGGGGTTCATTCATCTGACCGAATACCAGCGCCGCCTTGCTGATTGCTCCGGACTTGCGCATATCGTTTATAAGGTCGTTCCCTTCGCGGCTTCTTTCGCCCACGCCCGTAAAGACGGAATAACCCTTGTGGCGTAAGGCGATGTTGTGTATAAGCTCAAGTATAAGTGTTGTTTTGCCAACGCCCGCGCCTCCGAATAAACCAATTTTTCCTCCCTTCGCATAAGGAGCAAGGAGGTCTATGACCTTCATTCCCGTCTCGAAAAATTCCGTGGCGGGATTAATTTGTGAAAAGCTTGGCGAGGAGCGGTGGATGTCCCATTTTGGGGCGTCTATTTCACCCAAATTGTCAATGGGGCGGCCTAACACATCGACAACTCTGCCGAGTGTCGCTTCTCCCACGGGGACGCATATGCCCTTGAGAGTATCTTCAACCTCTGTACCGCAGTAAAGACCATCGGTTGCCTCAAGCGCGATACAACGGACTACATCGGGAGAAACGTGTGCGACAACCTCCATATGAATACCGTCGGGAGTTATCAGCAAATTGTTCGTTTTCGGATTGATGTCTCGAAACATTACGTCAATAACCGGACCGCTTATTTTTATTACTTTTCCTTTTATGGCTTCTTTGTTCATATAGCTTTATTCCCCCGCTTTACCTCAAGACCTCCTGATATTTCGGCAATTTCCTGTGTTATCGCCGCCTGACGGGCAGTGTTATATTTGAATTTGAGTTTTTGCAGCAGTTCATCAGCGTTTTCCGTGGCACTGTGCATTGCATTGACACGGGCAAAATGCTCGCTCGCGTAGCTTTGAACAAGTGCCCCGAAAATGATTCCCACAAGATACTGAGGAACGAGCTGTTCAAACACCTCGTTTGCCGATGGTACATATAGAATCTCGTGCTCCGGCTCACTTAGCTCAACATCCTCATAATCATGTATCCGTATAGGTAGAAATCGCCTCAATACGGGCTTTGATGCCGACTCCGACGTAAAGCTTGTGTAGATAAAATAAACAGATCTTACCTCATTTGTTGAATAGAGAGCTACTATTTTTTCCATCAGCGCACGCGCGTTGTAAAGCGAAGGGTCCTGAGACAGTCCGGGAATTTCAATTTCAGGTTCAATTCCCTTTGCTCTGAAATAGTCGCTTGAGACAAGACCTATTGTTGCCACCATAGGGTCGTCAAGCGGCATAATTTTCTTACAGGCGAAGTTCAGTACATCAGAATTATAGGAGCCGACCATACCCTTGTCGCCGGCGATAACAATATAAAGTCTGCGCTTTCCAATGCCTTTTTTCAGGTAAATGTGCTCGACGGGATGAGGAGAAATTAATATATCCTTCATTGCCGACTGAACGCGCGAAAGGTATTCATTGTTGTAGTAAATGTGCTTCATTGTTTTTTGAAGCCGAACCGACGAAATCAGCTCCATGGCGTTTGTTATCTTTCGTGTCTGTGAAACGGCGTTCATATGATGCTTTATTTCATTAGTGTTCTGCATTTTTTTGTCCCTCGATGAAGGCGGTTATGGTTCGCAGAAGAATACTTCTGTCATTTTCGGACAGCTCTCCCGAAGCGTCAATGGAGTGCATTGTATCGCTTATTTGAAGCTCCAGCGCATTTAGGAGCTTATTGCGCGTATCTTTTACATCCTTAACGGCAATGTCATCAAAAAGGTTATTGCTGTAAGAAAGCAGAACGGCGATTTGCCGGGATAGAGAAAAAACCTCGTCCTGATTTTGATTTAACAGCTGTGTTAAGCGTTCTCCGCGGCGTAAAAGCACGGCAGTTGAGTCGTCTATGTCCGCTCCGAATTGAGAGAAAACTGCCGTATCTCTGTATTGGGCGAGCAAAAGACGCAGATTTCCCGACACATCCTTCATAGCGCTGTACTGGGCTGAACGTCCGACACGTGAGACGGAAAGACCGACATTGATTGCAGGGCGCACGCCTGCATTAAACAGCTCACTTTCAAGATATATCTGACCGTCTGTTATAGATATTACGTTAGTTGGAATATATGCAGAAATATCGCCGGCCATGGTTTCAATTATAGGCAAAGCCGTAAGGGAGCCGCCGCCGTATTCGTCTGATAGCTTTGCCGCACGCTCAAGAAGTCTGCTGTGCAGATAAAAAACATCCCCGGGGTAAGCTTCTCTGCCAAAGGGACGGCGAAGGAGCAGAGACATTGTCCTGTAGGCTGTGGCATGCTTGCTTAAATCGTCGTATACTATAAGCACATCCTTGCCGTCGTACATAAATTTCTCGGCTATGGCACAGCCCGAATATGGTGTGAGATATTGCATACAGGCACAGTCATCGGCAGTCGAGGCGACTATCACAGTGTTGTCAAGCGCACCTGCGTCTTTGAGCTTGGCAGCAACCTGTGCGACTGTTGAGGCCTTTTGACCGATGGCACAATAGACGCAAATCACATCATCGATTTTCTGGTTTATCATGGCTGTGAGAGCAATAGTTGTTTTACCCGTCTGCCTGTCGCCGATTATGAGCTCCCTTTGTCCTCTGCCTATCGGTATCATACTGTCTATTGAGAGAATCCCTGTCAACAGAGGAGTTTTAACGCCCGAGCGCTGCATTATTGAAGGCGCGTGGGTTTCAAGAGCGCGGTATTCGGAACAATCAATATCACTAAGACCGTCAAGAGGTCTGCCTATAGGATCGATTATCCTTCCCAAAAGCCTTTCACCCACACACACCTGTGCTACCCCTCCGGTCTGGCTGACAATGTCGCCGGGAACCACGGAACTTTTTTTATTAAGAAGAACCGCATCTACTGCATTTTCGCGAAGGTCGAGCGCAATACCGTATTCCGAGCCGTTAAATTCCAAAAGCTCACCGTAGCGACAGTGTGACAAACCTTCAATATGAACAACCTCGTCTGCGCAACTTGTTACGACTCCATATTCGTACTGCGCGGGAATATACTCAAAGCGGCTGAGTTTTTCCTTGAGAAATTCCCCTATTGATTTTATTTCATCATCCAAAATATTTACTCCCCAAACCTGCGTCGTATTCTTTGAAGCTGCAGAAAAATGCTTGTATCATATACCTTGCCATCGATAAACGCACAAAAGCCGCCGATAAGTGAGGGATCCTCAACAAATTCAAATTCTAATTTTTTAGCTAAAAGCTTTTCAAAGCTTTTTGTAATTTTTAAGATGTCCTCTGTTTTAAGAGGACCGGCTATTTTCAACAATGCTTTTTTCATATAGTTTACTCTCTGCCTTCAAAAAAACTGTCAATAATTTTTCGATTATCAATTTCATTTATTTCTCGTGAAAGGATTTTTCGCGCAATATCAAGTGAGAAGTCAGTTATTTCATCGCGCATGTCTTTTAAAATGTTCTTTTTCTCAATCTCTGCCTGTTTTTTTGCCTCATCTACAACAGAGCTTGCCTTTTCGTTTGCCTTTTGGATAATAATTTCTGCATCAGCGTGCGCTTTAAGAATTATTTCGGATATTTTTTCATCTGCTTCTTTTTTTGAGTCTGCCATAAGGCGGTCATACTGTTCTTTTGTTTTCATAGCTTCCGCCTGCCTGCCTTTTGCTTCCTCAAGCTGTGAGCTGACATGCCCGGCGCGAGCGATCAGATATTTGTGTATAGGCTTGTATAGTAAAAGTCTCAGTATAAAAAACAGCACTATAATATTAATAATGTGGATTACGATTTCCATCGGCTCTATATTCATGTCAAAGACCGTCCTTATTTGAGAGTGAACAAAACGATAATAGCCATAACGAAGCCGTAAATCGCCGTCGACTCCGTTAGTGCAAGACCAAGCAACAGTATAGAGCTAATTTTTCCTGAAGCCTCAGGCTGACGACCTACGGCATCGACTGCCTTTCCCGTAGCGATACCCATTCCCAATCCTGCAGTGACACACGACAAAAGACAAAGAGCCACGCCAAGAGCAATATTTCCTAATTCCATACTAAATACCTCCAATTATATGCACGGACGGCTTGTGCTGCCCGTTGTTGTTATTTGACGTCTTGTGTTTCGGAAGCTTCGTTGATAAACGCGAGAGTGAGTGTAACAAAGATGAAGGCCTGTATAAGCGGATGAAAAACATTGAAATACAGTCCTATTACACTCGGTATGCCGACAGCGCCGCTCCCGAGCGCATAGTATAATAAATCCATGACAATAAGCCCGCCGAGCATATTTCCGAACAGACGGCAAGCCAATGAAACAGGTATGGCAAACTCACAAATCAATCTTATAGGGAACACAAGGGCAGTAGGTGCAGCCAGAGACCTTATCCTGCCACCAAAGCCTTTTATTCGTATTCCATAATAATTAATAAGAACAAAGGTTATCAGTGCCATGGCGGCGGTCATTGTCAAATCGGCTGTCGGCGCGCGAATTCCCAAAAGCTCAACAGCAGCGCAGGAAATCATAAATACTGCAATTGTGAAAATATATGATCCGAGATTTAGACCTGCACGCGGTGCGTTTGCCACGGTGTATTTGTCAATGGACTCAACCATTATTTCAAGTGCGTTTTGAATGCCCTTGGGCTTGTCTGTAAACTTTGGTATAAAGAACAAACGGATAATCAGCGCAATAATAATAAGCAAAGCCATAATACACCATGTTACTATTATTGTGCTGCTTAGGCTGTGGCCTAAAACATTCCACCTCTCCGGACTTATAAGCACCTCGAACTGTTTATCTTCGCTTTTTCCGAATAGCATTTTAAGTAGCTCAACGGTAAACATCCACGAACCGGCAAGTAAAATTACGGCGCTCAGCCTTTTTATAAACCTCAGTTTTTTTTGAGGAGTTTTTGATGTGTTCAGTTTCTTTTTAACACTTTTTCTCAAAAAAAAGCCTGTCGCGGTAAAAACGGCTGAAAAGCAAAGAAGAAAAATATCAAGAGGATTCATATAACTGTTCATATCCTTTATATGATTTTATTACGGTTATGCAAAAAATGCACAACGGCTGAAAAAATAAGCATACCCGCCGCAAAGCTTCCGCCTAAAAGAATTCTTTCGGGAGCAAGAAAAGCTAAGGGAAGCAACGTAAATAAAGGCAGCAATGTGAATGCAACAATATACAGCGGGTTCATTTTTCTTCTTGAAGTGACAGCCGATACAACGCGTTTTAAAAAGAAATATTCAAGAATTCCTCCTAACGAGCCCCACGTAGCTGACATAATAATCTTAAACATATATCTCACAGCTCCCCGGTAATTCAGTTCATAATATACCCTGTTTTATCGTAAGTCAACAAAAAAATCATTATAAATTGTTTGTTCTAACAAAAAAATGAAGGATATTTTAAAATAGTTGCGTATGGCGCAACCGATGTTGCAAAATGTATTGCAATAAATAACAAATAACCATATAATTAAAGTATACTATTAAAATAGGAGAGAATGGCATGAAGCTGACAGGCGGAGAAATTATTGTTAAGGAACTTGTCAAAGAGGGTGTGCCTTATATTTTAGGCATTCCCGGGCACGGGGTATTGGGTTTATTTGATGCTATCCGAAAAGAGGAGGCAAAGGGGAAAATCAAATACATACAGGTTAAGCACGAGCAGGCGGCGACCGCTATGGCTGACGGGTACTTCAGGGTTTCTGGCAAGCCCCTTGCTGTTTTTGCCTCAATAGGGCCGGGATCATTGAATACAAGCATAGGGCTGGGCACCGCATATGTTGATTCAACGGCATTTTTACAGCTTTGCGGCGATACTCATGTTCATATGAAGGGCGTCGGCGTCCTGCAGGAGGTTGAACGCTACAGCGACAGCAATATTATCCGCAGTCTTGAGCCGCTGTCAAAAAGAAGCTGGAGAGCGGAATCAACAGGACAAATTCCAAGAATTATTCACAGGGCATTCAATCAAATGACCTCCGGCAGAAGCGGTCCTTGTGTAATTGCTTTGCCAATGGACGTTCAGGCAAGCATGACCGAATGCACTCCTATGCCGCTTGAAGATAAAAGGGCCTCTTGCTTGCCCTGTGCTGATATGCAGTATATTAATAAAGCGATAGAACTAATGCGCACCGCCAAACGCCCGGTAATTCTTGCGGGCGGCGGAGCACTTCGCGCAAAGGCGGCAGACCTTATCACCGCTCTTGCGGAAAAATGGGGAGCCGCAATCGTAACAACTCTTGCCGGCAAAGGAGCCGTGAGCGAAGAGCATGAGCAATATACCTTCCACACAGGCTCAAAGGGTACGCCTATAGGGCTTAAAATTTGCCGGGAGGCGGATGTTATTCTCGCTGTGGGTACTCGTTTTGCGGACGAAACCACCTGTTCGTACAGGAAGGGGATTGCCTTCAATTTCCCGGACACCAAGCTTATACATATTGATATCGACGCAGGAGAAATAGGCAAAAACTACGGTGCGGATATTGGTATAATAGCCGATTTGAAGGACAGCCTGAAAAAGCTCGCGGACAATTACACGGATAAAACAAACAGGAGAGATTACCTTGAACAAATAAAGACTCTTCGGGCGGATTGGAAAAAATATAAGGAGGATTACCGCAGCATTAAGGGCGATAAGATGACCATATCTCAGATGATTGGGAATTTGAACGATATTCTCCCTGAGGATACTATAATTACAACCTCATCCGGTAATACACAGGCACAGCTTTTCCAGGAGTATTGCTATAAAAGACCTTACTGCAATCTTACCACAGGTGGATTTTCCACTATGGGCTGGGCTGTTCCCGCCGCAATGGGCGCGAAGCTTGCAAAGCCGGACACACCAGTTGTCGCTTTACTGGGCGACGGTGATTTTATGATGATTATTCAGGAGCTTTCAACAATGGCTCAGTATAACATCCCCGTTGTTATCGTGCTCGCTGACAACTGCGGCTGGATGGCAATAAAAGATTTACAGATGGATGCTCTCGGTGAAGAAAACGCCTTCGGCAACGATTTTATGAAGGACGGCAAGGTTTACAGACCGGATTTCTGCAGTATCGCAAAGGCATTTGATATTGATGCTTATAAGGCCGGTACGAGCGATGAATTTAAGTCCGCTGTTAACCGCGCTGTAAAAGCAAATAAACCGGCGCTGATTTGTGTTGATGTTTCACGAGAATACCCGTATACGGGCGGCAAGGCCTTCGGCTGGTGGGATGTCCCGATTCCCTCATACATGAAGCAGAGGCGGGCGGTCTATGAAAGCGCCGTTAAAGAGGAAATTATATAATAATAACTTGCAAAGTTTTTACACAGAAAGGAGAATTAAAATGATGAAATTTGTTTTAATAGGCTGCGGGAGGATCGCAACTCTTCATGTTGCAGGTTACAAAGACAGAGATGACGCTGTGCTGTGGGGCGTTTATGACAAAAAACGCTCGGCTGCAGAGGAATTTGCAAAGGAGCATAACATTCCCAAGGTGTATGATACATATGAAGAAGTTCTTGAGGATAAGGAGGTAACAGGGATTGAAATTCTTGTGCCTCACCACCTGCACTGTGAGCTGACCTTAAAGGCATGCAACGCAAAAAAGCATGTGTCGGTGCAAAAACCGATGGCGCTCAATCTTGAGGAATGTGACAAAATGATTGTCTGTGCAAGGCACAACGCCGTAAAGCTTAAGGTATATGAAAACTTTGTGCATTACCCTCCTTATAAGAAAGCAAAACAGATGATAGACAGCGGAGAAATCGGCGATGCTCGGGGCATTAGGTACAAGATGAATAACGGGGGGCTGAATTCCCTAAACACCCCCGCCTCAAAAATTCGTGCAAAAAAAGCAGGTGTTGAGCTGACGGATGAATTAAAGCCGACAGGCTGGGCGGTTGATACCCTCTCATGGACATGGAGGCTAAACGAAACGCTGTCGGGCGGCGGACCGGTTGTGTTTGATGACGGATACCATAAATTTTCAATGTTTATTGACCTTTTCGGGGAGGTTGAAAAGGTAAGCGCATGGATTGACGAAACCTCTGTACTGGGAAATATCAGTCAGGATTCACCTGCGGTCATTATGTGGAAATATAAGGATAAAAAGCTTTATGGCGCATGGGATATAACGTGTTCGGAGGATATGTACATAAAGGGGAAATATTATACCTGTGATGAGCGTATGGAAATCACGGGCTCAAGAGGTATTCTCTGGGTAACCAGATGCACCGCAGAAATGCTCGGCGATGTTGCACCTCTAATAATGTACAGGGACGGCAAGCTCACAGAGTTTTGGGATATACCGCATGATTGGCAGGATTCCTTTATAAATTCGACTCACGACTTTATTGACTCAGTTAAGCTTGACAGGGAGCCTGTGTTGACCGGTGAAAGAGGAAGAGAAGTGCTTAAATTTGCTCTTGCTGCAATGGATTCCTCAAAAAAGCAAAGCGAGGTTCGGCTTGACAGCTATGAGGATAAACCATTACCCGAGAAAAAAGGATTTGTAAGTGTGATACTGGGTAAAAAACGAAAATAAGAATCATTTAAGCAATATTTATTTGGAGGAAAAGAAAATGAAAGTTGCTGTAATTAATGAGGTTTCCGCAAGAGATAAGAACACATATATAATCGAAGCGTTAAAAAAACAACCGGTTGAAATTTTTAATGTCGGTATGAAGGAGGGCGAAAATGATACGCAGCTAAACTATATTCACACAGGATTTATGGCAGCTATACTGCTTAATCTTGGTGCGGTTGATATGGTTATAGGCGGCTGCGGTACGGGTCAGGGTTTTTTAATTTCCGCTATGCAGTACCCGAATGTTTTCTGCGGTCTTATAACCGAGGCGCTCGACGCATGGCTTTTCGGACAGATTAACGCAGGCAACTGTATATCTCTTGCCCTTAACAAGGGCTTTGGCTGGGCAGGCGACATAAACCTTGAATATATTTTTGAAAAGCTGTTTTCGGACGAATTCGGCAAGGGCTATCCGGCACAGAGGCAATTGAGCCAGCAACAAAGCCGAACAAAGCTATATAGTATTTCACAAAAAGCACATAAACCCTTTGCTGAAATTTTTAAGGAAACAGACAGGGAAATTGTATCAACAGTATTAGAGCATAAAAGCTTTATTAATTTAGTCAGTACAGAAGCTAAGGACAAAGAGCTGCAAAGGCTGATATTATCTGAAAGCTGAAGGAGAAGCGAATGAGTCAATCCCTACAAAAC
>CAZPPO010000072.1:0-960 GCA_964588475.1 uncultured Eubacteriales bacterium
TGTATGAGCTTAACACAAGGCAAAACGGCATAGAATGTCCTCTTAGCCAGCAGGCGGATATATACATCCCCGCTGGCAGCTTTCCCGCTTTGCTTAAGGCGTATAGCTTTGAGGACGGTCAGCTTGTCCCTCTTGAATCGAGTATTGTTTCCCCGTTCTCGGACGGGAAAAAGTATATAAAATTTACTTGCGATTCTCTGGGAACCTTTGTTATTGCCGAATACTATAGCTATTTGAAGGGTGACGTCAACGCGGACGGAAAAATCAGAATAGATGATGCAAGGCTTGCCCTTCGCAGTGCAGTCGGTATTGAAATACTTCACGAAGCTCAAATATCAGCAGCCGATTTTATAAATAATTCAGGTAAAATTGAGCTTTTTGAGGTAAGAAAGCTCTTAAGAGTTGCAGTCGGGCTTGAGGAATTTGACGATATTATCCCTGTGTAAATACTCTCCGGGCGTTGTTCCAGCATACTCCTTGAAAACCTTATTAAAATGACTTTGATCGCAATAGCCTAAATGAAGCCAAACATCCGAAAGAGGCATTTGATTTGCCTTGAGTAAGCGTTTGGCTTCTTGTATTTTTGTTTTATGTACGAGCTTATTGGGCGATATCCCGAAATCCTCCTTAATCTTTCTGCAAAGGTACTGAGGAGATACCTTGAGCGTACTTGCAGCTTGCGATAGAGATATATGCTCACTCATTCTTAAAAAAACATACTTTTCAAACAAAGAGGAAAGCCTTGACACACGATAATTCCTTTTTTTATAAAATCTGTCTGCATAATCATATAACATTTTTATAAAAACGCCAATAATCTCTTCTACTGTCCTTGAGCGGCTTAACCAATCTATATAATATTCACATAGCCTTGACGCAAGATTTTCGTCAAGTCCGGCGTTTACGCACTGGCTCATTATGATTCCCGCTAACATGGCATAGTTCAGTCTGTAGCTTCTA
>CAZPPO010000072.1:970-9360 GCA_964588475.1 uncultured Eubacteriales bacterium
GCTGATTTTCTTTAAAATATTTGTAAGCTGTAACGCTTCACCAGACAAGACTGCCTCCATAATGGGGACAGTGACCTCAAACGGAAAGGAAGTCATGTATCTTTCCGGTTTAACGTCAAATGACTGCTGTGAATCCTTGAAAAAGAAAAGCTGCCTTTTAATTATCAGCTGTTCAAACGAAATGTCCTTTTTGTTGATAAGGTTTGATATAACCAGACCCAGCTTTACGAACTTAATATAATCTATTACGGGAGTAAAAGCAAAGCTTTCAATATATCTGAGCTTTTCGGTAACAGAAAGGTCGCAGTCCTCAAATTGTTCCGCATATGATGATTCCTTTATGTTAATGTGAAGCACCGGTCCGCAAAGCAATATCCCGTACGGCATTTTGATAGTGAAGAATGATACTCCAAAGACCTCAGATAAAAAAGAAGGGAAATTTGCGTTCGCGCTCCCGATAGTTTTTTTTACTCTATGATATGCTACCCGATACAACTCAAGAGCTCGCGGATTTTGAGAAATAATTCCCTGTATTTGACCGTCGGGTGAAAGCATATACAGTGATAAATCGGATATATTCGCAAAACAAGTAAGTGTGTTTTCAGCTTCAACCCAGTTTTCATAACCGTCAAATTTTTGCATTTAATTCATCTCCTGTTTAATATTATAACATATTATTAATTATATACAATACCGCACACTAAAATACTGCTAATGTTTTTTTACAAAAGATAATACTTTTGTTAATATTGCTTAGGAGGCATTAATATGATTGGTTTAGGTAATTGGCTGGCTCATGTAGACACAATGTTTTTTAAAGGCGACGCTATTATCAAGGTTTACGACAAAAACGGAGAATACGGTTTTGACCTTGAGCTCCCTTCGGACATGGATATTCCCGAGTTTAAGATCTATGACATAACGGAAGACGGCAACACTCTTAACGCAAAAGCAAGTGTAGATCTTCTTCAGGGCAAGGAAATTGATCTTTCCTTCACATTTGAAGGCGATACCGCAAGCGGCTTTCTCAAGATTCCTTACATAGGAAAAATTAAAATTAAGGAAGCAAAGAAAATATCATAAATTTAAAACCCCGAAGCCTCGCGCTTCGGGGTTTTTGATTGGTATTGATAACCGTAAAGCAAAAAACACGCCTCCGTTAAGGAAGCGTGTTATATTTTCACCTTACTGTTTTGCACCCCGGTCAAACATTTCCAGGACCTTAACGCTTACCGCATAGCAGCCTGCAAGCCCTTCAAGATTCATATTATCATAAGTATCTCTTCTTGTATGATAATAAGGCTCTAATTTATGATTTAGCCCCGTGATACCGGTCGAGCGCATGCCTGCCTGGGCAAAAGCGGCAGAGTCTGTAGCTCCGCCTAACGGAGGCACAAAGCCCTCCTTACATGAAATATCAAGCTCCTTTGCCGCCTCCATAAATAGATCTGAAACATCCTTATCCGCCTTCACGGTAGCATTTAAGTCCTTGTAGTTTACCATAAGGTGCTTTGGGTCGTGGATTGTGTCGTAGGAATATATAAAGGTGGGAACATCCGAAAATTCGTCCTTATGCTTTTCACACCACGCTTTAGCTCCTCTGAGTCCGGCCTCCTCGGAACCGGTTAAAATAACGCCTACCTGAGTGTTTTCAAGCTCAATACCCTCCTGCTTCATGGCTTTGAGTATTGCAATTCCAATCATACAGCCCGATAGATTGTCATTTGCGCCGTCAACAACTCGTTTTTTGTTTCTCATAAAATACAGTCCGATAAAAAATGGTATGAAAATCATTCCCCAAAGGCCAAGCTTCCCGAGAGTCGATGAGAACTCAACGCCTGCTGTCCCCGTCTTTATAATGCTGATAATTGATATAACAAGATAGTACATTGCCCCAATTGCGCAGATAATAGCATGACCCTCAAAGCCGACTCCTCCAAGCTTGTAATTAACAGGCCACTCCCACGCGGCATCGGTATGACCGTTGAAAAATATGCGCCGTTTGACCTCGCCGGAACAGTTCTTAACGGCTGTTACGTTGTGACTGATTTTCTTTGGGAATAAAAAATCGATGAATTTTTTATACATTCCGAATTGCATTACTACTACGAAAAGGCCTATGGCGATAAAAACAGCCGAGATTAACGGATTTAAGAAGAAAACCCCAACTGCGGCAATAGCAAGGGTCATTGTTATGTAAAGCCAGCCGTAGAATGAGCCGGGGTTTTCCTCAAAGGCATCGATTTCGACGCGCTCACAGCCGCAATCATTTTTTAAGATCTTAGCTAAGTATTCACTTGCTTGCTTTTCACCCCTTGAACCCGGGGGCCGTTTTTCCATATTCTTGCAAATATATGTTATTTCTTCAACCATATACTTTGCAATTTGGTCTTTTTTTTCAATCAATTTTGATAAAAGCATAGCGCACCTCCAAAAATATGTTATATTTTACATTTTATTTTCCTATCTGTCAATGAAGGTTGCTATTTTAAATAGTTTAACGCACCCAAGTCAACAAAGTCTTACTTCGGTGCGTTTATATGTCTCTTACATCAGAATCTGCAGCATCTGCAGCCGTAAAAAACTCTGCGACGGCAAGGTCCGCACTTGCAGCAGCTGCGACAAGTGCAATTCCAGCAATCATGACAACAGTTGCCTCTTCCAAACAAACGGAACATAGTAACCCTCCTTTATGATTATGTAACTAAATCCGTATGCTCGATACTATTATACTCTCAAGCGGACAAAATGTGATTTTAGGAAAAATGACATTTTAAGAGTTTTTTCAGTCTGCCTGAAAGCTGTAGGGCAAAATAAATCTTTAAGGCATCGGGAATAATAAACGGAACAACGCATTTTAACAAAATCGAAACGAAATTAACAAGGCTTTGTTCGTTAAAATATATAACCGTAAACCACATTGTACCGAAAGCGTAGCACACAAGCATACCGCATGCCATGCCAATAGCAAGAACGACTGACCTGTCCCCGAAATATTTTGTTATAAGCCAAAATACTGCCGCAGCAAACAAAAATCCGACAAGATATCCACCGGTACTGTCAATAAAAGCGCCGGGTCCCCCTCGAAAGCCGGAAAACACAGGTGCTCCTGCCGCCCCGATTAATAAATATACAAGCACTGCAATAAAGCCCCGTTTTCCGCCTAAAAAACCAATAACGAAAAATATACCGAAGGTCTGAAGAGTAAAGGGAACAGGCGCAGGAACAAAAATCCATGAACAAACACAGATTAACGCCGCTGACACAGCTATATAAGTAACATCGCGTATTCTCATTACTATTTCACATCCGTCAGTTTCATAAGATAACAGAGTAACATGTAATTGTCAACAATACAATTAAGATGTTTACAATCTGTATTTATGCTGTTATACTTTGCATGGTGATGATATGACTAAAGACCTCGTTCTTGCGATACTCAAAAGCTCAAATAATTATATATCGGGAGAAAAAATCAGTAAATCAATAAGTATCAGCCGCAGTGCGGTAAACAAGGCCGTGGGGACTCTGAGAAATGAGGGCTATCTCATAATGTCTTCTACAAACAAAGGTTATTTGCTTGCGAACCAACCCGAAAAGTTTAATTTAGGCGAAATTCTCGCTTTGCTTCCCCCTTCCTATACGAAACAGCTTATCTTCCTTGATACCGTAGATTCTACAAACTCTTTTATTCAAAAAAACTTCCGATCATTAGAAAACGGCACCTTTGTTATCGCCAAAGAACAGACAAACGGGCGCGGGCGGCTCGGGCGTTCCTTTGAATCTGCACAGGGCAAGGGACTTTATATTTCTATGCTTCTGCTGCCTGACTGTACAGGCGAGAATATAACCGATATAACCTGCCGTACCGCTAAGGTAGTTAGCGACGCTATAGAAAAGGCAAGCGGGCTAAGGCCCGGTGTAAAGTGGGTTAACGACCTAATGCTAAACAATAAAAAAATATGCGGAATTCTCACTGAATTGTCGATTGAGGGTGAAAGCAAAATAGTTAAGAACGCGATTATAGGTATAGGTATTAACTGCAATCAAGTTATTACGGATTTCTCAGAAGGCGTGCGAAAAGTTGCTTCCTCTCTTTATATCGAGAGCGGCAGCATAATAAATTTGCCTTATCTTACGGCAGAAGTGATAAAAGCATTAGACAAAATGAGAAAGGATTATCCTAATAACAAAGAGGAATATCTTTCATTTTACCGAAGCAGCTGCGTTATTTTAGGTAAAGAAATCAGAATAATCCAAAAGGGAGAAGAGCTTACGGGAACAGCCGAAGGGATAGAGGACGATTTTAGTCTGAGAGTGCGCCTTTCAGACGAAAGGATTCTCGTAATAAACAGCGGTGAGATAAGCGTAAGGGGAACTCGCGCATATATATAACAAAAATCAAAGAACTATTGCGGGACAAAGTGCATAATATAAGAAAGAATAATTATGAAAGGAGTATTAAAATGCGCAGTCACCGCAAAGCAATGTATCAAGGCAATACAAACGAGCCCGTCAAGGATTATGGCGGCGAGCCTTTTGTAACAAATCTGAAAAATGAGGCTATCAGAAACAATAACTTTCTCAGAGCCTTGTGGACAGGGAAGCATCTTCAGGTAACGCTGATGAGTATTAATCCTAAAAGTGATATCGGTGTTGAGGTCCATCCGGATGTAGACCAGCTTCAATATATTGAAAGAGGCATGGGACTTGTACAAATGGGTAGCTCACCTAAAAACCTCACCTTTCAAAGAAGGATTTATGAGAACAGTGCAATACTTATTCCGGCGGGCACCTGGCACAATACCGTAAACACGGGAAGCACACCTCTTAAGCTGTTTTCCGTTTACGCACCGCCTGAGCACCCAAAGGGTACCGTTTACAAGACAAAATACGATGAATCCTCTGTTAATAAGCAAGAGAATTATGAGGCTGTAAACGCACCTGTAGGTCCGGATTCCCAAACCGATGGAGAGAAATAATTAAAAAATTGATAAAAAGCGATTCTTGTCAATCGCTTTTTATTATTATTTGTTAACGGTACTGAGTGGTTGTACACTCATAACTAAAAAATTATCGTGAACAGAAGCATATTTGTTATTTAACCTTGACAGGGTTTTATAAAGTGATAAACTAAAAAGGAGGAAATTTCAGGGGGTAATTGATTGAAAAATGCACCCGACACAAATAAAATTACACTGAGTGAGTACATAGGATACGGCATAGGACCTATCGGCAAAAATATGATGTCGTCTCTCGTAAACGGGGAATACCTCCCGAATTTTTTTCGCACTTCGCTACACATAAATAACGGATTTCTTGCCGTTATGCTTTTTGCCTCCAAAATTTGGGACGGAGCAAACGATTTGCTAATGGGCGCTATTATCGATCACACAAGCTCAAAATGGGGAAAGTTCCGTCCCTGGATTTTCTTCGGCGCTATTTTTAATGCCATTACCTCCGTTATGATATACTTCAACCCGGGGCTTAAAGGTATCCCGATATACATTTATGTGACACTTCTTTATATTCTGTGCGATGCCACCTTTACAATGATAGATGTCGGCTATTGGTCAATGATACCGGCTATGACCCTTGACCCGAAGGAACGAGATAAGCTATCGGTTCTTCCGCGTGTCACGGGCGCTATCGGTGGCTTTACAAGCGCATTTACCTTAAATATCGTAGGTTTTCTCGGAAAAGAAGATACCTCAAAGGGTTATTTACGCTACGCTTTAATAGCTGCTGCGGTTTATATAGCTACCTCTGTTGTTTGTGCCGCCTCAGTCCGAGAAAGAGTCGTACTCATTCCCGAGCATAAGGAACCCTTTTCGTTTGTTCGGGCTGCAAGAATTTTGTTTAGAAATGACCAGGCGCTTGTGGTCGTAGCCATTATGATTTTGTTCAACGCGGCAGCGTGTATGCACGGCGGAACTATGCTGTATTATTTCACAAATGTACTGCTAAAGCCCAAATCCTATGCTTTTTACTCGATTTCGTCGGGAATAATCTCAGGCTTAGGTCTGTTCGGTGTGCCGCTGGCGTCAAAGAAATTCGAAAGGAACAAGGTTTATCTTTTCTCATATTTGCTTCCGTGTATAGGATATCTGATAATGACCATTGTAAATGCTATGGCTCCCTCGAACTTTTTCTTGTTCGCATTGTCAGCCTTTGTCCCGCACATAAGCTACGGTGCTATGAGTATGATGCAAAGCGTTATGCTCTCGGACGCCGTCGATTACGGAGAATGGAAGTATGGTGAAAGAAATGAGGGAATTATCTTTTCTATGCTCACCTTCCTTAGCAAGATTTCAAACGGCATCAGCTATTTAATAAGATACTCATGCTTTGCGGCTGTCAAGTTTGATACTCAAGTGGGAGTTGCCACTACCGCAGCGGCTGTAAAAATGATAAAAACTCTTCTTTTCGGCGTTCCTCCTGTTTTCCTTATAGGAGCGTTCCTGCTGCACAAGGCACGCTTTAAGTTGACCTTAGACTTTATGTCTGAAATAAGAAGCGAGATAAAAGAGCGCAGAGCCGCTCTCTCGTCAAATGATGGGGAAGATGTTTATGAAAAGCAAAACCATTAAAATTGAGCGGTTTTTTACGTCTCTGGATAAAGAGAAATATTTCTTTATCCCGTTTGACGTGCCAAAGAGCTGCGAAAAAATGAGAATAAGCTACAGCACTGATAAAACCAAGGGGATTTGTATTGACTTAGGTCTTGTTTATCCGGACGGTACCCAGAACGGCGCCTCCGGAGGCAGAACAAAGGTCATTGAAATCAGCGCTCGTTATTCAACAGACGGCTATGAGCCTTGTGAACCCTATGCCGGCACGTGGCAAATAATAGCCGGTGTATACCGCCCCTGTGAGGGAGTCAAGGTTACATACACAATAACATTTATATTTAAGGAAAAGCGCTGGCTTAAGGGCGATACTCATACCCACACGGTAAACAGCGACGGACATTATAATCCGGCGCAGCTTATTGCTTATGCAAGAAAAAAAGGGCTTGACTTTATCATTTTCACAGACCATAACAATAACCGTGTCGGCTCCTATAATCTTACCAATCCTGATATAACAATTATTAAAGGAATGGAGCTTACGCAGTATAACGGGCATTGCAACCTTTGGGGAGTTGAAAAGCCTTTTGAAGAGGCATACTGCGCTTACACCTATGAGGATTTTGTACGCCTTGCGCAGAAGGCGCGCTCAAAAGGCGCACTCGTTTCGGTAAATCATCCGTTTTGCAAAATGTGCGGCTGGCACTGGCCGCTTGACTCTTTCCCTTTCGACGCGGCCGAGGTGTGGAACGGACCTATGCGTATCGACAATATCAGCACCTTGAAATGGTGGCACAGCGAGCTGCTCAAGGGTAAAAGGCTCCCCGCGGTCGGAGGCAGTGACTTTCATCGCGATTTCGCGGGTCTTACCCATCTTCTCGGCTGCCCTACTACGCTTGTCAATGCCTCTTCCTCCTCGCCTGAAGACATCCTGCTTGCAATTAAAAGCGGTAACAGCATAATAACATCAAAGCCTGACGGCCAAGTACTTTATCTTGAGTGCGAGGGGGCGCAGATAGGCGAAGAAATTCTATGGCATGAGAATATTGCCGTAAATATACGCGGCGAGAGGCTTAAAAAGGGTCATCTGCTCCAAGTTTTTAACAATGACGAAATAATATACAGCGAAAATATTAAAAAGACCGACCTTAATTTTAGCCTTACGGTCCCGTCTTCGGGTTTTTTGAGGGCACAAATTTCCCATCAATACGGAATGATAGCCGCCTTCTTATATCATCAAGTGGTTAAGCTTATGATTCCTGAGGATTCAAAGCTGGCTTTGCCGCCATTTATCAAATGCCTGACAAACCCCATCTGGTTTACATAAATTTTAAGCGACAGACAAAATATTGCCTGTCGCTTTTATTTTTGACCGTTTAAAACACAAAATTGCCGTTTATGAATATGGGTACATCAATTGCATCCTTCGTTATGCCCGTTATCTGCAAATCCTTTGTACCTATCATAAAATCTACATGATTTACGCTTCTGTTGCCTCCGTGATTAATCAGCTCCTTTTCGGACATATTCACCCCGTTTTGAATGTTCATTGCATAACATTCACCCAATGCCAAATGGCAAGAAGCGTTTTCATCAAAAAGAGTATTATAAAAGAGAATTCCGAGATTGGATATAGGCGAATCATGCGCGATCAAGGCTACCTCTCCGAGCCTGCGAGAGCCCTCGTCCGTATCGAGCAAACGCTTTAAGGCGCTTTTCCCCTTTTGCGCGTCATAATCCACAACCTCTCCGTTTTTGAATCTGAGATAAAACCCGTCGATAAGCGTTCCCTGATATGAGAGCGGCATTGAAGAGTATACT
>CAZPPO010000073.1:0-9279 GCA_964588475.1 uncultured Eubacteriales bacterium
GAGGCTTGGTGTTAAAGCGCTTTTTGTCCATCCCGGCTATACGGGCAGCGCCGCTGAAATACTTTCGAGGGAAACGGGAATACCCATATTGATTCTTGACCCTATTACGGGCGGAAATGCGCAATTAACCTCATACGAGGATTTGATGCGTTCAAATGTCAGAACGATAGCGGAGATTTATAAATGAAAAACAACGGTAACGGCTGCGGCTTATGTGAAATCAAGGTACGCGATGTAAGCGTAAAAAGGGGAGGCAAGGCCCTCCTAAACTCTATATCCTTTGAGCTTCGCTGCGGTGAACTGACCGCCTTGATAGGAGTCAACGGAGCCGGCAAAACAACATTGCTAAAGGCTATACTCGGTGAAATCAAGCATGACGGGAGCGTTACATTCTGCTCGCATGAAGGGAGAAGCTTAGACAACATAACAATCGGCTATGTTCCCCAATCTCTCGACTTTGACCGCTATGCCCCCGTGAGCGTAAGAGATTTTATGCTTAGCGGAAGGACAGGGTTTCCCGTGTTTTTTTTCCATCCAAAAAACCACAAATTCTCGGTGGAAAAATCGCTGCGACTGGTTTCATGTGAAAACTTAATAAACAGGACGCTGGGTGAGCTCTCGGGTGGAGAAATACAGAGAATTATGCTCGCGTGCGCGCTATACCCTATCCCTGAGCTGCTGATATTGGATGAGCCTGTTTCGGGTGTTGACTTTTCCGGAAGTGAATCTTTTTATGAGGTAATATCCGAGCTTAAAAATAATTACCACACAGCCATTGCTATGGTTTCTCACGATCTGGGTATCGTAAAGCGATATGCCGACAAGGTTCTTTTGCTCAACAAAAAAGTGCTTTGTATGGGCAATGCCGATGAGGTTTTTTCTTCAAAAGAATTTCAGGAGAGCTTCTTTTCCGGTATGGGTGAAGAAAATGATTGATACTTTTTTTAACTTGATTAGCGAAATTGGTTTTAGTAATTGGCTTTCATACGGATTTATGAAAAACGCGCTTCTTGCAACGCTTATAATCACTCCTCTTTTCGGCATTCTGGGCACGATGGCAGTAAACAACAATATGGCGTTTTTTTCTGATGCTTTAGGTCACAGTGCCCTTACGGGCATAGCCTTGGGTGTTCTTTTGGGCATCGATAACGAGATAATTTCCCTTGTTGCCTTTGGAGTTGTAATTGCACTGACGGTCACTCGGGTCAAAAGCACAAAAACTGCGTCTACAGATACCGTTATCAGTGTCTTTTCCTCGGCGTCAATCGCTTTGGGTTTGGTTATTTTATCATACGGTGGAGGCTTTGCAAAATACAGCACATATCTTATCGGGGATATACTGAGCGTCTCTAAGACTGAAATTTGGACGCTGTTCTTCGTTCTTTTGGCAGTTATGATTATATGGGCTTTTTTGTATAATAAGCTGCTTCTGTTATCTGTGAACAGGGAGCTTGCGGCAAGCAGAGGCGTAAAGGTTACGCTTGTGGAAAATATTTTTGTTGTAATTGTTGCGACAGTAGTTATGCTTTCCATTAAATGGGTAGGAATACTGCTGATTAATTCACTTCTTATTCTTCCTGCCGCAGCGGCCAGAAATATTTCACGCAGCTCAAGACAGCACCTTGTTATCTCCGTAATAATAGCCGTATTTTGCGGAGTATTCGGACTTATGTCCTCGTTTTATCTCGATACGGCGGCGGGAGCTACAATAGTGCTCTTTTTGGCAATTGTGTTTTTTATTTGTTATTTGTTCAGAAAAAAATAAATCATGCAGATAACCTTGAAAGAGACTGTTTCGTTTGATATACTATTTGCACGCTTAAGGGGGCAGAAATAATGTTTTTTTCACAGGATATAGGAATTGATTTGGGTACTGCCAACACTCTTGTCTTTGTCAAGGGTAAAGGCATTGTTATACGTGAGCCTTCCGTTGTGGCGGTTGACGAGAAATCTATGCCACGAACCGTAAAGGCTGTGGGAAATGAAGCTAAGGATATGATAGGGAGGACTCCCGGCTCAATATCGGTCGTTCGCCCCTTGAAGGACGGAGTAATTGCTGATTTTGATATGACCGCTGATATGCTTAAGGAGTTTATTAAAAGAGCCGTAAGCGGCTCGCTGTTTAACAGGGCAAGGGTTATGATATGTATTCCCTCGGGAGTTACAGAGGTTGAAAGGCGGGCGGTACACGATGCCGCAAGGAGTGCCGGAGCAAGGTATGTCAGTCTTATCGCAGAGCCTATGTCGGCAGCCATCGGTGCGGGTCTTCCCGTTACACAGGCCGTAGGAAGCATGGTAGTTGATATCGGAGGCGGAACCTCAGAGGTTGCCGTTATTTCACTGGGAGATATTGTTACATCAAAATCAATCCGCATTGCGGGCGATAATTTTGACGAGGCTATCATCTCATATATAAAGAAAAAGGAAAACCTGCTTATCGGAGAACGTACTGCAGAGGATATAAAAATTAAACTGGGCTCAGCTTACCCCTATGAGGGCGAGGGTGCTATGGATGTCAAGGGCAGGAATCTTCTTGACGGCCTTCCAAAAAGCTTAGAGATATCCAGCGAGGAAGTAAGAGAGGCTCTTGTAGATCCCGTTGACCAGATACTTGATACCATACGTTTTACTCTTGACAAAACTCCGCCGGAGCTGTCCGCAGACATTATGGACAGGGGAATTATGCTCACGGGCGGCGGGGCTTTGCTAAGGGGACTGGACAAGCTGATAGCCACCGAAACGGGAATGCCCGTTCATATAGCAGAAAGTCCGCTTGACTGTATTGTAAGAGGGACAGGAATTTGTCTTGAAAAAGACCCGCTCAGGCTTTTAAGAAATAATTAAGAAGGAAGTATTATGTGCAGATTTTTCCTTTCCTCAAAAGTAAAAATCGCATCGCTTGCCTTAGCAGCATTACTGCTGGGCGTGGTTTTTGCTGCCTTTTCACACAATTCCTCCTCTTTTTTTACCTCCGTTGTATCCACTTTGTTTTCACCTCTCCAGAAAGCAGCCTTCTCTATAAGCCGCCACGCAGACTCCTTTACCGTTTCCTTTAAGTCCTCATCTTCCTACCTTGAGCAAATTGAGCTGCTTGAAAAGCAGCTCAACGAGAGCACTCAGAAGCTTTCCGAATATGAGAATCTCAAGGCAAAGGTCAAGGACTATGAAAATATACTCGGACTAAAGAAAAGAAACAATGATTTCGCATTTGCTTACGCCACGGTGATATCAAGAAATGCCGCTGATGCAGGTTCTTCGTTTGTTGTTGACGTCGGCAGGATTGATGATGTCAGCGTCAATGACCCCGTCGTGTGCGACGGCAATATCGTGGGAATAATCAAAAAGGTAAATACAACAACATCAGTCGCGTTGTCCGTGCTGGACCCGCGTTTGAGTATAGGCGCGTATGATGTCAGCACGGGAGAAAAAGGCTTTTTAAGCGGTAGCACAAAGCTTATAAGCGATGGGCTTGTAAGGCTTTCAGGCCTTAAAAGCACAACCGCCGTGGTTTCGGGTGGAATAGTCGTTACCTCGGGTGCAGGAGGTGTTTTTCCGCCGGGCATTGTGATAGGAACGGTTGTCACGGTTGAAAACGATGAGGCGGACACTTCTTCATATGCCACAGTTAAGCCTGCCTGTGACGCTGTGAACCTCTCCGGAGTTTTTGTTTTGACAGATTTTGCAGGACAGGGAGAAAAAGACGACTTTACGGTTGACTAATCGGTGATTATATGTTTATTAATAAAAAAGTGTTATTTCGCAATATCACTCTGATTTTTTTTATTTTGCTGTTTTCCCTGCTCCAGAACACATCGGGGATAATACCCGAACCTTTTGGGGCAAGGGCTTTTTTGCTAATACCGTTAACAGTTTTTATAGGTATGTTTGAAAGGGGAGTTTCCGGAGCGCTGCTTGGTGCTTTTGCGGGTATTGTTTGGGACATCTCATCGGATAAGGACGGCTTTTTCGGTATTATGATGCTCTTAACAGCCTTTTTTTGCACGCTTATGATAACCTATTTAATGAGAAACAATATAGTTTCGGCTCTTGTCTTAACAGCATTATGTCTTGCGATTAATATTTTCGTTTTCATAATTATTTTTTATGTTCTATCCGGTGTAAAGGGCGTTTCATATTTTATTTTCAGGTTTTATTTACCCTCTTTTTTATTCACCACGCTTTTATCCCCGGCAGTGTATGTGCTTGTACGTACTGTTTACAATAAATCGGGAGAATATCGGAGTATGGCAATATGATAAACAGTATCAGAAAAAGAAGATTTGTAAAAGGATGCGTGTTTTTTTGTGTCGTGTTTGTTTTCTTTATTTCCTTTTTGGTTAAATACCAAATTGCGGATGGAGAAAAGTATTCCTACATAACAGACCGCACATCCGTTTCAAAAAGAAAGGTAACGGCGGCAAGGGGTATTATCCTTGACCGCAACGCACGCTCGCTTGTCACAAACCGCCAGGGAAATACGATTATTTTTTTGTATGATAAGTTCCCTTCCTACAAAAACCAGCAGGAACGCAACGAAGTTATTTTGGCATTAATCGAGCTTTTTGAGAAGGCGAAGGAGGAATATGAGAACTGTCTTCCGATTGTCCTTGACAAAAAAAATAATGCTCAGTTTAAGGAAAAGGCTGATACAGAAATAAGCTTTCTGAAATCCCGAGATATGCTTCACCTCAATGATTATGCCTCTGCTCAAAACTGTTATGACGCCTTAGTTGAGAGATATGCTCTTGAAGCATACCCTAAGGATACTCAAATAAAGGTTATGGGTGTATGCTTTTCAATGAAATATTTGCTCTTTTCGGAAAAAACCCCTTATGTTTTTGCTCGTGACGTTTCAATAGGATTAGTCTCTGCAATCAAGGAAAACAGCGATACTTTCAGGGGTGTAGACGTTCAGATAGACAATTATAGAGAATATTTCGACGGGACTCTTGCTCCTCATATTTTAGGCTTTGTCGCAGCCATAAGCTCTGAAGAATATAACACTCAAAGGGCTCTGTTAAAGGAAAGGCTCAACGACAACACAATCACACAAGCAGAAAAATTATTGCTTGAAAATAATAAATATGAGCTCAATGATGTTTGCGGGAAAAGTGGTATTGAGGCTTACGCCGAGCAATATTTGAGGGGCAAGAACGGAATTTTAACGACCTTAACTGACGCCGAGGGAAATATTTCACAGGAATATGCCGTGCTTCCCGAGCAAGGTGCCACTGTAGTATCTACCATAGATGCCGGTCTTCAGAAGGCGTCGGCGGCTGCTCTTCAAAAAATTCTTGATCAACAAAGAGACAAAACCGTTTTTGATACCGCAGGAGCTATTATTGTTTTGGATGTAAAAACAGGTGCTGTTCGTGCATGTGTCTCAAACCCGACATACGATATATCCAAATACAGCGAAATTTATCCGCAGCTGATTTTGGATAAAACAGCTCCCTTATGGAACAGGGCTCTTATGAGCACATATGCTCCCGGTTCAACAATAAAGCCCGCTATGGCTATAGCCGCCTTGACAGAGGGTACAATTACTCCCTCAACCACTTTCAGGTGCGGCGGGACTTTTAAATATCTTGACACTACCTTTTCGTGTCTTGCCTCACACGGCTATCTCAATGTCAGACAGTCACTCAGATATTCGTGCAATATATATTACTATAATGTAGGTAAGAATCTCGGCATAGAAAAAATGAATTATTACTGCAAGCTGCTCGGACTGGGTCAGGAAACAGGCTTGGAGCTTCCGGAAGCTAAGGGTATACTCGCAGGCAAATCAAGCCGTGAGGCTTCGGGCGGCGTTTGGTATCCGGGCGATACGGTTCAGGCAGCCATCGGTCAGTCCGACAATCTCTTTACCCCCATACAGCTTGTCAATTATTGCGCCACCATTGCAAATGGGGGAATAAGATATAAGCCGTACATTATAGATTCTGTTTTTTCCTCGGACATGAAGACTTTACTCTACAAGACAACACCCGAGATAATTGAAAATATCGATTTTTCCAAAGGTAACCTTGACTTGGTTAAAGCGGGAATGCGTGATGTCGTAACACATGGCGGCTGCAGTTCGTATTTTAAGGACTGCGTTGTTGAGGCTGCGGCAAAAACAGGCACCTCCCAGATTATAAAACAAGCTGAAAACAAAGCAGCAGTTAAAACAAATAACGGCTTTGTCATAGCCTTCGCGCCCTATGACGACCCGGAAATTGCCGTTATTGAGGTCTGTGAAAATGTACAGGGCGGCAGCGCGATTTCAGGAGCAGTGAGTGAAATTTTTAACTATTATTTTACCAATTCGAAGCAGTTTAGTACCCCGGAAGAATATAATGAGCTTATTTTCTGATAACAGCTGTTTTCATTCGTAAGAGGCACAAAGAAGGGAGATAAAGGTATGTCAAGAATTATCGCCGTCGTATCCGCGAAGGGCGGAGTCGGTAAATCCTCAATCTGTACCGGCCTTGGCAAAGCTCTTTGTCAGAAAGGCCTCAGTGTACTGTTGGTTGATGCCGATATTTCTCTTAGAAGTCTTGATGTTCTGCTAAATGCAGGAGAATCAGCTGTTTTCGACTGGGGAGATGTTCTTCAAAAAAACTGTACAGCCTCAAGGGCATTATTGCCTGTTACAGACAGGCTTTTTCTGCTGCGCGCTCCGGCAAGCTTTGACAATGCTGATAATGAGGAGTTTTCATACCTCATAAAAAATATTTCAAAAAGCTTTGATTTTGTTATTCTCGATTCACCCGCGGGCCTTGAAAAGGGCTTTAATCTATGCGTTTTTGCGTCAAACGAAGCTCTTGTTGTTTCCACTGCCGACGAGGTCAGCATGCGGGCGGCTTCTGTCGCTGCTGACAGGGTTCGAAGATCCGGTACCACACAGCAAAGACTCATTATTAACAGGTATTCAAAGAAGCTTTCCCTGCGGTCTGTTGACGAGGTGATTGACGCAACGAGTGTTCGGCTTATCGGCATAATTCCCGAGGATAAAGAGCTTCTTCTATCGGCGAGCGGTCATGGTCCCGCCTCTTTTTCACCTGCCGCTCTCGCCTTCAAAAGAATTGCGGGAAGAATGCTCGGGGAAAACATTCCGCTCAAGCTGAAAGGATTTAAGATATGATTAGAACACCAAAATTAAGTGTTATCGAAAATCTTGTTAAGCAGGTTGACCAATATGTAATTTACGATGAATTAAAGATCCCCTCCTGGAAAAAAAGAGATGGCGTACATATCGCCCCGAACGAGTATTTATTCAATCCCGGCGCAGAAACGCAGATTAGTCTGGGTGACATATGGGAAACGGGATATGATATGACCTGCTGGTTTTCAGCAAGGGTGAGCGTTCCTGAAAATATGAACGGCAAAAAGATTTATCTTCAGCTTGATTTCGGCGGCGAGGCTTTAGTCAGGATTAACGGTGAGATTAAGGGAGCTGTAAGTTCGCGTATGAACTCTGGCTGGGTTCACAGAGATATAATTCACCTTGATAATCCGGCAATAAAGGGTACGCTTTACAATATTGAGGTCGAAGCGACAGTTAACTGCGGAGGCTTTTGCGATGCGGCAATGGCAGGAGCTAAAACTGTGTTTTACACTCTAAATAAAGCTTCCTTAATAGCAGTGGACGCTGACATCGAAAAGTACCGTTTTTTACTTAAAAACTGTATTGATGCTATATCCGTTATTCCCGATGAGAATATTAAAAACCGTCTTTGGAGGGCTGTTGACGACTCCGTGCACGCGCTTGATTTTGATATGGGGCAAACCGCTTTTTCCGATAGTGTTGCAGGCGCCGCTGATATTCTTTATAACTCGATTTCCTGTATACCCCGATTTGATAACGGAAGGGTTATAATGACAGGACACAGCCATCTTGACGTCGCGTGGCTATGGACAATCAGGGAAATAGTCAGAAAAACAGCAAGGACCTTTGCCAATAACCTAAGCCTTATGGATTTATATCCGGATTTTAGGTTCAGTCAAAGTCAAGCGGTTTTATATGATTTTATGAAAACCTATTACCCAGATATTTATGAAGGAATAAAGGAAAAAGTCAAAAGCGGGCAGTGGGAAATCACGGGCTGTGCTTGGGTTGAAGCGGATACAAACATTGCGAGCGGAGAAGCCCTTATCAGGCAGCTTTTATACGGCCGTCAGTTTTTTTTGAAGGAGTTCGGAATTTGCTCGGAGATTTACTGGTTGCCTGATTGCTTCGGCTTTTCCTGGGCATTACCGCAAATAATTAAAAAATCTAAGCTTAAGTATTTTCTGACCTCAAAGCTACTTTCAAATGATACGAACAAGTTCCCCTATTCCCAGTTTATATGGCGTTCGCACAGCGGTGACGAGGTTGTCTCTTATCTTATGCCTACGGGCTATGGCGGGGAATATACAGCTTCAGATATACAAAAATGCTTTTACGGTTCACCGCAGACTGATATAACGGGTGTTGGCCTGGGTATGTTCGGCTACGGCGACGGCGGCGGCGGCTGTACCTATGGTATGATTGAAAATGCCCGTGCTCTTGCTGAAATACCGGGACTTGTTCCCTCTCGTCAGGGCTCGGCAAAAGAATTTTTTTCAATAATAGAAAAGAACAAAAATGAGCTTCCGCTCTGGGATGGTGAGCTTTACTATGAAAATCACAGAGGCACATATACAAGTCAGGCTTTTGTTAAAAAGTACAATAGAAAGGGTGAGCTGCTTTTCAGAAATGCCGAGCTTTTAAGTGTTATTGCCCATGAGAAAACGGGCTATGAATACGATTTACAAGAGCTTGAAAAAGGCTGGAAGCTTCTGCTTACAAATCAATTTCATGACATATTGCCCGGCACCTCAATACATGAGGTATATGAGGATTGTCTTGCGGATTATGAAAAAATGATGAAAATCGGGTCAGACATAAAGTATGGGGCAATAAGCTCTCTCTTGCCTCAAGGCAATTGTCCTGCGGTTTTAGTCTGGAACTTCAATACCTGGACCGTAAGCTCATCGGTTATAGTCGAAATCCCCGAAGCTGCCGGGAGCATTGAGGATGCCCTTGGAAACGAGATGCCTTCAATTTTCTATAATAAAGACGGTAAATATTTTGTTGAATTTATTGCGAAAGACGTGCCTTCGTCTGGATACAAAATGTTCTTCATTAGCGAAAAAAAAGCAGCCTTGAGCCTTCCTCCTGTTACAGCAACCAAAACCCTGCTTGAAAACGAAATACTTCGCGTTACGCTCGATTCGCAGGGCAATATATCGGGTATCGAGGACAAACGCTCC
>CAZPPO010000074.1:0-9271 GCA_964588475.1 uncultured Eubacteriales bacterium
CTCTCGTATCTTATCAAATTCCTCCTCCCTTGTCAACACTTTTTTTCCGTTTTTTTAAATTTTTCTTCTATCCAATTTACGTCATTATTTTTGGAAATTCGTATTATGCCGCGTTCCGGATTATACACTATTTCCCATTGATTTTTAGAATATATGGACATTTGTCAGGATAGTATAAAAATGTATATAACAGATTTATATTGGGGTGTTGCTTGTGATAAAAAATACAAAAATATCGTTCGATAAAAGAACCTTGAAAAAAGTATGGGATATAGTAGTAATAATACTGCTGAATCTTTTGATTATTACTCTGGTTGTTTCGGTTGCTACAGAAAATACTCCTGCCACAAGTGTACAGGTATTGTCCAAGCTAGGCTCAAGGGGCGATGAAGTTAGGCAAATACAACGGGTTCTTACAAGACTCGGACTTTACAGCGGGTCAATAGACGGAATTTACGGAGTAAGAACAGTCAATTCCGTAAAGCAGTTTCAAAGGAACTGCGGAATAACCGTAGACGGAATAGCGGGACCGAAAACACTGCTTTATTTGGGGCTTGGAGGCTCATCCTCAAACACGAACCAAAATGACTTATACCTTTTAGCGAAAGTTATTGCAGCCGAGGGACGAGGAGAAGGCTATACCGGACAAGTAGCAATAGGCGCTGTTGTGCTTAACAGAGTAAAGCATCCCTCTTTTCCGGACAGTGTTTCGGGGGTAGTCTATCAGGAGGGCGCTTTCACCTGCGTCAGGGACAAGAACTGGAGCACCGAACCCAGCTCAACCTCAAAAAAAGCCGCTCAGGACGCTTTGAACGGTTGGGATCCCTCCGGCGGAGCCATATACTATTATAATCCTGCAAAGACAACAAACACATGGATGAAGTCCCGCCCTGTCATAGTAGTTATAGGAAGCCATGTTTTTTGCAGATAACAGTACTAAAAAAACACGCCGGACGGCGTGTTTTTTTGTTGCCTAAGATTTCTTATTTGCCGAGGGTATTGCGGATACTATTTCTATCGCTGTTTTCCCGTCAGTATTAGAGTCGTTTTTCTCTCTTTCGGCTTCTTCTCTACCCTCGGGCGTGTCCCTGTAATACTGTGTGAGGTTTTTGGGATGTGAGGTTGAATTCCAAAGCTTTTCGGCCACGGGCTCCCATGCCGCTGCAAAAGCGTCGCATTTGCCGCAAAGGGTTTCAACATCCTCCTGAGAGAGAAGGTCCGAAGACTTTGCTCCTGTTTTATTAATGATTTCACGAAGTCTGTCGGGATTTTCGAGCATAGGACAAGGTCGCAGATGATTTTCATTGAAGGGCTGATTTTTTCTGTAAGCCATAAAAAGCGGATTTTTCAGCGCCTGTAAAAGTGTGTGTGTCCTGATATTGGAATCCGAATAATGAATAAACACACAAGGCTCTATGTCGCCGGCGGAATTGATATGAAAATAGTTTCTGCCGCCTGCTATACAACCGCCGACATATTCTCCGTCATCTTGAAAATCTACTACGAAAATGGGCTTTCCCGTTTTCGAATTTCTGATTTTACGCATCCATTCGTACATAAATTTTCTTTGCTCGGGAGTCGGGATAAGCTCACTGACCGCACCCTGCCCCACAGGCATATAATTAAAGTACCAGGCGTATTTCGCTCCTTTTTCAACAAGAAAATCCAAAAAGGTGTCATCCGTCACGCTCGGGATGTTTTTCTGCGTATAACAGACTGACACACCGAACAAAATCTTGTTTTCCAGAAGAAGCTTCATTGCGTCAATAGTTTTGTCATAAGTGCCGCTTCCTCTTCTGAAATCGTTAAACTCCCTTTGACCCTCTATACTTAACGCGAGCGTGATATTCCCCGCCTCGTGAATCTCGTCGCAAAGTCTTTGGTCTATTAAAGAGGCGTTGGTATAGATAAGAAAGAAACAGTCCCTGTTCTCCTTGCAAAGCGTCACAATATCGTCCCTTCTCATCAGCGGCTCTCCGCCCGTCATCATATAATTGTGCGTACCCAGCTGCTTTCCCTGCGAAACAATGCTTCTCATTTCGTCAAGAGTTAGATTCTGCTCATGACCATACTGGGCAGACCAGCAGCCCTTGCATTTGCGGTTGCAGGCACTTGTCGGATCAAATAAAATAGTCCACGGAATGTTGCAGTTGAGATTATCACGGTTTTCCCTGACAGTTTTTGTTCCGTAATACCCGGCGTGAAGTCCGAGCGCGAGAAGCATAGTCTTTATATCGTTCCTGTCAACATCTGAAATAATGCTCAAAGCAAGCCTTCTGTATACATTATCCGGGTCCTTTACCCCTTTTTTCAGAGAAACAAAGTATTTCTCGGGAAAAACTCCCCCGAATATTCTTTCGGCTCTTTGCAGGAGTTCAAGAAGATTTTTTTCAGGATCCTTATCTACATATTTTAAAACCTTATCAAGCACAAAGGATGCCGAAGCGTGCTGTGCCTTGTGTTTCATAGCCATTCAACGAACTCCCCTTTCCCGACTTTTTTAAGTGCCTGTAATTCTAACATAATTCTTCCCCTTTGTAAACATTAAGACCGGTAATTTTAATTATTACCCGTTTAAATATAAATAGTCCCGCACTTTTTTATGCGGGACAAGGGTGCGTATTTAAAAATTTAACTTCCGAATATATCAGATCAGGCGCATTTCTCTTGATCATATTTCACTTTTTGTATTGTCAAAGCATTGTACCGTTTTACGGTACCTCCAAATACCGACAACTCCCGATAAAAGAAACAAGACGATAAAAACAATCCTATATACCGACCTGTCAATGTCTATATAGCTTATATTAATGCTATAAAACACTGTATATAAAAGTGCTTGCGAAAAAACCGAAATATAGGTCAACACATTATCTTTGTTATGCGCTGACAGCCAAAACGAGCTTTTAACCATTAGCATAATGCCAATGAAAGCAGTTATTCCTAAAACCGTCGTCAAAGCCTCATTTGATTCGACATTTGATTTTGGCAATCCAAGTAAATTTATAACGACAAGGCATATCTGCGCCGCCACGGTTGCACCGGTATAGATTATAAACGCCGTTTTTTTGCTTTCGGACGTATAAAATCTATCAGAGTTCTTTTGTAACGCACCGGTAATTTTAATAAACACCCACACAAATACCGCTGTAATTAAAAACTTAATAACCGTTTGCAGAACAGAAAGCGTCAAGCCGGAAAGCATACAGAGTACAGGCAAAGCCAATATCCCGATTTTTGCGGACAGAATTGTCAGCTTAAAGCTTACCGTGAATACGGCTATTGTTAAAACCGCAAACACGGAAAAAAGCGTAAAACTCATTACGGTGAGCGCGCCTTCGGTTGGCTTTACACCGAGCATATCAAGAAGCGCGTCCGACGACAGCCATTTTACGCCGTCAGAAACAGTCAAGATAAAAACAATCACACCCGAAATCAAGTAATCAACATTTATAATAAAACGCAAAAAACCGATACTGATTTTTTTCATTTTTACGCCTTTCTTTACATTGTACACATCTTTACAAATTTGATAATTATCCTTAATATATAATCGTAAATAAACCCAAGAGTTTAAATAATAATACATCAACTCCTTTTCCGATAATTTTTATAATTTTACTATATTTTTTTTAATTGTCAACATAATTATCAAATTTGTAAATAGCTTGGCAATCGGATTAGCTATTATTGACAACAGATTTAGATAATTATATAATGGAAAAAACAAGGAGATGAATCTGTGGAAAAAAGCAAGCTCGGCTTCAGAATTTGGTTCAACCTCATCATCTTCGGATTTATGGGGCAAATTGCTTGGAACGTTGAGAATATGTACTTCAACACATTCTTATATAATTCCATATACAACGGCGCTTCGCAGTCGGCGGTTGACGGTTCTGTCGACGTTATGACAGCAATAAGCATTATGGTCGCCGCGAGCGCGGCAACGGCTGTTATTACCACCTTCCTAATAGGAACCCTAAGCGATAAGCTCGGCAGGCGTAAGATTTTTATTTCTCTGGGATATGTGCTTTGGGGACTTGTAACGGCGGCTTTCGGCTTTGTTTCCCGTGATAATACCTCGGCTCTTTTCGGTCTTACGGATGAAGCGGCGATACTTTCTCTTACAGTTGCCACCGTTATTGTACTTGACTGTGTTATGACCTTTATGGGTTCCTCCTCAAATGACGCCTGCTTCAACGCCTGGGTCACGGATGTTACAACGATAAAAAACAGGGCTACCGCGGAAAGCGTTCTCGCTATCTTGCCCATCGTTGCGATGTTCGCCGTCATAGGGCTTGCCGGAGTAATATCAAGTCTTGGCTACAAGGTGTTTTTCTATCTTTTAGGCGGCATCGTATCCGTCTGCGGCCTTATAGGTTTTGTATCTCTTAAGGATTCAGGTGACAAGGTTAAAAAGGATACCCCGTATTTTAAGGAGCTTGTTTACGGCTTTAAGCCTTCCGTTATAAAGGAAAACAGCAGGCTATACCTTGCTCTTGCATCCGTCTGTATTTTTTCAACGGCTGTTCAGGTATTTTTTCCGTATATTTTTATTTACATAACAAACGGACTGGGGCTCGATTTAGACAATCTTCTGGGTAACATCACGCCCGGGTCGGCAGCTGGTGCTGCAGTCGGATTCGCCGTCGCGGTCACCGTCATAGTCTCAATGGGTAAACTCATTGACAAATTCGGCAAGGACAGATTTATAATCGCTTCAATCGTTGTTTTTATAATAGGTCTCATACTCGCCGGTTTTGCAAAGAAGCTCTCCGTATTCGCCATCGTCGCCATTCCCGCTTTTGCAGGCTACGGCTTGTTGATGATTATGCTCAATGCGGCGGTGCGTGATTTTACCCCAAAGGATAAAACGGGGCTTTTTCAGGGCGTCAGGATGATATTTTTCGTTCTTGTGCCTATGGTTATAGGACCCTTTATAGGAAACCTTGTATGCAGAGTGTCCGAGGTCACATATGTCAATGAGTACGGTGTTACCACCTCTGCCCCCGGCTCTGTCATGTTTGTTGCGGCTGCGGTAATTTCGGTATTTATTTTTATTCCGATTCTTGTTTTGAAGAAGAAAGGCTTTACACCAGATAATTCAACACGATAAGGAGTTCTTATGAAAGCTGTTTTGTTAACGTCTCTTGCAAAGGTTTTTCCGGACTGTGCGCCGAACTATAATGAGCTTACCTCCATTTCTGTGCTGAAAAACGAGGGGTTTTCATTTCAGCTGGCACTTATGACTCAGCTTATGGCGGAGGAAAATGTCAAAATCAGTATCCGTTCCCCTTTTGGAAACGGGCTTTCGGCATATCTCGTAAAGGATATCCCCGCAGGAAGAACATGCTATGAAAGCAGTGATGACTATTTTCTGAACAAAAACCGCAAAAGGTATCCCGACCTTCTCCTTCCGCTCGAGGGTAATACTTTTGTGTCTCCCCGTGACGTATGGACGTCACTCTGGTTTAAAATTTCACCGGACAGCGTAACCGAGGAGGGTATAAAGAATATTACGATAACGCTGAAAGCCGGCAAAGAGCAATGTAAAAAAACCTTTACCGTTGAGGTTATAAACGCTGTCCTTCCGGCTCAGACGCTGCTTCACACCAATTGGTTCCACAACGACTGCCTTTGCACGAGATACGGCTTAGAGCCGTTTTCGCCCGAATATTGGACCGTTGCCGAAAATTATATTAAAAACGCCGTAAACCACGGAATGAATATGATTCTTACTCCGATTTTCACCCCGCCCTTAGATACGGAAATCGGGGGTGAGAGACCTACAATACAGCTTATCGACGTAATTAAGACAGGTAAGGATAGCTACAGCTTCAAATTTGAAAATTTCAGAAAATACATTAAGCTTTGCTTAGATTGCGGCATTTTGGCTTTTGAAATATCTCATCTTTTTACACAGTGGGGCGCAGCTGCCACGCCAAAGGTCGTGGCGCTGGTTGACGGAAAAGAGGAACAGATTTTCGGCTGGGAAACAAAAGCGGGCGGCAAAGCGTATGCCGCGTTCCTTAGCGCCCTTGCCCCATATCTGAAAAGAGAAATTGAAAGCCTTGGCATTAAGAATAAATGTTGGTTCCACGTTTCAGACGAACCGAGCCTTCATCAAATAGGTTCTTACAGAAGAGCGTCTAAGCTTATTAAAGAGCTTTTTCCGGGATACAACACCTTTGACGCGCTCTCGAACATAGAGTTCTACAAAAAAGGTCTTATTAAAACCCCTGTGCCGAATGTTTCAGAAGCGGATGAGTTTTACGGCAAGGTTGAGGATTTTTGGACATATTACTGCTGCGGCCAGCACAGAAGCTTCGTTCCCAACCGTTTCTTCGCGATGCCCTCCTTAAGAAACAGAATCCTCGGTTTTCAGCTTTATCGCTACAACGCCAAAGGCTTCCTTCAGTGGGGATATAATTTTTGGTACTCCCAGTATTCAAAATCGGAAATAGACCCGTTTAAGGTAACCGATGCGGGCGGAAGCTTCCCGAGCGGTGATGCGTTTGTGGTCTATCCGGGTGAAAACGGCAAGCCCCTCAACTCACTTCGCTTTGAGGTTTTTGCGGAGGGTCTTCAGGACATGAGGGCTTTACAGCTTCTTGAAGGTTTGTCCTCCCGAAGATATGCCCTGTGCATTCTCAACAGAGATTTAGACGCTCCCTTGTCAATGAGCGAATATCCCCACAGCGTAAAATGGTTTCTGTCAAAAAGAGAAGAAATAAATTTTGAAATTAAACAAATAATATAAATCGGGTGATGAAATGGCTAAAAACAAATCTACGCGCTCATATATCAAAAAACCTCCCCGCCACATTGCTTCTAAGGGTCTTGACAGGCTGATGTTCTATTTTTGGCAGTTTACATGGGGACTGCCCGTAAATATAATAGGCTTGCTCGTTTTCCTTGTAACCCTTAGGGGGCACCGCCGTGAAAAATTTTGTAACGCCGTGATTACATATATCCCCGGCAATTGGGGCGGTGTTTCTTTAGGCATCTTCATTTTTATGTGCGAGGGTAAGGATAAGGCTTGGGAGCATGACACCAAAATTCATGAATACGGTCATACGATACAATGCCTTCTTTTAGGAATTTTATATTGGTTTGTAATCGGGATACCTTCCGCAATCTGGTGTAATTTTCCCCCCTGTGTAAATTACCGCAAAAAAAATAATGTATCCTATTACTCTTTATACTGCGAAAAATGGGCCAACAACTGGGGCGAAAGATGGAGCAGGCAAAAAAGAGGAAAAATAATATGATAATAAGAAGACTCCAGGATAGCGATATAAATCAGCATAACGAGGTGTCCTCCTCCTGCTTTATTTGGCAAGTAGGAGAATCGGACAAAAGCCTTCCCGAGGGAATGCTGCTTGGCGCATTTGCAGACGACAATAAAACCCTGATGTCTAATCTTGAGTGCATAACCTTTTCTGTTTATTTCGGGAGGCTTACTCTTAGCTGCCTGGGAATCGGAGGCGTTGCCACAAGGCCCGAATACAGACGAGGAGGCTTAGTCCGCTCCCTATTTGACGAGGCCTTTAATATCAGTCCTTGTCATGGCTGGGATATTAGTCTTTTATCACCGTTTTCTACAGTCTATTATCGTAAATTCGGATACGATACAGTTCTGTGGAATATAAGGGCAAGGGCAGAGGCCTCCGTTTTGTCGCACATTGACAGATGCTTTGATGTTGAGCTTGTTTCGGACGATAATGTTCAAGAGCTCATTGAGCTTTACAATGATATAGCAAGCTACACCAATTTGCTTGTCGTAAGAAATGAGAAGAAAGATTTTTATTATCAACCGTTCTCAAATTGTGAATACACATATATGTATAAAAGTAACGGCAAGGCAAGAGGCTTTGTAAGCTATAAGATTGACAGGTCTCAAAGTCTTTTAGCCGTAAATGAGCTGTACTTTTATGACAAGCAGGCGCTTTTAGGTCTTCTCGGATTTCTGAGGACCTATGAGGGTAACCTTAAAAATATCGAGTTTTTAAGACTTCCCGCCACCACGCCTGTTTTAAGCGTTATAGGCGAACCTCGGGCGTTTACCGTTACTGCCTTCCCCGGGAATTCCGGAAGAATTCTCAATATGGAAAATGTTCTTAACACAACTGTTTTTCCCCGTGAATACGGCAGATTTTCCTTTTTATCTACTGATACCGTTCCTGCCTGTTCGGGGATTTTTAATGTCGAATACGAAAACGGGCAGTGTCTTGTTTCCCGCTCTAATTGCAAGGATTATGATTTTTCCGTTTCCGCGTGCGCTGGTGCAAGGCTTTTTCTCTCGGGGGAGGGCTTTGATGAAAGTATGCTTTCTTATATTGACGGCTTCGAGAAAAAGCATGATATCTCGAGCCTTCTGAGAGCTTTTCCGAAAAAAATCACAGACTTCAACAAAGGATTTTGAATTATTAAATTCTATCATCATTTTTCTTATAATCGGTCAAATTGGTACAGAATTATTTGGTAAGCATACTTTTTCACAGTCCCTAATATCAGAAAGCTTTGATTAAAGCTATTATGTTTGTCAATATTGCAACAAGAGTGAAATGACTTCCTTGAGTAAGGCGGTCATTTTTCTATTATCTGATTTGCATAATATTCCATTAAAAAGGGAATAACATTGTAAAAGACAAGAGGAGAAATATATATGAAAGATAATTCAGATAAACAACGCAGCAAATACTTGAATGTGAAAAGCTTCTATACAGTTTTGATTCTGCTGGCTCTCACTTTGGCCCTTATTACTAAATTTATTTCGGATAATAATTTTGAGCGCCTGTCTGTTGAGGATGATTATTCGTATAGCGGCTTCGACTTTACCTATCCCATAATTACCGAACCTCCCGAAACCGCCGATGTCAATGAACAGGTAACGGGTGTTGCGGATACACGCCCTGCTGTAACAGAAACCAAAAAGTCCGCTGAAACAGTCCCCGCTACTCTTTTTAATGCAAGTGTCCCCTATAAGGGCAGCTTTACTTTACCCGTGGGCGAAACCGTTTGCAAAGGCTACAGCAATTCTGCCCCCGTTTACAGTGCAACTATGAAGGATTGGCGAGTACACAACGCCGTGGATTTCTCCGCTGTCAAGGGTGACAGAGTATGTTCAATATCACCTGGCAAGGTAACCTCTGTATACGTTGACGAGCTTTACGCAACGGTAGCGGTTGTTGACCACGGTAACGGTATGGTAGCGTATTATTGTGGGCTGGCACAGGAGGGCTGTGCCGAGGTCGGTGATATTGTTCAA
>CAZPPO010000075.1:0-3146 GCA_964588475.1 uncultured Eubacteriales bacterium
GCTCATTTGGGCGGAGTGTTCCCCATACTTAATGAAATGGGGTGCGATTTAAAGGCAGGAGGCCGTGAAATCAGAATTACCACCCCCCTAAGGCTAAATAAAGCCGATAAAATAAGCACTCAGCCGTATCCCGGCTTTCCTACAGATTTACAAGCAATTTTTACGACACTTGCCTGTATTGCGGCTGGGACGACAGTAATAGTGGAAAACATATTCGAGTGCCGTTTTAAGCATGTTCCCGAGCTGTTGAAAATGGGGGCGCATATAAAAACCGAAGGGCGTGTAGCGGTTGTGGAGGGAATACACTGTCTTTCCGGGGCAAATGTTTTTTCTACCGATTTAAGGGGCTCGTGTGCTCTTGTACTTGCGGGACTTTGTGCTATGGGAACGACGGTTGTCGGCAAAATACATCATTTAGACAGAGGATATGAAAAATTAGACGAGATTTTAACCGGCTTAGGGGCGTCAATAGTCCGTATGGAGGAAGCTTATGAAAAGGAAGATGAAAAGCACACAGGGTCAAGCAACGGCAAGCAGAGTTAAAAAACAAACGGCAAAGGGCTCGGTTCAGCTGTCAAGAGATGAAATAAGAAATATTAACAGCCGAAAAAGAAGGCACAGGCAAAAGCGTATAAGGCTTGCGCTTTATACGGTTTTGCTTGTCTGCTTTATAGCGGTTGCAGTAGGCTTGTCGCTTACGGTTTTCTTCAATATAGGTCAGATAGAGGTCAAGGGTTCGGATGTTTACGGGGAGTCCGACATAATAAAGGCATCGCAAATTAAAACAGGGGACAATCTGTTCCTTGTTAACACAAACTCCTGTGAGAAAAAAATCACGAATAAGCTCCCTTATATCGGGGAGGCGAAAATTACAAGAAAGCTGCCGTCAACGCTTATTATAGAGTGTAAAAGCACAAGGGAGTATGCCGCTTTCGATTGCGAGGAGGGATACATACTAATCGACGAAAATGGAAAGGTTCTGAGCACAAACGCTACCGTGCTAAGAGAAGGAGTTGCCTATATAACGGGAATTTATCCTGTAGATGCAACGCTTTGCCGCACGGTGGAATTCGAGAGCGAGGAAACATTACAAAATATAACGCATATTTTGACCGCGGTAAAGAATGCCGACATTGAGAAAATCAACTATCTTGATATTACAGATATTTCTTGCGTCATCCTTATGTATGATGACAGAATACTGCTAAAGGCGGGAAGTCTTGTAAACTTTGAAAATAAAATGTTAAGGGCAAGGGAGGCTATAAGAAGTGAGGAACAACGAAACGCCTCGGTTGAGGGAACGCTCGACTTGACAATAGACCCTTATGCATATTTCAGAAAAGGAAAGGTCGAAAGACCCGCGCCGTCGACAACCGTCAAGCAATCCGCACAAACACAGACGAATGCTCCGTAATATCCGTAAAATGCAACAAATTACACGATTTTTCTAAAAACAGCAAAGAAATTTTCAAAATTGTTGAAATTGAAAAAAATATATGGTAATATTGGATAGCTGTTATTATGAGAGATGTATTTTTTCTATAAACTTAGGAGGATTAGCAATGGCGTTTGAGATTTCTAATGAATTTGAGGATGCAACTCAAATCAAAGTAATCGGTGTCGGCGGCGGCGGCGGTAACGCTGTCAACCGTATGGTTAGAAGCGGTCTGCAGGGTGTCGAATTTATTGCTATTAATACGGACAAGCAGGTGCTTGTATATTCACAGGCTACGCATAAAATTCAAATAGGCGAAAAAGTAACCGGCGGCAGAGGCGCGGGCGCCCGTCCCGATGTTGGGGCAAAGGCAGCCGAAGAAAGCCGCGATGTTATTATTGATGCACTCAACGGTGCGAATATGGTGTTTGTTACTGCAGGAATGGGTGGCGGAACAGGTACAGGCGCCGCTCCTGCAATCGCTCAAATAGCCAAAGAAAGAGGAATCCTTACTGTCGGAATTGTTACAAAGCCCTTCGCCTTTGAGGGAAGGCTTCGTATGCAGCTTGCTGAAGAGGGCATTGCAGAGCTTGCTCAGCATGTTGACAGTCTTGTAGTAATTCCCAACGAGCGTCTTAAGCTCGTTTCAGACCAAAAAATCACTTTTTCAAATGCGTTTGAAATTGCCGACGATGTTCTTCGTCAAGGAGTAAAGAGTATTTCCGAATTAATTAAAATTCCGGGACTAATTAACCTTGACTTTGCGGATGTTACAGCAATAATGAAGGATGCAGGTCACGCCCACATGGGTGTTGGCCGCGGTTCAGGAAAGGAAAAGGCCGAGGTTGCGGCAAATTCCGCAATTTCCAGTCCTCTTCTCGAAACCACCATTCAGGGTGCAAAGGGTGTTATTATTAGTATTACATCTTCACCTGACATCACTCTTGACGATGTTGATGTTGCCGCAAAAATAATATCCGATGCAGCCGATAAGGACGCAAATATTATTTTTGGTGTCGCGTTTGATGAAAAGCTTGACGATGAAATGGTTGTAACAGTTATCGCAACCGGCTTCGGCACGGATGCCAACGGACTTGCCAAGAAGCCTGTTATTGAAGAGGATATCAGCAGTAACAGCGATGATGGGGGCTCAGGCTTCGGAAATGACGATGACGATATAGTTGATATTCTCGACCTTTTCAAGGGCAGAAAGCAATAAATCGTAAAATATATAAGGGTCGGCACAAGATGTGCCGACCCTTTAGATTTTAAAGAGTTATTTCGCCCTTTTAAGTCTTATTACATTCCATGACAAGGGAGAAAGCTTTACTGTAAAAGCATTATTTACAATTGCCGGAGCCTTACGGGCTTTGGGCGTGACAGTAGAAGAGGCAGCAGTGTTTACGGCATTTATATTATACCTTGACATTTCAATATGCTCTGCCGCGCTATAGTCTGCAAAATTAAGAAGCTTTACAGTAAGGGGTATTGTATCGTTGAGATCGCGGTTAATGGCAAATACCGAAAGCTCTTCTTTTTCATCATTATACACCGCAAGTGCATCAATGTCGGGTACTTGCTCATAATCCTTTGTGTCGTGAGTTGAAGACTGTGCGTTTGAAAGCAGAACAGACCCTCTTGCATATTGCGAGGCGTGCAAATACGGATAAAAAATCGTCTGTGCCCAGGCCTTGCCTCCCGTTTCTGTCAT
>CAZPPO010000075.1:3156-5537 GCA_964588475.1 uncultured Eubacteriales bacterium
CTATAACATTTACGAGCTGAGCTATACACGCTATTTTTACCCTGTTACAGTGGCGCAAAAGGGAAAGAAGCATAGACCCTACAACCAAAGCATCGGCAAAATTATACACGTCCTCTAAAATTGACGGGGCTTTTGACCACTTTTCGAATTTCGCATCGTGTGAATGATACCAAACATTCCATTCGTCGACCGAAAGGTCAATACGATGCTTGCTGTGTTTTTTTCCCTGAACGAAATCACAGCAGGCGATAACAGACTCAATATTAAATCACCGTCACCGTTGCCGAAATATTGATGAAGCGAAATATAATCAACCTTATCGTAGGCAAGGTCTAAAACCGTTGTCTCCCAATCTCCGAAGGTGCGGGCTCTGCCGCTGCTGCTGCCGCAAAGCACAAGCTTTATTGAATTATCGGTCATTTTCATGAGCTTTGCGGTCTCGTTAGCGATGCGTCCGTATTCGACAGGCGTCTTATGCCCCATCTGCCAGTCGCCGTCCATCTCATTGCCTAAGCACCAATACTTTACCCCATGTGGTTTTTTATAGCCGTGTGATATTCTCAGGTCACTTAAGCGAGTGCCCTTGGGATGATTGCAGTATTCGACAAGATCACTTGCTTCCTTTGGACCTCTGGTTCCGAGATTTACTGCCATAAGAGGCTCACAGCCGACCTCACGGCACCATTTAATAAATTCGTTTGTCCCGAATTCGTTTGTTTCGGTTGATTCCCACGCCAGTTCAAGGCACTTGGGTCTGTTTTGCAGGGGACCTACACCGTCCTCCCAATTATAACCCGATACAAAATTTCCACCGGGATAACGCACAATGGGAACGTCAATTTGCTTAACTAAATCAATAACATCGTGGCGAAAGCCGTTCTTATCGGCGCTCGGATGTGAGGGCTCATAAATACCTCCGTAAACCGCCCTTCCAAGATGCTCGATAAATGAACCGAAAACGAACCTGTCAACCGCGCCTGTCTTATAATCCGAACAGACCGTAAGTGATGCTTTTTTCATTTGTTTCTCCTATTCCTCAGGAAGAAATGCCCTGTGAATGGCGGCGACAGCTCTGTCGGCGTCGTTAATATCAATCAAAACCGAGATTTTTATTTCGCTTGTCGAAATCATCTGAATATTGACATCTATTTCATAAAGAGCCTCAAACATCTTCGAGGCTGTACCGGGATGCGATTCCATTCCCGCACCCACGACGGATACCTTTGCCACATTAGTATCAAACTCGATTTTCGTGTTTTCAAGCTCGGAAAATGAATTCCCGAGAGCCTCCATTGCGGCATCCTTTGCGGATTTATTAATAGTAAAGGCAATATCCTTTTTTCCGCCGCGTCCGACAGACTGAAGAATAATATCTACGTTTATCTTTCTTGTTGCAAGACGGGAAAAGATTTTAAAAGCTATTCCGGGTACATCGGGGACATCCATTATAGTAATACGAGCTACATCTGTATCTTTTGTTACGCCTCTGACGAGCATTTTTTCCATTGAAGTAACCTCCTTGACGATTGTTCCGGGAACCTTGTTATAGCTTGACAGAACCTCTAACTCAACGCCATACTTTTTTGCCATTTCTACGGAGCGGTTATTAAGCACCTGCGCCCCGAGTGTAGACAGTTCGAGCATCTCATCATAAGTAATCTCCTGAAGCTTACGGGCGGCGGGGATTTTCCTCGGGTCGGCGGTGAATACACCCTCTACATCCGTGAATATCTGACAGCGGTCCGCTCTTAATGCTGCCGCTATGGCAACCGCACTCGTATCTGAGCCGCCTCTTCCCAAGGTTGTAATATCGTCATATTTGTTGACGCCCTGAAAGCCCGCAACAATGACTATATTTTTTTTGCCGATTTCAGAACGCAGTCTGTCCGGCTTAATGAATTTAATTCTTGCCGCGGAGTAAACGGAGTTTGTTGTGAACCCTGCCTGCCATCCGAGAAGGGATATAACAGGAAATCCTAATTTTTCAATTGCCATAGAGAGCAGGGCAATTGATATTTGCTCACCGGCGGACAAAAGCATATCCATTTCTCTTGTGGAGGGCTTTTGATTAATCTCAACTGCCTTTGTGATAAGATCATCCGTAGTGTCGCCTTGAGCGGAAACAACCACTATAACGTCATTTCCTTTAGAATAGGTATCAGTTACAATCTTCGCGACATTCATAACTCTTTCGGCATCCTTAACCGAGCTGCCGCCGAATTTCTGAACAATAAGAGCCAATATTCTTCACCTCTGTATTAGTAATCGGTAACTCTGATAATCGAAAGCAAATTTAACGGGAGTTTTTCAAGCTTTTGCCGTAATAAACCCTCCTTTTCCGGTGGTGTAACGAAGGCTAATTCATCGCTGGGTGCACCTTT
>CAZPPO010000075.1:5547-9260 GCA_964588475.1 uncultured Eubacteriales bacterium
ATCGCCAATTTGCGACCTGACATAAAGAGAAACCGGCATATCCAAATAATTTTCAACATAATCCTCAACCGGCTCTCCCCAACCAAAGAGCTTTTTTTTCAAATCGTGCTTTGCGCAGTCGATAATATCGGCTAAAACCGCGGACGCCGTGGGCATTTTTCCTGCGCCTCTGCCATAAAACACAACCTCACCTATTGCGTCACCTCTGACCAATATTGCGTTAAATACATCATCTACATGCGCTATCTGACTGTGATTTTGGACAAGTGCAGGACTTACGAGAATATGAATTTTACCGTTTTCAAGTTTTTTAGCCTTTCCGATAAGCTTGATAGCACCGCCCCAGCTCTTTGCATACTCCACGTCTTCGGTCTTTATTGAAGATATTCCCTCGGTAAATGTATCCTTGGGGAAAACATGGTTCCCGAAGCAAAGAGAGGCGAGAATGCATATTTTTCTGCAGGAATCTATCCCGTCGATATCCGCGGAAGGATCTCTTTCGGCATAACCGTTTTTCTGAGCCATAGAGAGGGCGTCCTCAAAGCTCATATTTTCCCCAAACATTTTGGTCAAGATAAAATTGGTCGTTCCGTTTAGAATTCCGGCAATTTCATTTATTTCATTAGCAGCAAGACACTGGCTAATAGGACGAATAATTGGAATACCGCCGCCGACGCTTGCCTCAAACAGAAAATTGACATTATTTTTATCCGCAAGCCTTAGCAGCTCATAGCCGAAGGTTGCGACAAGCTCCTTGTTTGAGGATACAACGTGTTTGCCTGCTCTAAGCGACGACTTTACATACTCGTATGCCGGATGCAGACCGCCCATGGTTTCGACTACTATTTTTACGCGGGCATCATTCAAAATAACGTTAAAATCCTTTGTAAAAAGCGGGGAATAAGGACTGTCTGCACAGTCTCTTATTTCAAGAATATATTTTAGGTCAAGGTTGTCTTGGGTGCTTTTTGATATGATTGACTGCTTATTCTTTTCAAAAAGCTCTACAACTCCCGAGCCTACGACTCCGTAGCCTAATACGGCTATTTGCATTTAATAATCTCCTCTCGACGAGACATTATAAACTTAACTATATATAAACAAATAGCAAAGTTTTTTACATCCTGAAAACATAATTCACTAAATTGGAGGATATTGTATTAAATATTAGCATAAAAACACAGCGGATTAAAGAGTAAAAATCAAAAAATATCACAAAAATATAAAAATAATGATTATTTTTATTAAAATCGTATTAATTGATTGTAAAATTTTGAAAAATATATTAAAATAAACGAGACAAACAAAGTGAGAGTGATGGTTTTGAATACGAAAATTGAAAACAGAAAAAAATTTCTGATAAACTTTGCCTATTTTACTTTGTTTATCCTTCTGTACTATTATTTTATCAAGCATGCTTTGGGATATGTATTTCCGTTTATTTTTGCCGCGCTGGTTTCCGCTGCTCTTCAAAAGCCAATCAGATTTTTAAGCAAAAAGCTGAAGGTGAAAAAAAGCTCTGTGATAGCTGCAGTACTTGTAATGCTGGTTTTCTTGTTTATGCTTTTCCTGCTTGTGCTTGCGGCTGTTCTTATTTTCGGAGAACTGAAGGGCTTCTTTTCATATCTTTCAAGCAAGCTGACGAGTATACCAACTTATATTAATCAGATAGAGGCATGGCTTCTTCAAATGGTAAATTATCTACCGCTGTCAATAAGGTCTACTATGTATCAGGCAATAACGGATTTCTTCAACGACAATATGTCGTTCGATAAAATAAGCTCAGGTTCTTTCGATTTTTCTATTTTCCTTGGTCCTCTTGAGGGAGCCTGGAGCACTGCGAAAAGAATCCCGTCTATTTTGCTGGCATCTTTAGTAACGATTATTTCCTGCTTTTTTATTTCCGTCAGCTACACAAATCTAAGAGATTCGATTCTCACCTTGTTTTCCTTCGAAACGCAAAAAAGAATACTCAACATTAAAAACTCCTTTTTCAGAGCGCTTACAAAAATGTCAAGGGCATATCTTTTAATAATGCTTATAACCTTTATTGAGCTTTTACTGGGTCTTAACCTGCTCAAGCTTTTAGGACTTTATAACGGCGGGTATATTCTGGTTATCGCATTGGTTACCGCTATTATCGATATTGTTCCTGTGTTGGGAACGGGCGCTGTACTTGTAACATGGTCCGTCATAAGCTTTTTTACCGGGAACATAGGGTTAGGAATAGGGTTGTTAGTTATATATGCGGCAATTTCGGTGCTTCGTCAGATTATTGAACCGAAGCTTGTCGCCGGGCAAGTCGGACTTCCCGCGATTATCACGATTATGGCTATGTTTGTGGGAGCTAAGCTTTTCGGAGTGTTAGGCATTATCATTGTGCCCCTTTCGGTAATTACCCTTAAGCTGATGTATGATGAGGGAGTTTTTGCACAGGAGAAGAAATGAATTTTGTTTTAACGACAAAATTAAAACGCGAGGTGATTAGGCTTGATTGACATTCACGCGCACATTCTTCCGCTTTTGGACGATGGGGCAAAGAGCATTTTTGAATCACTCAGCATGTGTAAAACGGCTGTAAATAACTCAATCGAAGCTATTATCGCAACACCTCATTTTTATAAATATGAAGAAATACGAAGGGCATCTCGGCTGAGAGACGATAGGATTTCACAGCTTCAGTCTTATTTGGATGCAAACAAATGCCCCATAACAATTTATCCGGGGTTTGAGGTTTATTGCAATGAGGAAATTGCGCAGATAACAGATTTTTCAGATTTTACAATCAACAAAGGCAGGTATATGCTATGTGAATTTAATTTTTTTGAACCTGACTCTCTTGTAATTATGCAAATTATTGACCATATAGCTAAGCGAGGAGTCGTTCCCATTATAGCGCATCCGGAGCGTTATACAGCGTTTATGGAGGATTATGAGGCGCTTAACTATTTCGGAAGATGGGGCGTGCTGTATCAATTAAACGCAGGTTCCTTTACCGGTGTTTACGGAAACGGAGAAAAGCGTCTTGCCATAACAATGCTTCAATGCGGATTTTGTGATTTTATAGCAACGGATGCCCACTCTCCCCATAATCGTTCAACAAACTTAAAAGAGCTGGTAATAGACTCTCAAATAGATTTTGCGAGCGGAGAGATTGAAATTATGACTGAGGTTAACCCTCGAAAAATTCTTGAAAATGAAGAAATCAAGGATATAAAACGCGGATTTATTACATATGAGGCTATAATCTAAAAAAAAAAAATATTTTTCTAAAATAGAAAAATAAACCAATATCTGTATGATACAATACAGTGAGGAAGGTTTTTAGTTTTGGTAATAATGCGATTTCGCATTTTTATACTCCAACGGAGGCAGGTTGATCGCTGCTTCTAAGATGTTATAACACAAGAAAAGGAGGTTGGCTAAAATGGAAGTTATCGTAGAATTTGTTCAAGGTTTATGGGTTGTTTTGGGTAACTACGGAAGTATTGCGCCGGAATTGATATCACAATGGTGGGCATCTCAATTAGAGAAGCTTGTAGGTTTCGGTGAGGAGTCTGTTGCTTATTCTATTATAGCAATGATTTCGAGTATTCTTCCCACATCGGAAACAGCTACTACCGTAACGGAAGTAATTGAAACATTCGTATAATGTTTGTTTAAGGTTCGTTACATCAAAGGAAACATAAACACCTGCCGCAAATTAATAATTT
>CAZPPO010000076.1:0-1300 GCA_964588475.1 uncultured Eubacteriales bacterium
GTAGGCGGAGCCGCATCTGTTGACGAGTGCTGGCAGCTTGTAAGAACGGCGCAGCAGATGAAAACACACTGCATGATGCTTGAAAACTGCTGTTATGACAGAAACGAAATGGCTCTTTTCAATATGATAAAAAAAGGTGTGTTCGGTGAACTTGTACATATGGAGGGCGGCTATCGACACGATTTGAGAGACGAAATCATTTTGGGCAGAGAAAACAAACACGGCAGGCTTGATAATTTCATCAACAGAAACGGCGAGCTTTACCCGACCCATCAGCTGGGACCTATTGCCAAGGCTCTTGATATAAACAGAGGCAACCGTTTCTTAACGGTTAACTCCTTAGCCTCAAAATCACGTGGTCTCAAGCAGTGGATTAAGGATAACAGGGGAGAAGAGTATGATCTTTTCAACAAGAACTTTGCTTGCGGTGATGTTGTTACCACTTTAATTAAATGTGCCCACGGAGAAACAATACAGCTAAATCATGATTGCTGCACTCCGCGCCCTTATTCGCGCGATTATGTTATTCAGGGAACAAAGGGAACGTATATGGAAACCTTTGAGGGCGAGGCAGGAGTTATTTATCTTGAGGGTCTTGCGCAGAAAAAACACAGATGGGATGATTTCAAGCCATGGCGCGATAAGTATGAGCATCCTCTATGGAAGCTGTACACTACAGCAGGCATAAAGGCGGGTCATGGCGGGATGGATTATCTTGTGCTTTCTGCATTTGTAGAGAGTGTTAAGTCAGGTCAGATAACTCCCATAGATACATATGACACGGCCACCTGGATGGTCATTACCTGCCTTTCAGAGCAGTCTGTTGCCATGGGAGGGGCTCCCGTGCCGGTTCCTGATTTTACTGACGGATATTGGATTGACAGAGAACCTTACCGTAGGGGTAAATACTGTGTTGACGAGGTTTGCGAGGATTATTTTATTTAGGGGGAAATTATGAAGAATTACATAGGCGTTGACGGTGGCGGAACAAAAACCTCATTCGCTCTTTTCGATGAGAATAAAAATATCCGTGCCACGGCAGAGGGTTCCGGAAGCAATCACGAAACGCTTCCCGGTTCTTTCGAGCAGGCTGCTAAGGTTATTATGGAGGGTATAAATGAGCTTTGCCGTCAAGGCGAAATAACACCCAAAGATATTGACGCAGTGCTTATGGGGCTTGCGGGAATAGACCATCCTTATCAAAAGGAGGCGTTGAGTGAAGAGCTTGAGGATTTGGGGCTTGATAATTTTTCGATATATAACGACGGATTTATAGTCATAAAGGCAGGAGTAGGCGCAG
>CAZPPO010000076.1:1310-6889 GCA_964588475.1 uncultured Eubacteriales bacterium
CCCGCAATAGGATATAACTGCGGGACCGGTACCTGCTGCAATTCGATAGACACCAGGGGAGAGATGCTCCAGATAGGCGGATTTTCAGAGCTTTCCGGAGATGTCGGGAACGGACACTGGATTGCAACAGAGGCATTTCGTATTATATATGACGAAATTTGCCTTAAAAAGAGAGAAAGCCTTGTCCTGCGATACTTTTCCGAACAGACCGGGGTAAAGGACAAGGACGGTTTACTGATGTCACTTATTAAAATTCAGGGGCTTGAAAGAGAAAAGTATATAAGAATTTTAATTGACGCTTTTTTCTTCGCCTTAAATAAATATGATGAAGCGGCGCTTGAGGTGGCTGATGTTATGGCAAAGCGCGGTGCGGATTTTATTTGCGGACATCTTAGGCATATGGAGTTTGACCAAGGTACAATAAATATAGTCCTCTCCGGCTCTATTCATACAAAGCTTCCAAGTGATGTTTACATAAACAAGCTTAAAGAGGTTATGGCTTCAAGAAGCGAAAAAAGCTTCAATTATATAAAGCTTGACAAAAAGCCCGTTATAGGCTGTATAAATTGGATTATTGAAAAGGCGGAGAATAAAGAATGAAAGAAATTAATGTAGCTGTAATCGGCTCGGGTAGCACCTATTGTCCCGAGCTTGTCGACGGACTAATAAAAGCGTCCGACACTCTTAAGCTCAAAAAGCTTAGTCTTATGGATATTGATGAGAGAAAGCGCACCATTGTCGGCGGGTTATGCGTGAGAATGCTCAAAAACGCAAATTTAGATTGCCGTGTTATTATGACGGACAGCCTCGAGGAGGCTTTGACGGATGCGGATTTCATCGTGACTCAAATTAGAGTCGGCAAGCTGCCTGCAAGGCATCTTGATGAAACAATTCCACTCAAATATAATCTTATAGGACAGGAAACAACGGGGATAGGAGGCTTTTTCAAGGCTCTTCGCACAATTCCCGCCATGGCTGAAATCTGTGGAAGGATAGAAGAGATTTGTCCGCAGGCGTGGTTAATAAACTTCACAAACCCATCCGGCATAATCTCCGAGTTTATACAAAATTATACAAAAGTAAAAAGTATGGGTCTTTGCAATGTTCCCATAAATATGATTGACGACATTAAGGCGGCTGTGGGCAAGCAAGCCGACATTACATATCTCGGACTCAATCATTTAAGCTGGATTACTTCAGTTAAGGTAAACGGTCAGGAGCAGCTTTCAAAGCTGTTTGACGAAGGCTTTGCACCGGAGGTTATGGCGAATATTCACGATGATGGATTTGATATTGATTGCCTTAAGGCAGCGGGAGGTATTCCCTCCTCGTATTTGCAGTATTACTATAACAGAGAGGAAAAGCTTCGCCATCTGAAAGACAGTGACGAGAGCCGTGCTCAGGTTTGTATGGAGATTGAAGAGGATTTATTAAAGCTGTATTCGGATGAAAAGGTTGTATCGAAGCCCGCGCTTTTAGACCTCAGAGGAGGGCACAAGTATTCTCTTGCCGCCGTTTCGCTTATTGATTCAATAGCTAATGACAAGAGGGATATACACGTTGTCAATATTAAAAACCAAGGCACCTTGCCGTTTATGGATAATGATGACATAGTTGAAATTTCGGCTGTAATAGGCAAGGACGGAGCACAGCCCTTGCAGGTGGAAGAATTGGATAACCGCCATATTACAGGGCTTATGAGAATTGTAAAGAGCTATGAAAAGCTGACAGTCGACGCCGCAAGAACAGGCAATGATTCTGCCGCGCTCAATGCATTGATGCTTCACCCGCTTATAGGGGATTTTTGCAGTGCCAAGGCGTGCTACGAGGAAATGAAACAAGCGCACAGAATATATCTTCCACAGTTTTTTGCAGTATAAATACAAATATAAAAAAGCTGCCGCGTATTAGAAATGCGGCAGCTTTTTATTTTGTCTTTAGAACATTTCATCATCATTATCGGTAAAAATGCTTTCAACCTGATAAATTAGGTCCTCAAGAAGCTTCAGCTGTTTTTTAAGCCCCTTTTCCAAATAGGGAAAAGACCGAAAAATCTGGCGCGTCGGTTTAGTCAGCGCATCTTTTCCCGGCTTCTGAAAGCTCTTAAACTGTGTTTTCAATTCCGAGAGCTGCTCTTTAACTTCATTTGAAAAGTCCTTTGCCGTTTTAGTTCCTAAATACGAAATAGCGTCCATTTTATTGCCTACGGTAGAAAAGAACAGCTCAGCTCCTTTAGAGATTTTTTCGGAATAGAGCTGAAGCTTTATGGAAAACTTTCTGAACTTAAGTGCATTGCGAACAGTGTTAATAAGGTCGATTATAAATACTGTAATAAATACAAGCAGTAAATTGTTTCGCAAGGAGGATGATATCAGAGCGCTCAAAAATCTATAAACTACAGGATGGATAAGCTGGACGAAGCCAACCGAAAACAAGCCCCAATAAATCGTATGCAAAAGGCAAATTCTTCCCTGAATATTAAATTTTTTACCTGAATAGTCCCACCAGCGGGCATTAAAAAGCTTTTCCATTACAACACTTGTAATAAACTCCACAATGTCACATAAGACCATACCCAAACCGAAAATAATCAGACTATTTAAATACCATTTATCCGAATAGCTTGAGTAGGGAGAGATAAAAACCATCATAACAATGGCCCCCGTACCGTAAATGGGACATATAGGACCTTTTAAAAATCCTCTGTTTATCCACTTTTTTGCGGCTATGGAACAGTAAATTGATTCAATAAGCCAGCCGGCTGCGGAATATATAAAAAAGTAAAAAATATACTCAAGAAACAAATTCATATATCCATACCTACCTCTTTAGAAAATTTTTCTCTGAAGGTGTCGGATTTTGAGCAAAATATTTCGATCACAGCGCAATACTTATCCATTGCGGTAACTACCCAACCCTCCGGATATTTCGGCGGAATAGGTGTTAAAGGCCACATATGGCGCTTTATAATGTTTTTTTGCCTGCTTGAAAGCGTACCGCAAAGCAGATATGCGTTTTTAACGGCAAAGCCGGGGTGACGGTACCCGTGGGGGCGATGGCTCCAATCGTTCTCACGCCAGTCATAATATACAAGGTCGTGCAAGGTAGCGCCTCTTGCGGCTTCAACGGCATCCAGTCCGAGTTTTTTTGAGATAATAAAGCTAAGGTAGGCAACACTTCGTATATGCTGTAAACGGTCGATTTTATAATGGTGCTCAATGCCCGCAAGGCTCTGAAGCTGCGGAGAATTGTACAAGTCTCCGGCAACCTTCAGATATTCTTCCCACATTGGAGTGTTCATTTTGTATGAATCCAAATAATGCCTGAACAGTCTCACATAGTAACCTCCTTTTGATAAAGTGGCAGCCGTTTAAAGCAAGCTTAAATCGTAAGGGGTTCTCTGATAAACAAAATAGTTAAGCCAGTTAGTGAATAAAAGAGAGGCTGTTTGACGCCAGGTGATAACCGGCGTTCTTTTAATATCGTTATCAGGAAAATAATTATACGGAATTTTGATATTACTACCCTTATTAAGATCACGAAAATATTCCTTTGCAAGTGTGTCGGCATCGTATTCCGAATGACCGGTGATGAAAAAATTCCTGCAATCCATATCCGATACTATATGCACTCCCGCAATATCGGAATAAGAAATAATCTGTAAATTCTTTACCTTTGCAATATCCTCGCGTCTGATTTCTGTATGGCGCGAATGCGGAACATAAAATATATCGTCCATACCTCTCATTATAGGATGATAAAGATCAAGGGGTCTATGAGGAAAAATGCCGAACATTTTTTCGGGAAGAACATATTTCTCAATACCATAGTGATAATAAAGTCCCGCCTGCGCTCCCCAGCAAATATAGAGTGTTGAATAGATATTCTTCTTTGCCCAATCAAATATCTCGGTAAGCTCTTTCCAATAATCGACCTGTTCAAAATCAAGCATCTCAACCGGTGCGCCGGTTATTATCATTCCGTCATACTTCTTGTCCTTTATGTCATCAAGCGTTTTATAAAAGCTCAGAAGATGATTTAGGGAGGTGTTTTTGCTTTCATGGGTTGCGGTTTGAAGCAGTTCTATTTCAACCTGCAAGGGAGAGTTGCTCAAAAGACGCAGAATTTGCGTCTCAGTCTCAATTTTTGTAGGCATAAGATTGAGTATTATAATACGCAAAGGGCGAATATCCTGGGTCAAAGCCCTCGCCTCGGGCATTACAAATATATTCTCAAGTTCAAGAATATGGCGTGCCGGTATTTTATTAGGAATTTTTATGGGCATTTCTTCACTTCCTTGTACGGAGTATACCATATAGGGTATACAATTTCAAACAAGTTAATTTAATTTAATGATATTTTAATAAATTGTTTTTTACCCTTTTTCAAAATGACAAAGCCTTTGTCAAATTTAGAAACATTCAGGCTAAACGAAGTATCGGAAATTTTTTCGTCGTCGACACAAACGCCTCCTTGCTCGATAACTCGCCTTGCGTCTCCCTTTGATGGGCAAAGCCCCGACATCGTTAACAAATCAACAACTGCAACTGACCCGTTATTAAAATCATCAGGCTTAATTTTAGCCGTGGGCATGGTGTCTATATTGGCGGCGCCCGAGAAAAGTGCCTTTGCCGTGTTTCTTGCCTCAAGAGCATCCGCTTCGCCGTGAATGAGCTTTGTAACCTCAAAGGCAAGAAGCTCTTTTATGCTGTTTAGCTCACTGCCTTTATAGGTCTTGTACCCTTCAATCTCATCAACAGGAATAAATGTGAGCATTTTTAAGCATTTAATTACATCCGCATCGTCGACATTTCTCCAATATTGATAAAACTCATAGGGCGAGGTTTTCTCCCTATCAAGCCATACAGCGCCTTTTTCGGTTTTGCCCATCTTTTTGCCGTCACTGGTCAGTAACAGGTTAAAGGTCATGCCATAGACCTCTTTACCATCGGTTTTTCTGTTTAGCTCAACGCCGCCTATGATGTTGCTCCACTGGTCATCTCCGCCAAGCTGCATAATACAGTCGTAATTGCGTCTTAGATAGAGAAAATCATAGCTTTGCATAATCATATAGTTCATTTCAAAAAATGAGAGACCTGTCTCAAGCCGCTGCTTGTAGCATTCGGCGGCAAGCATACGGTTTACAGAAAAATGAACACCTATATTACGCAAAAAATCAATATAATTAAGTTCCTTCAGCCAGCTTGCGTTATTAACCATAACAGCTTTATTATCATTAAAATCAATAAGGCGCGACATCTGCTGCTTGAAGCACCCGATGTTATGCTCAATTGTTTCGCTCTCGAGCATCTTTCTCATATCGGTTTTACCCGACGGATCGCCTACCATAGCTGTACCTCCGCCGAAAAGCACAATTGGTATGTGACCTGCCTTTTGCATATGTGACATTATAATTATCTGAATAAAGTGTCCGATGTGAAGACTGTCGGCGGTAGGGTCGAAGCCTATATAAAATCTTACCTTATCATTTAAAAGCAAGTCCTTGATTTTCTTCTCGTCGGTCATTTGAGCTATTAGACCTCTGGCTTTTAGCTCGTCAAAAATATTCATGAATTAAC
>CAZPPO010000076.1:6899-9247 GCA_964588475.1 uncultured Eubacteriales bacterium
AAGTCTTGAAGCTGTCATCAGGGCGAACATACTACCAAGGTGAAGACTGTCTGCCGTAGGGTCAAAGCCTATATAAAACCGAATATTTCCTTTGGCAAGCAAATCCTTAATTTTTTCCTCGTCAGTTAGCTGTGCTATTAATCCTCTTTCTTTCAGCTCTTCAAAAACACTCATAAAAATACCTCCAAAAATAAAAAAACTGCTGTAAAACAGCAGAGGGCGAATTATCGCGGTACCACCTCAGTTTATCCTCTCTTAAGAGAAGACCTTAAGATATGCATAACGCGCATAACACGGCGAGACTTAATTGCCTAATGGCTTTCAGAAGCGCGGCTCGCGGATGTATTTCACGGGAATATTTGTTTTCTCACACCAATTGAAAACTCTCTGAAAAATAAGGAAACCGTTACTTTTTCCGGTCCTTGCCGTTAAGCTGATTATATATTATGCCTTTATTATTGTCAATACTGCTTAATAAACCGCCATTAATTTTTATATAAGCTAATTTATTGCCAAAAACAAAAATACACTGTATAATAACAAGGTCACAAGAGTTTAAGGCTTAAAATCTTTTTTTTGGGAGTGACTTAAATAAATAACGAAGAGATTAACAAAAACACAACCGGCAAAGCACAGGAAAATAACCCGATTAACTTGGTTTACGGCAATGTGCCCTTGGGCAAAAGGAGCGTTATTCAAAACAGTTCACAAAAGCAGAGACTTACTGTTCCTGTAGGAAAAAGGGATTATGTTTTTGCGCTTGTGTCGTTTTTAGCCACCGTCATATTTATACGCTTTTCATTTTTCGGAGGGTTTAATTTAGGCTTTACTGTATCATATATAATCTTTTTTATCGTGCCGCTTGTGTATCTGAAGAAAAAAGGACAGACTATGCCCTTATTTCCGCTTTTGTGTGGAGCTTTCGCTCTGCTTTTATCCGTTCCCTTCACGCTCTATTGCGATGAACCGATAAAGCTTATTTCATTTGCAGCCATTGCCTTGCTAACCGCGTTGTTCTTAGGCGGAATCTCAAATTCTCTCAAATGCATAGACTCAAGCTATATGTTAGCTGTTGATGCCCTTTTTGTTCTTTTTGTGTATCCTCTGAAGCATTTTACGCTTTTTACAGACAGTGTAAAAAATTCCTCCTCAAATAATGATAAAAGGGGACTAAAGCAAATTACCTATATTATGGGCGGGATAGCTATAACCATACCTCTTTTGATGATAATAGTACCTTTACTGATGAGCTCGGACGCGGCATTTGAATCCTTGATAGAAAAGGTTTTCGGCGGTCTTACCGATACAATCATAAGCATTGTGTTTGGCTTGATATTAACCCCGTTTGTGTTTATATGCATATTTGTCCTTAATAAAGGCGTTGAAGCTCTAAACGATAAAAATGCCTTAACCGAGAGGACGTTCGGAGTAAATCCAATTCTAATTAATACCGTTTTGATTATTTTATCGGGTTGCTATGCAATGTATCTTCTTTCCCAGACTGCATACTTCTTCAGTGCGTTCGAGAGCCTTTTACCCGAAAGCTACACTGCAGCCGAGTACGCAAGGCGGGGATTTTTTGAGATGTGCGCAGTATCCGCCATTAATCTGTGTATTTTCTTCGGAGCATATATACTTGAAAAACGCGAAGAGAAAAACAGAATTATGGGGTTGACTAAGTGGCTGATGTCCTTTCTGACTGTTTTTACGCTTGTGCTGATTACAACATCCTTTTCAAAAATGTATATGTATATAGACCGTTTCGGTCTTACGCGTTTGAGGGTGCTCACATCATGCTTTATGATAATGCTGATTTTCGTATTTATAATCCTTCTGATAAAGCTTTTTGTAGAGAAGCTTCCATATACGAAGATAATTATAATTCTTGCCGCTATAACGCTATGTGCGGTTTCTTATTCGGATATAGACACACAAATCGCAAAATATAACACCCGACGCTATTTCATCGAGGGTGAAAAGGATATAGATATAGCCGCGATTTACAGTCTGTCCGAGGCAAATACGCCTTATTTATTGGAGCTTTATGAAAAGGGAAGCGATGAGGTTAAAAAAGAGACGGCATACTATCTTCGTGATTTAATTATTCGTAACGGCGTATACGATATCAATAAGGATGAATATAAGTTTGACACACACTTCAATTTAATCTCATACAATACAACACGTCAAAGGGGAATCGCTTTGATAAATCAGACATATGAGAAATACGGAAAAGCTTTACTTGAAGAAACATTAAATTCGGGCAGGTATGGTTATTAACACAAGCAGCCGGGAGCTTTTAGCTTCCGGCTGTTGTTTCAATCAATATTGCAGGATAGTCCGTTGAC
>CAZPPO010000077.1:0-8065 GCA_964588475.1 uncultured Eubacteriales bacterium
AATCTGCAGTTTTGTTTTCCTGAGTTTTTGCCCTTTCTCGGGAAATGCAGGTTTTCAAGCTGTACTCACACCTGCGATTCAGGATGCGTTATTGCACAGGCGGTCTCAAAAGGCGAAATCAGCCTTAGCAGATTTAATAGCTATAAGGCGATGTACAAACAGGCTAAGGATACAGAAAATTGGGATGAGTAACCAAAACTTGCATTTTGCGTATACTATGATTGTAAAACAATATCGAAAGGTGGATTTATATGAAGATCATAGTATGGAGGAGTCCTAAGGCTTTACGCGGCATTCTAAAACTGATATTCGGAATTAAAAATTAAAAAAACGTACATATTTAAAATTCTCTCACACAGCATCTTCGTATGCTGTGTTTTTTATTCATAAACAGGACAGGGGTTGAATACATTTTATTGATAAGCTACGAGAGGAGCAAGAATATGGATATCAGTCTTCAAAAAGAAAACTTTGGATTTTGTTCGATTATACTTGATAAGGTAGTCGAACAGAGCGTCACCGCAGAATTAAATCTTCCGGATTATATGCCGGACATTTTAAGGGTCGTCAAGGCAAATATGACTGCGAAAATCAATCAGGTTAATTTAGTAGGAGACAGAATTACCGTTGATGGGGTTTGCGATGCCCAGATTGTTTACTGTTGTGAGGCGGGAGAACTGCACACATATTCGGCAGTTACGGAATTTTCCCGATATGCCGAGTGTCGGGAGGCTCTCTCAACAGATACAGTTACGGTCAAAGCTGTTTGCGATTACGCCAACTGCCGAGCGATATCGCCCAAGAAAGCTGAAATTAAAGGAAATATCTCGCTTCCCATTAAACTCATCAGAAAAGAGCTGCGAGAGGTACTGTGCGGGGCGCAGGGCGCCGGAATTCAGCTTAAAACAGATAATGTATCGGCTGTTTCAATAGTCGCGATAGGTGAAAAAACCTTTTCAATGAGTGATGTGTTTGAATTGCCCGACGGTAAGGATAATATTAAAAGCATAATATATTCAGATGCCTTTGCAGTTTTCGGAGAGGTAAAACAAATTAGTAATAAGCTTATGCTTAAAGGAGAGCTTTCGGTAAACGTAGTATATATTCCCGAAAGCAAGGTAACCTCGGTAGAGCGCATTTCACGCAGTGTGCCCATAAACCAGATTATAGAGCTTGAGGGAATTTCGGAAGGCTCGATGTGCGATATAAATCTAAGTGTTCCGATGCTTGAGGTTACAGCTAAACCAAAGGTTGACAACACCCTGAGAGTTATCGACATATCCGCGTCCGTTGCAGCCCTCATAACAGCAAAGGAGAAAAAAGAGGTTGAGATTATCCTTGATGCTTATTCAACTACTAACTCGGTAGATATAAAAAAAGATACACTTTCCGTTGTGAGTCTTGAGCAAAAAGTTAATGAAACCTTTGTAATCAAAGAAGTCATTGATGTTTCCCAAAACTCACTTGCCGGGGTTCTTGATATCAGAATTGAAGAACCAAGCTTCAGTACATCAATTTCTGAAACGGAAATAACTGTAAGCGGTACGGTAAAAGCTTGTATTATCTACACCGATTCTGCGGGAGAGCCCGCTTATATGGAGAAGCTTATAGACTTCAGCAATATTTATGCAAATAAAGATGGCAAGGCTGCGCGGTTTGAACCGAAAATCACCATCACCGCAAGCAGTTTTGTAGTTCCTTCATCGGAAAAAATCGACCTTAAAATTGAAGCCTCAGTGAGCGGTAACATTTATTCCGAAAAAAAGGTGGTTTGTATAAATGAAATAATAAACGAAGGCGAAAGAGACAAAGGCGTAGATCCCAGAGGAGTTACGATATACTTCGCACAGGAGAACGAGAGCCTTTGGAGTATCGCAAGACGTTATAACACAACCATAGAGGCAATAGTTCGGGAAAACGAAATCGCAAACGATGTATTAAATGAAAAGCAAATGCTGATAATTCCGAGTATTTAAGGGGAGGAAGAATAATGATTAACGACAGCATTTACAGTGAGATAGCCAAACGCTCTCAAGGGGATATTTATATCGGGGTTGTCGGTCCCGTGAGAACAGGGAAATCAACCTTTATTAAAAATTTTTGCGACACTCTTGTAGTTCCCAACATAGAAAATGAGAGTATAAGAGAACGCACCCTTGACGAGATGCCTCAATCATCCGCAGGCAGAACAATTATGACTACAGAACCCAAGTTTATACCTGAAGAGGCAGTAAAAATTACACTGCCGGACAATGCCCAAATGAATGTAAGAATGATAGATTGTGTAGGTTACATTGTTCCGAGCGCTCTGGGCTATATTGAAAACGAGCAGCCGCGTATGGTAATGACGCCATGGTATGACCATGAAATACCTTTTAATATGGCGGCGGAAATCGGGACTAAAAAGGTTATTACCGAGCATTCTACAATAGGACTTGTAGTGACAACCGACGGAAGTATCAGCGAAATACCCCGTGAAGAATATGAGGAAGCTGAGGAGAGAGTGATAAATGAGCTGAAAAGTCTTTCAAAACCTTTTATCGTTCTGCTAAACTGCATGCATCCTCAAAGCGACCCTGCCACGCAGCTCGCAGAGAGCTTAGAAAAAAAATACAGTGTGCCTGTTATTGCGGTTAATTGTCTTGAAATAACAGAAGAGGAAATAAAGCGTGTGTTAACCGCGGTACTGTTTAGATTTCCCATTAAGGAAATTTCTGTTAATCTGCCCAATTGGGTTTTATCGCTTGACCGCTCTCATTGGCTTCGTGAGGACATACTTGCAAGCGTAAAGGAGTCCGCAAAGGAAATATACTGTCTTGAGGATGTATCTAAGCTTGCCGAAGAGGTTTCGAAAAACAAATATATTCTTTCTGCAGAAGTAAAAAAGATTAACTTGGGCGATGGCTGCGCGGTTATTAATGCAGCAATAGGCACGGATTTGTTTTTTGGAGTTCTTTCCGAAAGCACAGGGCTTGATATTGGCAGTGAACAGAATTTAATGTCCGCTCTTATTAATCTTGTTCATATAAAAAAAGATTATGAAAAAATTAAAGATGCCTTAGATGAGGTTGAAGCCACAGGCTATGGTATAGTTATGCCCTCTATAGAAGAGTTATCGCTTAAGGATCCCGAGATTGTAAAGCACGGCGGCAAATACGGTGTGAAGCTTTGCGCTTCTGCTCCCTCAATTCATTTAATAAAAGCAAATATTACCACTGAGGTTGCGCCTGTTGTAGGAACAGAAAGTCAGTCCGAGGAGCTTGTTTCATATCTGTTAAAGGATTACGAAGAAGAGCCTGCATTAATCTGGAATTCTAATATTTTTGGGAAATCCCTGAGCGAACTTGTTAATGAGGGATTAAGAAACAAGCTTTTCCATATGCCCGTCGATGCAAGGGGAAAACTGCAGGAAACACTTGAAAGGGTTATAAACGAAGGGTGTAACGGACTTATCTGCATAATTTTGTAAAGCTTTATTGTATTAATTTTGATTTGTCACTTCATTTTTCACCTCATAATTTCGTCTTTTAATGGCAGATTATTAAAGTAAGCACGCAGTGAATTTGTGCTTATGGAGGTGAAGGATGAATAAGGCGAAAAGAGGAATTAATTTAGTTTTTACGTTTCTTTTTTTGTTAACCGCAAGTGTATGCATTATTTCGGTTAAAGGCATAGATGTCGGCAACGATTCCTCCGTCGTTAATCTTAAAAAAATCGAAAATACGACCGAGGAAACAGATACCTTTAATATTGTTTACCAAACAGCTGAAAAATCTAAAAAAACCTCTAAGAATTATTTGTCTGTTTTAGGAACTCCTTTCGGGATTAAGCTCTATACAAAAGGAGTTGTGGTAGTTGGCAGCGAATCAATTCTGACTAAAGACGGTTATGTAAATCCGGCAGAGGTAGCGGGATTAAAGCAGGGTGATATAATTACCGCGGTAAACGAGAAATCAGTCAAAAGAAACGGTGAGCTATCGAAGTATCTTGCTGAAAGTAACGGGAAAAAGGTTGTTCTGACAGTTATAAGGGACGGCAAAGAAATAAAGATCAATTTTGAACCGGTGCTTTGTGATAACGATAAACGTTATAAGGCGGGATTATGGGTTCGTGACAGCTCTGCAGGCATAGGTACTCTAAGCTTTTACGACGAAAAGATGCAAATGTTTTGCGGCTTAGGTCACGGCGTTAACGATATCGACACGGGGGAGCTTGTACCTCTTCTTGAGGGAGAGGCAATAGGAGCCGATATCACAGGAGCCTACAAAGGCTCACAGGGAGTAATCGGTGAATTAATAGGAGTTTTTAACGAAACAGTAATCGGTTCAATAATCGAAAATTCTGCTAAAGGAGTTTACGGCTGTTGTAAAATTGCTCCCGGCAACGGAATATTGTATCCGGTTGCCCCAAAACAGGAGGTAAAAACCGGCAAAGCTCAGATAATTTCAACTATTGATGAAAACGGACCAAAGCTTTATGATATCGAAATAACGAAAATAGACTCCAAAAGCCCCGAAAAAAACCTTGTAGTCAATGTGACGGATGCGTCTTTGATTGCCAAAACAGGTGGTATTGTTCAGGGGATGAGCGGCAGCCCTATAATTCAGGACGGGATGTTTGTGGGAGTTGTGACACACGTATTTGTAGACAACCCTAAAGGCGGATTCGGAATATTTGCCGAAACGATGTACGATGAAATGACAAAGCTTTACGAGAGAGAAATGAAAAACGCAGCTTAATGTAAATTACAGTGGGGCAATAGCGAAAGCTGTTGCCCCGCTAAGAATTTTACACTATTTAAAATTTAAAATAATTAATAAAATTATTGCTGTAAACTATTGCCATAAAATACCATTTATGATACTATAGGGGTGCAACAAATAAGGAGGTATAAAAAAATGGCAAAACAAATTACTGTACTTTTGGCGGATGATAAAAGTGAAAGCGCGATTAGTCTGGCTTCGGTTCTTCGTTCAATGTGTTATGATGTCAGGGTGTGTGAGAAGGATGGTTCAGCGGTGTTAGCCGCTTTAGATACTTTAACTCCGGACGTACTTATCATGGACGTATTTTTACAACATATCGACGCTTTAGGGGTAATCGAAAAAGTCAAAAAGCAATCAGCCTATTCGGGACCTTTAATTTTTATTCTTTCAAGCGTGGACAACCAGAATTTTGAAAAGGAGGTTTTGGAGTCAGGGGCTGATTATTATTTTATTAAACCGTTTGAGCCGCATATCCTTGCCGAAAGAATTGTACAAATGACCGGCTGGAAACGCATCTGTAAGGAAAATCAGCTTGTTTATGCAAACAATGACAACCTTGAGATTATTGTATCCGACATAATGCATCAAATCGGAGTTCCTGCGCATATCAAGGGCTATCAGTATCTCAGAGAGGCAATCATACTTTCTGTAGACAATACCGAGATGCTCAATTCGGTCACAAAGCTTTTATACCCAACTGTTGCAAAAAATTTTCAGACAACCTCCTCACGGGTTGAGCGTGCAATCAGGCACGCCATTGAAGTGGCATGGGACAGAGGAGATGTAGATGTTTTAAGCTCATATTTCGGTTACACAATACAAAATACGAGAGGAAAACCTACAAATTCGGAATTTATCGCTATGATAAGCGACAAACTGCGGCTTCGCCTCAAAGCATCATAAAACCATATTAATTAAAAGCCGCGATCTGTATAACGAACAGACCGCGGTTGTTTTTGTTAATTAAATATTATTAACTTTTATATTAATAAATTCTATGAATCCGCACCTTGCGAAAAATCGATAATTTCGGCTGTAGTAAACTCTGTACCGTCATCGAACATTTCCTTTTGCTTTGCAAAGCTTTCATTTGTCGAAGAGCTTTCATTTAAAAACTGTTTACCGATTTCTTCATCATTTTTTTGAGGTATAGTATTCTTTTTTTTCTTTTTTTCCATAAAACCTCCTTTTAATTATTCAAAACCGCGCTTGTTTTCATTGTTTTTATTCTTGTTTTCCGCGGCAGCATTCATCTGGACTTCATTGTTCTGCCTATTGTTGTTATTCTTTGCTTTTTTCTCGGCCTTTTTGTTCTTTTTGTTATTGTTATCGTTTTTCATTTTTTACCTCCGTTAATATTGGATGATGTTAATATTTCCAATATTTAATGAAATATGTTCACTTTTTTAATTATTTTGGTATTTTTGACTAAAACAAAGACGCAACAAGCTGACACGCTCTTCTCCTCTTGCGAGAACAAATGCGGCTTGTTACCCTATGACAGGTTCGGTTTTCTGTTCTAAAAGAGCTTCACGGCGTTCCTTCAGCTGTCGCTCCACTTCTGCCTTATGTTCCTTATTGTCTTTAACAAAGCTTATAAAAAACAGGTATAAAAACGAGCCTGTAAGCGGACCGAGTATAAACATAGGCCATTGGAATTTTTTGAAATAACTGCTTTGCGCAAGGCCTGCGCTTTTTCTGCGGCTGTCATATCCGAGCTTTGATAAAATGAATCCTTCAATAAGCGCGCCCGAGCCGCCGCTCAGCTTTGAAATGAAGTTTTGCATAGCGAACGAGACGCCCTCGGTCCTGACACCTGTTTTGAGCTCTACCTCGTCAATAGAATCACTCGTAAGCGTTCTGTGAGCAATATCCATAAGTGAACCGGGTATATTCATCAGAGAGGAAAGAAGAATTATCGAAATAAAACGGGCAGGGGAATCGAATCCCACAAAAAACGTTATTAATCTTATAGTAATTGCGGCGATTTGCGACACAAGCAATATTCGCTTCATACCTCCGATTTTCGCCGCAATTTTATTTGCAAAAAAGATAGCTGCCGCACCGGGAATACCGGAGAGCAGTCCGTAAAGAAATTCGGCGCTTTGCCCGTTCATAAAGGTAACGCAATTTTCAAAGAAGTAGGCTCCTTGAACCTTCGGACTTAAAGACATGGAAAACCTTGCCATAGAAATTAAAAGTAATGTGGGATTGTGTCTTAAAATAGTCAAGGATTTAAGCGTGTTCTTCTCAGGTTTTCCGCTTTCGACAAGCTCGGGCATTTTATACGCCCTCATTGAAAGCAATTGCCCTAAAAGTCCGAAGACAATGCCGAAAATCATAAACACCTGAGCGTCGGCAATTCCAGACTTTAGCAGCTGAGATCTCAATAGCTGAAACACTCCCGCAACAGCACCGCCGGCTCCCGCCCCTATTGAAACCCATTGAGCTACTCTGGCGCGTTCATTTGAGTGAGGACTTGAGAGAGCTATCATTCCCCAAAGACCTACATCCTGATAGGAGTAAAAGAAGTCCCAGATAAAATAGAGAATTAAGATATAAAAAATCTTACCGTTTTCATCAAAGCTGACCTTCATAAACATCAAAGCGGACAATGCGCCGATAATAGGAGGAAAATACAACAGATAAGGTCTGAGCTTACGGTAAGGGCGATGTTTTTTTCTGTCAATCAAGGCACCGATAAGAGGGTCATTAATGGCATCCCACGCATAGCTTGAAGAAAAAATAATACCGACTTTTTTAGGATTCATATTGAGTATATTAATGCAAAAATACCTAAGCCATCCCGAGACGTATCCGTAATGGATGTTTTGACCCGCAAGTCCGACAGCATAGTTCAGTATACTTTTATTTGCCGCGTAGCCTTCACCCTTCGGTGTTTTGTCAAACAGGAAAAAACCCATTCTATCACTCCTAATTTGATTACAATCATATAAAATTATTTGTGTTTATTTTTATCATAGTAGCATTTTGTAAAAGCATTTTCAACCCCTAAGGCGAAAACTTACTCTACAGATTGACAATAAACGATAAAAAGGTTAAAATAATATTATTAATTTTGGAGGTGTGATATGGATTTTATTACAAGCTTCGATTGGAAGGTATTTCAGTTCTTCGAGGAATACTTATGGAATCCTGTACTTAATGTAATTATGGCCGTAATTACTACTCTCGGAGACGGGGGAATAATTTGGATTGTCTGTGCTATATGTCTTCTCATAACAAAGAAGTACCGTAAAGTAGGGGCTATGGTAGCGTGCGGGCTGATATTTTCGCTT
>CAZPPO010000077.1:8075-9197 GCA_964588475.1 uncultured Eubacteriales bacterium
GGATGGCGTATTCAAGCCGCTGATAGAACGCGTCAGGCCATTTGATTTTGACGGATGGCCCGCAGAGTTCGTTTTTCCGAATTTAATTGAAAAACCGCATAGTCTGTCATTTCCGTCAGGTCATACATCCTCCTCATTCGCGGCGGCTGTCCCGATGCTTTTAGGCTGTAAAAAGCGAATCGGTATACCTGCGGTTGTTTTTGCCTTTCTCGTAGGCATATCAAGAATTTATGTACATGTACACTACACAACCGATGTTTTAGCGGGCTTTATCTTCGGAGTTTTGTATGGACTTGCCGCATATTTTCTGGTAACAAGGCTAATTCCCCTTATCAGTAAAAAGCTCAAGGAGAAAAAGGGTAAACAGGCATAAACGATTAAAGGCTTAAAAATCAAGAAGACAGTACATAACGTATTGCCTTCTTTTCTTTTAATTACATAATACAGCAAGCTGAAAATCCGTTTGAGGCTTCCTGTTAAAATGCTAAATTCTTGCTACTGCTGTATCTCTTGCGGCTTTCGCAACTGCTGCGGCTACCGCCTTGCCCACTCTTTTATCAAAAGCCTTAGGGATAATGTATTCACTTGAAAGCTCGCTCTCGTCGACTACTGAGGCAATAGCATATGCGGCGGCAAGCTTCATTTCGTTGTTAATATCACTCGCTCTGACATCAAGCGCACCTCTGAAGATACCGGGGAAAGCAAGAACATTATTGATTTGATTCGGATAATCACTTCTTCCTGTGCCGACTACTTCTGCGCCTGCGCCCAGAGCGAGCTCGGGCATAATCTCGGGTACTGGATTAGCCATAGGCAGTACAATTGAACGCGGTGCCATAGAGCGAACCATATCCTGCGTTACAATGCCCGGAGCGGATACTCCGATGAAAATATCGGCTCCTGCCATAGCATCGGCGAGTGTGCCGGTTTTGCATTGCGAATTTGTAAAATCGGCAATTTCCTGCTTTGCGGGAGATAGGTTACCACCGTTGCAAATAATTCCGTTTCGATCGCACATGATAATATCCCCGACGCCTAAGTCTTTAAGAAGCTTCGCAATTGCAACGCCTGCCGCACCCGCTCCGCTGAAGACCACCGAGCAATCCGAAAGCTTTTTATTCA
>CAZPPO010000078.1:0-9100 GCA_964588475.1 uncultured Eubacteriales bacterium
ATTTGAAGAAACATACATATTATTGTACCGAAAAACAGATTGATATTCTCGAACGGTGATATTTTAAATATTGATTGTGTACTGCGTACATTGAAGGCATGAAAAAGCTCTAAAAAGCTAAGCGTACAAAATGCCATTGTGCGTCCTGTATCTATTGAATAATGTGTTATTCCGATTATAAACGCAAAAAGCGACAGAGCGCCAAAAAGCATACCCTCTAAGGCTATATCAAAGCCCTCGGTTTTTGTAATGAACCCCTTTTCTTTCGCAAGCGGTTTTCTCGTCATAATGTTCTTTTCCGGTTTTTCCATGCCTAACGCCATTGCTGGAAGCGAGTCTGTAACTAAGTTAATCCAAAGCAATTGTATAGGAAGCAAAGGCGCGCAGTATCCTACAAGAAACGCCGTAAATACAAGAAGTATTTCACCAATATTGCTTGAGAGAAGAAAACGTACAGACTTCTTTATATTGTCAAAAAGACCTCTTCCGATTTCTACCGCATTTACAATAGTCGCAAAATTGTCGTCTGATAAAACAAGGTCTGAAGCGTTTTTTGCTACCTCGGTACCGTTTTTACCCATAGCGCAGCCTATATCGGCACGCTTCAGGGCGGGAGCATCGTTTACGCCGTCGCCTGTCATTGCGACGATTTCTCCGTTATGTTTGTATGCATCAACGATTTTTACCTTATGCTCGGGCGTCACTCTTGCAAAAACGCCGCAGGAGCGAACGGACCTTATAAGCTCGTCGTCGCTCATTTTTTCGAGCTCTTCTCCGGTTATCACAGACGAGCCTTCAGTATAAATGCCGAGCTTTTTTGCGGTCGCTATTGCCGTCAGGGCATGGTCGCCTGTTATCATAACCGGCGTAATTCCGGCCTTTTTGCAGGTGTTTACAGCCTTTACCGCTTCAGGTCTAATAGGGTCCTCAATGCCTATAAGCCCTAAGAACGTCATCTTGTCGACGGATATGTCCTGCAGCGGCTGTATCTGTTTTATGGATACTGCGATTACACGCAGCGCGTTATTTGCCATACTTGAGTTCACGTTCAACGCTATTTTTTTCATATTATTGCCGAAGGGCAATTCCTTATCACCACTTAAATACTGCTCGCACTTAGGAATAATGATATCAGGCGCACCCTTCGTTACCTGAATTAAGCCGTTTTCGGTTTTATGTACGGTGGTCATCCTTTTCGTTACGCTTGAAAAGGGGGTTTCCTTTATTCTCGGGTACCGTTTTTCGAGGTCTGAATACTTCTGCTTCGTATTCAAAAAAGCGTTGATAATCGCATTATCCGTTGGCTCGCCGACAGCCGTCATTTTGCCGAATTTCCTTTCAACGGTAGAATTACAGCAAAGCGAGGCGTATAAATAAAGGCTTTCAGCAAAAGGCGATGATGCGTCCAGTTCGCTTTTACCCGGTATATACACTCTTGTTACGGTCATTTTGTTTTGGGTCAGCGTTCCCGTTTTGTCTGAACATATAACGGAGGCGCTGCCGAGAGTTTCTATACTGGGCAGTCTGCGCACTATGGCGTTGTTCTTTGAGAGCTTACCTACGCCAAGAGACAAAACAATAGTCACAATGGCGGGAAGCCCCTCGGGGATTGCGGCTACCGCAAGGCTTACGGCGGTCATAAAAGCATCAGGTGCGGATGATTTTCTGATTAAAGCGAGTACGAAAATTACCGCGCATACGGCTAAAGCCCCTGAGCCTAATAGCTTTGATAATTTTGCAAGCCTTTTCTGCAGGGGAGTATCTTCGTTCTTTTGATTGGTAAGCATATTTGCTATTTTACCGATTTGTGTACTCATCCCCGTGGCGGTAACCACCGCCTCGCCGTGACCAGATGTGACGAGCGTTGAGGAAAAAACCGTATTTCTTATGTCTGCCGTGTTTGTGTTTTCGGGTAAAACGGCAGACGCCTCCTTTTGGCAGGGCATTGATTCTCCCGTTAAGGTACTCTCATCGGTTTTCAGCTGTGTTGAAGCAATAAGGCGGGCATCCGCGGAAACAACATCTCCGGCACGAAGTATCAATATATCTCCCTGTACTAATTCGCTTGCCGATATTTTTTGCAGTTTTCCGTTTCTCCTAACAACCGCTGCGGGCGCATTTAGTTTTTTCAGGGCATCAAGAGCTTTTTGTGCCTTACTTTCCTCAACAACGCCGATAATCGCGTTTAAGACTACAATAACAAGTATAACAACCGTATCGGTTAAATCAGGCTCTCCCGACAGAAATGACACAAAATAAGATACAACTGCCGCTATAATCAGTATAATTATCGAAAAATCATAAAGCTGTGAGAAAAACCTTTGAAGCAGATTTTTTTCCTTTGCTCCCTTGATTTCGTTTTTTCCATTTTCACGCAGTCTCTTTTGTGCTTCCCTAATATCGAGTCCCTGAGCTGACGAGGAAAGGCTCAAAATAGCCTGCCTCGCGCTTACATTGTGATAGCTCAAATAATCATCCCCAAAAATCGTCTTGTACAGTCTATTCATAAAAATGGTTCAATATTAAAAATAAAGCTACGACTTTTCGAATTAATCGCCGTCGTAGCTCATTGTATTTTTATTACTACTTTTTTGCCGAGTCTAACAATAAATTGTAATCCTACACTACTTAACAGATGCTAATATAGGAATAAGTTTACATAGTAGGAATAGTATGATATTATTAATGAAATAAAGCTTAATAGCAGAAAAGGTGATTCCAATGTATTAAATATATAACTAAGTCATTTAACTTACAGATTTGGACAACCTACACATGGTAAACAAAATAAAAATAGCATTAAAGCTTTTATTTAAATGAATATAGTAATTTGGCTACATACTCACTTTTTTAAGAGGTTTTTAAGATGAAAAAAAGGATATTAGTAATTAATTTATAAAATAATTGCATACATAAGCAACATTGGCAATTAAATTATGATATATTATATGATATTTATTTTAGTGTTCCATGGTTATGTTGGGAGGTTAAAACATAATGTTAAGAACTAAGAAAAGATTTTTAATTGTTCTTCTGTCTGTTATCACAGTTATTGTAACGTTGCAAGCAGTGTCCGCCACGTCTGGTACATTGCCGAAAAACATGCTCAGATATACATATTGCGAGAGTAATACGTTTGCTTTTATTACATCATATAACACATCTTTTACCTGCCAGAACATCGGTAGCACCACTATTTCGCTTCAATCTACCAATTATGCGCGAACAAGAGCAAACGGTGCATTGGCATCAAACACATACAAGGAAGCGTATGTTGCTATTAAAAATGCCAACCAAACGTGGAAATCAGACACAAAAAGTAATTCAACATTGGCGACGGTTGAGGCATCGGTAAACCCGGTGCTTTTTACTCCGGTATTCTCACAGCATGATTTAATTATAATTGAATCAACAGGAGAAATAAAGGAACACTCACGCATTTATCAGTAAATTAAATTAGAAATTCTTAACCAGGGAACGCTATTCTATAAAACACTATCTTTCGTTCATTACTTAAGGAGACTTACATGAAAACGAAAATCAAAGTCATTACTCTTATAGTTCTTTCCGCCGCAATATTAGCAATTCCTTCAGCGGCTGTATTTAGAGGATTACGGTTAATACAAATAGAAAAATCCCTTCATACCGCCCATTATCCAAATTCATACAGTGACCCTTCAGCACCTTCTAGACCCGTGATTGCAGAGTTTCCGAACAGAGCATCCTGTGAGGCGGCGCTCAAGACCTTAGAAAGCAAACTGAATTACAGCACGGCTTTTCTTGCGTCCGAGCCGATAACGGCCGCTTATCGCTGTGACAGTGAACCCGATATTGAATATATAAAAGTCGAGGATAATAAAGAACAAAAATATGCGAAAATAAAAAACGGAGAAATACTTTTAGACGTTGCCGGCTTTGAGCTTACTGAAAAATATGCTGACGATCATACCGTCGTACTGAAAGAGGGTCGGATGATTGATTATAATAAAACAAGTACAGAACCTATGGAAATACTAGTAACAGAAGGGCTGGGTATGAATATAGGCGATTTTTGCTATCTTGCTGTTAACGGTCTGGACGATGAGTTCAAACAGCCCGTTGTTAAAGCAAAAGTTGTAGGAATAGCGGAAAAGGGGGCTTTTATTCCCGGAAACCCTCTGTACTGTAACAAGCAGGTTTCAATTATCAATATGTATTCCTTTATTTTTGAGAAAGAAATGATTTACACTTTCGATGTTTCATCTTACTACACTTATGAAATCTCCCCCAACGATGCGCTGTCAAAGGATATAAAGCTTTTTGCGCAGATAAGCTTTAAAGACTTTTTGGGGGAGGAGGAAAAAAAGACAATTGCCTTAAACGGCGGCGAAATAGTAACCTTGAACAGTATATCGGTTACATATGGCACAACGTTTAACGAACTGTTACATGTCCTGCCGATGTATTTATGGGGCGTGGTTTTACTGGCGCTCGCATATATTATTTTAGCGGCGAAAAAGGTAGTTGCGTTAATTAAAACGAAAAGGTAGAATAAATTGTTAGGAGGCGATGAGATACTTTTCACCTGTATTAAGCGTTTTATATGCGGTTCGGCTTTTCTGTTTACAATTTTCATTTTATTACAGGTTGTATCGGTCGTTGCAATCGAGTATACATATTTCGAGTTCCGTGAAGGTGCGATAGAAAGAGCGGTTTACAGTAAAGGCGTGGCAAGCTTTTCGCTTGTGCCGGGCGGAAATTTGGTTCTTTCCGATATAACGGATATCATCCGCAGAATTGAAGAAAACAGTGAATTAAAAATTTTAACCTGTTATCTTTCGTTGAACGGTGACGGTGAAAACGAGACACGGGCTTATTTGTTTGGGCAAGACCAGATCGTCACTTTCGGAAATGAGATTTCTTTCGTGCAGGATGCGGTAATATCCGGTACGCTTTCGGTGGAAAAAGGTGTAAACATTGGCGACGAGGTCGATATTGGAGGAAAGAGATACACTGTCTGCGGCGTAAGAAGCGGAAACTACACTGAAATACCGTATCAATCTTTGCAAAATGAAACGGGAATATCATCAATCAATATTACGATGCAAGCTATTCCGAGTAAAGGAGAGATAACCTCAATTTCATTGTGGCTTTCAGGACTTTTGCCGGGCGGCTTTATTATAGAACCGTCAAAAAGGGATATGTCATCTGAATACGCATTTGACATGAAGACTCTTTTAGTGGCGGCTGTGTTTTTTCTTGTTGTATTCAATATCTCTTATCTTTTTCATTTTGTAACCGAGAAACGGAAGTTGTATTATGCCGTTTATATGAGTTGCGGAGCGTCCGCTTTGAGAATGAAAACCGAGCTGTTTGCCGAGAGCTTTATTTATTGTGTAATCTCCTTCACCATTGGTACGCTTGTTTTTCGGTATGGATTAGTCGATATGCTTTTTGACAACCCTCGATTTTCAACGAACGATTTTATAATTGCGGGCTTGATATGCCTCATTTTCAGCATTGCGCCGGTTATAGCAGCATCTGTGCAATTTTCGACCCGATCTATAAGAGAACTTATTTGCAAAGGTGAAATGTGATATGTATATTTTTCAGCTTGCGCAAAGACTCGTATATAATCACCTTTTACTGCACATTATTCTTGTCCTGCAGATTGTTGTAAGCTTTTTCCTTTTGGAGTGTATGCTTTCAACCATTTTCCTCGTCCGCGCCTCATCCGTCGGCATGAGCGAACTGCTGAAGGCAAATTATTGTTATTTTTCAGCAATTGATCCGAGGATGCTTTCGGGAGGTCTTGTAAAAAGCGATGATAATACCAGCACAATTATTTTTGAGGATTCGCTTAGGAATGTTGATGCTGTTTTGCAGGAAGAAACCGTACATATCAGATTTACTGACATCGGAAAAAATTCAACCGCCAATTTACAGTCGGAAAAATTTTTAAAACGAATTAAAGACGATATGAAATACGGTGGCGCTTACGGGTTTTCAGATTATGAGGAAGGTGTGATACGCGTAATTACCAATAACAGAAGTTTCAAGCTAAACGGTTATTACGATGCCGCATGCAATGTTGATAATGAGTGGAGAACTGTAAAAGTTAAGGTGGTTGGCATCGTTAAAAAGTCGTTTAAGTATCTTTCGTCAACAACGGCGGGTACATATATTTCAAGTGCCGATATTGTTGAAACATATGAAAGCGTAAAAAAATTCGATCAATATTTTCCGTCCATCGCCTTTCTTGAGGATTATGAAAAATTTATCGGTAAGGATATCAAGTACAACTCTTTCAAAAGCGGAAGCATCCTGTTTTCTGATAATATTTCAAAAGAAGACTTGGATTATAATTATTCATTACTTAACAGCTTCGGCGTTGCGGCTTTTTCGGATGATATTGTCAAAAACAACAAAGAGACAAATAAAATTGCGGTTTCTCGGTATCTTCCGTCTTTTATCTTTTTGCTGATTGTTGGGACAACAAGCTTATATTCTGTATCTGTGATCAATATTTCAAGACAACTCAAGACCTTGGCATTGTACGGAGTGTTAGGTTGTTCAAAAAGAGACATTAGAAATATTGTTCGCTGTTATCTCGCAATAATAAATACGGCGGCATGTATTATTATCTGGATATTGCTTTTACTTTCAAATGTTTTTGAATCACTGTCATGGCTATTTTTTAATATTAATTTCATAAGTTATCTTTTGCCGGTTGCCATATCAATACCGCTCGTGTTTCTTGTTTCTCTTGCGCCCTTAAATCTTGTGAAAAAAGAATCCCTGAACAAGCTGCGCAAGATATAGGATTGAACAGAAAAGGTGATTGTATGTTTGAAATCAAAAATATTTCTAAAACATTTTTTCAGGGAAAGCCGAATGAATTTAAAGCTCTGAACGATATCTCTTTTAAAGTTGCAGGCGGCGATATGATTGCTGTCGTCGGAAAGTCGGGCGCCGGAAAATCAACGCTTCTTCATATTCTTGCCTGTATTGATTCGTTTGATAGAGGCGGTCAGTATTTTTTTAGCGGGCAGGATATATCGTCGATTTCCGACAGAGAAAAAGCGAAAATACGCAACAAACAGTTCGGCATTGTATTTCAGGACTTTGCCCTAGTTCCCTCGTTTTCAGTATACGAGAACATAGAAATACCTCTGATTTTAGCAGGGATAAAAAAGCGCGAACGAAAATCCCTTGTGAAAAGAGCCTTAAAAAGCGTATTACTTTCAGGATATGAGGAAAAGTGTATAACAACGCTTTCCGGCGGCGAAAAACAGCGTGTCGCTATCGCGAGAGCTATTGTAAATGACCCATGCGTGATATTCGCGGATGAGCCGACAGGCACACTTGACACCAAGACGGGTGAGGAAGTATTTTTGCTGCTGTCATCATTGAATAAACAGGGGAAAACGGTGATCATTATTACACATGATAAGGAGATAGCGGCAAATTGTTCGCATATTATCGAATTGTCGGATGGCAGTATAACCGCAAACCCGACTCTGCAGTAAAGCTTGCGTGCAAAATGATTGGCACTTGCACCGGGGTGGGGGACCTCAAACACTTATGCATAAAAATAAAATAAAAAATTCATCCCTGTTTGAAACCGGCAGGAAGTTTTATTGTTTTCTAACTATATAATTTTACTGATTATAAAAATAATTAATGATTTTTAATAATTATGCGGTTGCTAAAACCTGTAAATAATGATAATATTAAGTTTGGTAAAGATATCTGGGAGAATGATACCGTGATAAGGCTGTTAAAGTACTTGAAACCTCACAAGAGATTTGCGATGTTCACGATATTTCTTGTATTTATCAACAACATCCTTACTCTTGCGCTTCCCTTTCTTATGTCTGAAATCATAAATAAAGGTATAACAAACGGTGATGTCGGTTTTATTATCAAAATCGGCTCGCTGATGCTTGTTATATCCGCTTTGAACATGGGTATATCTATTGCGTCAAGCTATTGCTCGAGCAGTGTTTCGGCAGGATTTTCAAGGATACTGCGCCACGAGGTATTTTTTAAAATCGAAAGCTTCTCACAGTCTGATTTGGATAAAATCGGTGTCCCGTCTCTTATAACGCGCTCTACAAATGACATACGACACGTTCAGGATATGACGCTTATGCTGTTAAAATCCGTCGTCACCGTTCCCGTAATGCTCGCGGGCGGCTCTATTATGGCGGTAATTATGGACCCGACGCTTTCGCTTATTATCTTTGCGATAGCTCCTGTTATTGCGCTGATAGCTTTTTTTGTAGCCAAGAAGATTATCCCTAAGTTTAAGATAGTCCAAGCTAAGACGGACAAGCTCAATCTTATTATACGCGAGGGCATAAACGGGATTCGCGTAACGCGAGCCTTCGGCAGGAAAAAATATGAGTTTGAAAGATTTAATAAGGCTAATTTTGAACTGACGGAGGTTGCCTTAAAAATCAACAGAACCTTTGCATCCCTTATACCGATTATCACACTATTTATTTTCTCGATAGTAATAGGTCTTGTATACATCGGCGGTAAGCAGATACAGGTTCTTACGGACCCTGTTGAGGTAGCAAACACCGTAGGTGACCTTCAGGCGTTTATACTCTATCTTATATTTATCGTGCTCGCTCTTTCTACCGGTGCCGCAATGTTTATAATGATACCAAGAGCAAGGATTTCCGCCGTAAGGATATCCGAGGTGCTCGATGTAGTACCCGATATTAAAGAATCTGCGTCTGATAAGGACGGGGGAGAGCTAAAGGGTAGTCTCGAATTTCGGAACGTCAGCTTCGGATATACCGGAGACGAGGGCTTTGTATCCGTGCTTGACGGTATCAGCTTTTCGGCAAGTGCCGGAGAGGTCACGGCGATAATAGGCGGCACAGGCTCAGGAAAATCAACCATAATTAACCTGATACCACGTTTTTACGATGTAACGGACGGCGCGGTGCTCATTGACGGAGTAGACATCAGAGATATGCGACAGAGCACGCTTCGGGCAAAAATTGGCTTTATTCCACAAGAAGTATTTTTGTTCAGCGGCACTATAGCCGACAATTTAAGATACGGTAAAGAGGATGCAACGGACCAGGAGCTTTGGCACGCGCTT
>CAZPPO010000079.1:0-9088 GCA_964588475.1 uncultured Eubacteriales bacterium
TTATTTATCTGCCTGTTTAGAGTATTTTTTGTTATAAATAAAACGCATCAGTCGTGTTTCAATCGGGTTAATCGGTTTGGCTTTAACGTAAAGATTTGCCCCAATAAATGTTTTGCAGCCTTTATCAACGACCATTTCAACGGCAAGGGCATCACTTTTTGAGGCGGCACAGCAAACAGCCCCGTTATCCTTGAGCAAAACAGCGTTCCTGCCTCTAAGTTTTTTTACTACCCTTTTCGAGGACTTAAGCGTGTTATTCGGGTCAAACATAGCGCATTTTAATGACGGACCAATAAGCTGCGCAAAGTCGTCAAGCAACGGCAAAAGCTTTTTGCCGCTTTGTGAAGCTACGACAGCATCCTCGTTTTGGGAGTGAATTATATTGTTAATATCCTTGCGGCTTTTATAAATGGAAAGATGCAAGGCTGCGGTGTCCGGCACATCCCTGCCGCCGATAAGAGCGCCGCTTTTAATGTCAACAATCGCGGTGTCGTTGCCGAAGTCCTCAAATGAAACGAGCTCACCCGTTCTTTTACTTGTTGCTCCAGACAAGGAAGGAGCCTTTTTGTAGCCCTGCCTCTGGGTAAAAACATCGGAAATATAATCCCTAACCGAGCCAAAACCGTCGCAGACGCTTCCCGTTAATTGCAGGCATCTGTCTGCAAGGAAGCCTTCGCATACAGCTTCAAGCGTCTTGGCAACCGCGAAAGCTTCCTCAAGGCCGGCTCCGAGGCACAGGGCACCGTGATGAGCCATAATAACAGCATTGGAGTCGGAACGATTTAAGGCGTTTGCGACTCCCTTTTTCAGTTTTCCCGTTCCGGGTAAACCGTATTGGGCACAAGGAATATCAGTTCCAATGATATCGCGCGCAAAATCCGGAACACGGTTGATATCCGTCTTGAGCGCACTGACCACGGATGCGTAGGCTTGGTGCGTGTGAATTACGAAGCCAACATCTTTTCTCAGACGATAGCAGGCGGCGTGGATACCTTTTTCAGAGGAGGGCTTTATATCGCCCTCGTAGGTTAAATCATCAATTTTCACCAGGACTATTTCCTCTGCGGTCAGTGTGTCGTACGCTCTCCCGCTTGGTGTTATTACAAAATGAGTGTCGCTGACACGGCAGCTTACGTTACCCCATGTTCTTGCGATAAGACCTGTTTTTACAAGTCTTTTTCCTGCTTCTATGACAAGCTCCTTTGCCTTGGCTGTATCCATAATTTTCTCCTTATTAAGCCTTTACGACAATCTTAGAAAACACCCTGTCAAAACGGTTCAAAGCCTCATCAATAAGCTTTGGAGTATAGGCGGCACTCGTATAAAGACGACTGCCGGCAAGCGTAACAAGACCCTCTGCCATATAAGCGGCTCCCATGTGCTCCATTTCCTTTTTTCTTTCACTTGTAGCTGAAAGTACATTAGGAACAGTCCACAATTTATGCCAATTAATTGAAAAGTGCATTGTTCCTACTGTTTCCATATGGCAAATGGAACCCTGATTAAAGGCTACAAAGGGAAGATTGTATTTCTTGATTATTTTTTGAAGCCCTGTCGTGAGCCTGTCTCCCATCTCGCCCGCCCTTTGACAGGCGTTTTGTTTTTCAATTTCTTCGAGAGTATAGTAACCCGCAACGCACGAAATCGGTGTAGCTGCCAATGTTCCGCCGATAAGAGCTTTTTTTACCTTTGCGGTTCCATCCAGACCGGCGCCAAGATATTTCATATATTCTCTTTTTCCGCCAAGTCCGCCTGCGCCGGGATAACCGCCTGCAACGACCTTGCCGAAAATCGTAAGGTCTGGTGATACGCCGTAATAGCCCTGTGCTCCTGCCATACCAATGCGAAAGCCCGTTACAACCTCATCGAAAATCAGCAAAGCGCCGTATTTTCGGCAGAGCCTTTCAACACCCTTGTTAAAGTCAAAGTCAAGGGGTCTTGTACCGCTTTCGGGACCGACGGGTTCAATAAACACGGCAGCGGTACCGCCTCTAAACTGATTAATACGAAGAACTCTTTCAAGACTGTCAAGATCATTCGGGAAAAATTCCTGAGTGTGTCTGAATATATAAAGAGGCACGCCGTTTGCCTGTGTAAATTTTGAGCCGGGAATACGGATACCGTAGCCGAGCTGATCGCTCCAGCCGTGGTAGGCTCCGCCCATTTTTACAATATTCTTGTTTTTTGTAGCAAGCCTTGCTACCCGTACAGCCGCCATGCAAGCCTCGGTACCCGAGCCGAGCATACGAAACATCTGAACGGTTTCTATACTGTCGGAGATTTTTTTTGCGAGCTTATACTCGTATTCGTGAAAAAGCCCGGTTGAAGGACCGCAGGTATTTAATAGATCAATCACCTTCTCTCTTACTTCTATAGGATTTGAGCCCAAAACGGTTGGGCCGCCCGCCTGCAGGAAATCAAAATACTCGTTGCCGTCAATATCATAAAGCTTCATTCCCTCGGCCTTTGTAAATACAAGCGGGAAGGGGTAGTTAAACGCAAGGTTATGCTGGACTCCGCCCGGGATAACAGTCCTCGCCTCTTCAATCATTGCCTTGCTTTTCTGACATTTTTTCGCATAATAGTTTTCCTCGTAATCTGCAAGAGCCTCCGGATTAATCGTATAAATCGGCTTTGATATGAGCTCATCAAGCTGCTTTGTGATTGCTTTTGCATCGTGGTATTTTGAAATAGCAAATCTTGTGTCCATAATTCATCCTCCTAAGTGAACATAAATTCACATATATTATACTACATTACAAAATATATTGTCAACGGTTAATAAAATTATTAAGCTGATATAAAGAAAATTAGAAAAAATCACCCAATAATAGTTTGACTTCAAAGGTTTATTTTGGTATAATTAAAAAAATAATTTTAATAGGAGGATGCTTTCGTGACTGATAAAAAAACATTGGCTTATATCAATATGTACGCGGTTCTGGGCACCCTTGAGAACCTGTGTGAGCTGGTTCCCGAGGCTGCAAGCGTGCTTAAAGGAAAAAAACCTGTTTCCATCGGGTTAGAGGTTAAGGGAGGTCCTGCTGCCACGCTCTATTTTAAAAACGGTAAATGCCGAATGGAGCAGGGAGCGGATAAATGCGATATTAAGCTTCCGTTTTCCTCACCCGAAAAATTTAACGGACTTATTGACGGTACCGTTACACCTATTCCCTCAAAGGGGTTTACTAAGATTAAATTCTTGTTAAACGAATTTACTCAGCTCACAAATATCCTTACTAAATATATGCGTCCCGAACCCGAGGCCTTAGAGGACGAAGAGTTTTTTGCCGCAAGCACTTCTCTGATGCTCTACACAATAACGGTTGCGGTAGCTCAGATAGCCAATAACGATGAAATCGGTAAATTTTCAGCAAGTCATATTGTTGACGGCGATATAGCGATTATGATAAAGGATGGACCCGCAACAACACTGCGAGTAAAGGATCACCGCGTTATTGCGATTAAAAAGCCGTCGGAAAATCCGCGCGCCGTTATGGAGTTTGACAGCATGAGGCTTGCCCGCGATTTATTTGACGGAAACATTAACGCCGTAGCGTGTATAGGTAACGGCAGCATTAGAATGGGCGGTATGATTTCAATGATTGACAATCTAAACAGGTTGCTCGACCGCGTCGCCTTGTATTTAGCTTAAGGAGGATTTAAAATGGCAATAAAAATTTATAAGCATAACAAGAGCCGCGAGTATTTTGAAAGAGCGGCAAAGGTTGTACCCTCCGGCGTATACGGTCATTTGGGACCTGCCGAGGGGTGTATGATTCCCGTATCCTCTTTCCCGCTGTTCGGGGCAAGCGCAAAGGGCTCTCACTTTATCGATGTTGACGGCAACGATTATATCGACTATATGTGTGCATATGGCCCTAATGTGCTTGGATACTGTGACGAGGAGGTTGACGCTGCGGCAATAGAGCAGTCAAGGATTGCAAATTGCACGACTTCTCCGTCAATAAAGATGATAGAGCTTGCCGAGCTGATGGTTGACACGGTGGCTTCGGCAGATTGGGCGTTTTTCGCAAAGAACGGAAATGACGTAACGACTGCCGCTGTCATGGCGGCGCGCGCTCATACGCATAAAAAGAAGATAATTTTTGTTAACGGCTATTATCACGGTGTGGCGCCCTGGACGCAGAAGGTTGACTATCCCGGTATAATTCCCGAGGATGTCTCCAACAACCTTTATGTGGATTGGAATGATTTTGAAGCTCTCGAAAAGCTTGTAGCGGCTAACGAGGGAGAAATCGCCGCATTTATATCTACTCCGTATTTGCACGGCAACTTTGCCGATAATCAGCTTCCTGCAGACGGCTATTGGCAGAAGGTAAGGAAGCTTTGTACAGACAAGGAAATTGTTCTAATTGTAGACGATGTTCGTTGCGGCTTCAGGCTTGACCTTGCGGGAAGCGACCATTACTACGGCTTTGAAGCAGACCTTATCTGCTTTTGCAAGGCCCTTGCAAACGGCTGGAATGTTTCGTGCCTTTGCGGCAAAGAGTTTATAAAATCTTCTATGAGCGCCCTGTCGTATACGGGCAGCTATTGGCTCAGTGCCGTTCCCTTTGCAGCGGCTGTTGTATGCATCAATAAGCTTAAGAGACTTGACGCGCCAAAGATGTTCCGTGAGAAGGGACTAAAGCTTACGGAAGGGTTTAAGGCGGCGGCAAAGAATAACGGCTTTGATCTTGTCGTATCAGGAGAGCCCGCTCTTTTTTACCTAAGAACAGCAAATGACGACAGTTTGTTTTTACACCAGGACTGGGTTCAAGAATGTGTAAAGAGAGGCATTTTCATCACAAACCACCATAACCATTTCATTAATGCGGCTCTTACAGACGAGGATATTAACAAGTCAATAGAGATAGCCGAGGACGCGTTTAAAGCTGTTAAGAAAAAGCATCCCGAGATGTAATAAGCTAAAAGCTAAAAGGAGGAAAACTTATGCCATTATCAAAAGCCGAGTGGCTCTCCCTTGAAAAGAAGGCAGACGAGCTTCGCAGGCTCACGCTTGACACAACTTTTTGGGCAGGCAGCGGTCATATCGGAGGAGGACTGTCGGTTTTAGACATTTTGACCGTGTTGTATCACAAGTATATGAAGATTAAGGTCAACAATCCCCAATGGGAGGACAGAGACAGACTTATCCTAAGCAAGGGTCACGCCGGAATAGCTTATGCTCCGTTGCTTTGCGATTTAGGCTTCAATGACAAGGAGCAGCTTAAAACCTTTAACCTTACCAATTCGAAGATGGGTATTCACCTTGACTCAAACAAGGTTGTAGGAGTTGATGCTTCGACCGGCTCTTTGGGACACGGGCTTTCGATAGCCGTCGGAACAGCTCTTGCGGCAAGAGTACTGAAAAAGGATTATAAAACCTTTTGCATTCTCGGGGACGGCGAATGTGACGAGGGCTCCAATTGGGAAGCGGCCATGACCGCCGCGCACTATAAAGTAACAAATCTAATAAGCTTTGTTGACAGAAACAAGTGCATGATTGACGGCAGAACAGAGGATGTAATGAGCCTCGAGCCCTTCGTTGATAAGTGGGCTGCTTTTGGATTTACGGTCAAGGAGATTGACGGGAACAACATAAAAGAAATTTGCGAGGCAGTTGACTTTGCCTATGAAAACAAGACCGATAAGCCCGTTATGATAGTTGCAAATACAAAGAAGGGCTGCGGCATAGAGTTCATAGAGGATGATTACAGATGGCACTACGGCGCGTTTGACGAAGGAAAATATGAAAATGCAAAGAGCGAGCTCGAAAAGACATATAAGAAGCGCGTAGAACGCGCTGAAAAGGAGGGTGCGTAATATGGCAGGAGGAATGACATATACCGCGGTTGACTCTACTTCTCTTTCCACCGCTGAATTTTACGGGAAGGCGCTTATTGATTTGGGGCGCGCTCATCCCGAGGTTGTCGCTCTTACGGCAGACCTTGCAAAATCAACTAAAATAGGTGAATTCCAGCAGGAATTTCCTGACAGATTTTTTAATGTAGGCATAGCGGAGCAGGATATGTTCGGCGTTGCTGCGGGTATGGCAAGAGCGGGGCTTGTCCCGTTTCTTTCAACCTTTTCCTTGTTTGCCTCTCTTCGTGCAGCAGACCAGCTGCACACGGACCTTTGCTATCAGAACGTAAACGCTAAAGTAATAGCCACACATTCCGGAACCTCCTTCGGGCAGGCAGGCTCTACACACCATGCTATAGTTGACCTTGCGGTTACACGCGCTATACCAAACTTAACTGTGATTTGCCCTGCCGACGGATATGAGACGTATAATGCGGTTATGGCTGCTTATAACACCTTCGGTCCTTTCTATATCAGAATCAACAGAGGCTTTGACAGAGTTCTTTATAAGGATTTTGATTACGGCTTTGAGATTGGCAAGGCCGTAACCGTACACGAGGGTACGGATATAACCGTTATAGCTACGGGCTCGTGCGTTTTCCAGGCGCTTCAGGCAGCTGAATTTCTTGAGAAAACGGACGGACTGAAGGTCAGAGTTCTAAATATCCATACGATTAAGCCTATTGACAGGGAGGCCATAATTAAGGCCGCGGTTGAAACGCGCCGTATTATCACGGCTGAGGATCATAATGTTTTAGGCGGCTTAGGCTCGGCGGTAGCTGAGGTTGTTGTTGAAAGCGGCAAGGGCTGTGCATTCAAGAAGTTAGGACTTCAGGATCAGTTTGCACCAATTGGTCTTCATGAGGATATTATGTCCATCATAGGAATAGACTCAAACGGGATAATAAACGCTGTCAGAGAAGCTATGAAGATGGACTTTGAGCTTGACGAAGATTGGGACGACGAGGTTTAAGAGTATATCACAAGGAAAGGATTGATTGTTTTGGCATCAAGAGATGAAACCTATTCGAACAAAATATTTCTTTGCGGTGCTCTGCCTCTTTTGAAGACGATAGTTGCCGATATTCCCTCACTTAAGAAAAAGTTTGCGAAGATTCACGCTGTATATCAGGTGAGCGCGCTTGACCCGGATTCTCCGGAGGGCAAGGTCGCTACGCACTTTGTTGTAAACGGCGATGAGTGGCTCGTTCACGCTGACAAGGTGGCATACAGAGTAGGCAAGCAGCCGTTCGTTGAGCTTGAATTTAAGAGCGTTGAGGCTATGAACGCCTTTTTCAAAGGGAAAATAGGGCCGGCAACGCTTCCAAAAATGAAGGGCGCCTTGAAGTCTACAAAAGAATTTGTGGCGTTTATGGCATCCTTGCTTAAAATGGCCTCTATGTTAGGGCTTACCGCAGTACCGGAGGATGAGGATACTAAAAAGCTACTCGTAAAGCTATATTTCTATCTTCTTTCCACAGGAATCAGTGCGCTTAACAAAAACGGTCATGAGACAGTTCACGCGTGGGCACTTAAAAGTCCCGACAGAGTTTATGCCTGGGCTGTTGAAGGGTACCCGGAGGTTTCTGCGTATTTGAGAGTAAAGGCGGGCAAAAGCAAAGCGGGTAAGGGAGAATATAAACGCGCAATGCCGTTTTTTACAATGAAGTTTGACAGCTTTGACAGCGCTCTTGGCATATTACTTTCGATTGATGATATGCTTGAGGCTGTGCGAAATGGCAGACTTATTATGGAAGGCGCGCCGGAGTTTGGAGCGCAAATAGGGGAATTTATGCTGACTGTAGGCGGTCTTGCAAAATAATATCAATTAACGCGGCGGGTCATGTGCCCGCCGCTTTTTGTATGCTCGCGGGCGCAACAACATTGCGCAATGTTATTTAATAACGGACATTAAGAATCACAAGGAAATATTAAATTCTCCTTGACATGAAAAAAGTTCTGATATATAATCGTATGGAGTTCAAGAAATTATACCTTCACACACGTCGGAGGGAGGGAACATATATATGAGCCAGGTTAAGGTAAAAGAAAATGAGTCGCTCGACAGCGCTCTGAGAAGATTTAAAAGGCAGACCTCAAGGGACGGAGTTATTCAGGAGGTTCGCAAAAGGGAACATTATGAAAAGCCTTCTGTTAAGAGAAAAAAGAAGTCCGAGGCAGCTCGCAAACGCAAGTATTAATGTGCTTTGCGCAGAAAACGCAGGAAAGACGGGACTCGGGTTCCGTCTTCTTTTCTTTAACAAATAAGCAAAGGATATAGTATGGATTTTCATATCATTAGATACAGGTTTCGTGCGGTAAACGAAATAACACCTGAAATATTGAAAGAAATAGGGGTAGACGGTATTGCGGTTGACCTTGATAATACTCTTGTTTATGACGGAACAGTCAAATTTTTCAAGGACTCGGGGAATTGGGTTGAGAATATTAAAGCTGCCGGTATTCCAATAGTAATACTGTCAAACGCAATAGGTCTTCGGGTGATTTTTCTTGCAAAGAAGTTAGGGGTTGACTATATTGCGATGGCAAGGAAGCCGTCCCCTAAGGCAATCTTTAAGGCGGCTAAAAGGCTCGGTGTAGATGTGGCAAAATTAGGCATGGTGGGAGATCAGATTTTTGCGGATGTTGAGGCTGCAAACAGAGCGGGCGCCGTTCCCCTTCTTGTTGACCCAAAGGCGCCGGAGGTGTTTTTTAAAAAACATTTTATTGAAATCAGAAAAAAGGAAAAAGCCTTACTTGAGAAATTTAACAAGGAGATCGGATATTATGTCGATAAACGGGAAGCTTAAAAAGCTTTTGGGAGACAATACCGGAATAATTGTTTCCTCACCCGAAAACAGGCGCTATTTTACACGCTTTCCGTCAAGTGACGGCTTTTTGCTTGTGACAAGCGAGGATGCGGTATTTTTTACGGACAGCAGGTATGTCGAAGCCGCTAAAAAAACTGTTTCGGTGTGTCCGGTTGAAGAATTGACTAATGCCGTAAAGCAGCTTCCGGTCTTTTTCAGGGAAAGAGGAATAAAAAGAATTCTGTTCGAGAGCAACAGGCTTTATATTTCCGATTTTAACAGACTCAAAGGATATTTTGAGGGTATCTGTTGTGTTGCTGACGGTTCTCTTGACGAATGCATTACCGCCTTGAGAGAAGTTAAAACCAAAGGAGAGCTCGACCTAATTAAAAAGGCTCAAAAAATTGCCG
>CAZPPO010000080.1:0-9018 GCA_964588475.1 uncultured Eubacteriales bacterium
CTCATTTATTTGTGACAGGGAAATGAGTCCCATAAAAGTATCCGCTTGCCTTGAGCAAATTGCCCATGTCATTCGGTCACCCTTGAAAAACTCCTCCTCAAGGCTTGCTACATAGGATGTTGTCTCCTCTATCGATTTATGATTTTCCCATTGAACAAATTTTGTAACATTAGGGTTTACGGCAAGCCTGAAAAACTCTTCGATATCCTTCTGACTGCATTTTCTCATACTTAGGTCTTCTGTTACCATTTCGGGCATCATTAGTGCTCTTTCGGTTTCGGTCATTAATAGCTCTCCATTTTGTTTGTTTTTTATTGTTACTTGTTTTACCAGCTTACTTCATCAGGGTGACAGCCTACTTTTGAAAGCTTTTTTACATTTTCAATTTTCACCATATCCTCATCGGAAATTATAAAATCAAATACTTCGGCATTTTCTTTGATTCTGTCGGGATTTACAGACTTCGGAAGCGGCACAATGCCTTTCTGCAGCGCAAATCTGATACAAAGCTGTGCAACCGATTTATTGTACCTTGAGGCTATTTCCTTAAGCTCCCTGTTGCCTAAAAGCTTGCCCGTTCCGAGCGGACTGTAGGCCTCAACAAAAATATTGTTTTTTATACAAAAGTTTACCGTTTCCTCTTGTAAATAGCCCGGATGAAATTCTATTTGGTTTACCATTGGTTTTATCTTTGCTCCCGCCATCAGCTTTTCAAGGTGATGAACGAGAAAGTTGCTGACACCTATAGCTTTTGCCTTTTTACTTTCATATATAGCTTCCATTGCCTTCCATGTTTCAGAATTTATTTCGTCACAGTTTGCAAACTGCTTTTTATTGGCCGGCCAATGTATAAGATATAAATCAACATAATCCAGCTTAAGCCGTTCCAGAGAATCCTCAAGCGCTTTTAACGTGTTGTTATAACCTCTATCCTTATTCCAAAGCTTTGTAGTAACAAAAATTTTTTCTCTTTCAATTTTGCTTCTTCTTATCCCGCTTGCAACACCCTCCTCATTGGCATAAACCGCGGCGGTATCAATATGCCGATAGCCTTTTTTTATAGCCTGTGCAACAGCTTCCTCTGCGACTATGCCGTTTGGCGTCTGCCACGTTCCGAATCCTATGCAGGGTATTTCTTTGCCATTGTTCAAAATAAAACAGTCAGAAAGCTTTTTCACTTTTTCCCCTCCGTTTCTTTTACATTTTAACATAATCACTCCTTCGTATCAAGAAAAAATAATATAATTAAAATTGCGAAATTTCCTCTTTAATGATATATTTATTCCAAGTTAACACTTTTCTAATAATTTAGCATTATCCTATATCCTGTAAGGAGTGATTTTTTGAGGATACTTATAGCTGAGGACGAGCACGACCTAAACAGAATTATAAAGGAATTCCTTGAGGATGAGGGCTACAGTGTGGATTCCTGCTTTGACGGCGAACAGGCAGAGGACTTTTTGCTGTGCGCAAATTATGACGCACTCGTGCTTGATATTCAGATGCCCCGAAAAAACGGTATTGAGCTTGTTAGAGCTCTTCGCTCTAAAGGGGACCTTACTCCCGTTTTATTTCTTACGGCGCGCGACACTCTTGAGGACAAAATATCGGGACTTGACAGCGGCGCTGACTACTATCTTACGAAGCCCTTCGATTTTGACGAGCTTGGCGCGGTTATACGCGCTATCGCCCGAAAGTACAGCTCTAATAAAACAAATGTCTACACAATAGGCGACCTTGCTGTAGATGACGCCGCAAAAACAGTTTCGCGTGCGGGAAAGACAATTTCTCTGTCAGCAAAGGAATTTGCACTTCTCACCTATATGATACGCAATCAGGGAATAGTCCTAACCCGCGATATGATAGAGAACAACTGCTGGAATTTTGATTATGAGGGCGGCACAAATGTGGTTGATGTGTATATCAGCTATCTGCGAAAGAAAATCGATTCGGGCTTCGAAAAAAAACTTATTCACACAGTCTGGGGCACAGGCTGGATATTAAGGGGTGAAGAATAATGTCCGGCAAGCTGCGTGTAACCCTTTTTATAACAATTATGATGCTTATTCTTTCCGCGGCTGCGTTAACTTTAATATTAACGGTCAATTCGGCCGCAATAACTGACAATCCCAAAGGAAGACTTGTAAATATAGTAAAGGATAACGTGAACGACTCGGATGCTTTTAGTAACGAGCTTGAGATAGAGGACATTGACCTGTTTAGGAAAGGCGTGTTCACCTCCTGCTATAATGAAAGCAAAGAGCTTATCGTCGGCTCTTTCCCGACAAGCTTAGAGACTGATTTTCAAAACGGTATTGTTAGCACAGAAACAAAAGAAGGAAGGAAATATTATATATATGACCTCTATGCTAACGGCTATTGGTTCAGAGGTGTTATTGACAGTTCAAACGAGTCCTCCCTTATGAGTACAATACTTACTCTGTCTTATACTGTATTGCCCTTTTTGATAATTCTTGCATCAATAGGCGGATGGCTGATTTCGTATAGTGCCTTCAAGCCTATTGAAAGGCTGATGGCGGCAGCCGAAAAAATCTCCGACGGAAACGATCTTACAAAGCGACTTAATATGAGACACGGCACAAAAGAAATTAAAAAGCTTGCAAAAACCTTTGACAATATGTTCGAGAGGCTCGAAAGCTCATTTGAAGGTCAAAAGCAGTTTACCTCCGATGCCTCACATGAGCTTAGAACTCCGATTACGGTTATACTTGCGGAATGCTCACGGACAAAAAGAAAGGCAATTTCAAAACAAGATTATATTTCGTCCGTAAATGTTATTGAGAAGAACGCAAACAGAATGCTGCAGCTGTCAGAAGATCTTTTAAGCATAACTCGCCTTGAGCAAGGCACTGTAAAATATAAGCTCGAAAGGGCAAACCTCAGCGAATTTATTTCCTCTCTTATTGAGGAGTTTAGAATTAGCGACGAAAAGGACATCAGTCTTACAGCTGATCTTGAGCCGAATATAATGGTCAACTACAATAATATACTTATTTCAAGACTTATCCAAAATCTTCTTGAAAATGCATATAAGTACGGAAAGCAAGGCGGTAACGTCACCGTTTCTCTTAAAAACGAAAAAGATGGTCCAATTCTTTCGGTTAAGGACGACGGAATAGGCATTGCAAAAGAGAATATTCAAAAGATTTGGCAAAGATTTTACCGTGCAAGCACAAATGCTTTACAGGAATCGGGCACAGGCCTCGGTCTTTCAATAGTAAAACAAATCGCTCTGCTTCACGGCTGCAGTATCAGCGTACAAAGCAGCTTGAACGAGGGCAGTGTATTTTCCTTCAGATTTCCTTTATAGTGTTATTGTTTTTTATTTTCTTTTCTTTCTAATACTTTTTTAATATTTTGATAGTATGTTTTTATTATTACAGCTTAGGAGGAATTATGATGAATGGTTTATCAGATTATATCGACAATTCGCTTGCCGGTATAAAAAACAACGATGCCTTATATCACTACAAAGGCAAACTCCTTGAAAAAATGAGCGCACGTGCAGACGAGCTTCAGATGAGGGGGCTTTCTGATGAAAAGGTTATTCTTGACCTTATTGCACAGGAATATCCGAATTTAGCCGAAGACTTCCAGCAAAACAAAGAAAAGCAAAAAAGCGGGAAATCTGTTCTGCGTAAAGGACTAAATCTGATTACAGGTTTTTTGCTTTATACCTTTGTATTGACGCTTATTTTTCTCGCGTTCAGTTTTCATACCGAGGCTTGGGCTTTAAGCTGGCTTATTATGGTAAACGGGATTATTCTATTTGTGGTGGTTTTTCTGCTGAAGCTTTTGAGAAGCGCTGCGGCAAAGCACCGTTATAAAACGGCGAGGACTTGTTTAATATCGTCAATAATGCTTTGTTCAGTATTTGTTTTTTTAATTATGCAAATTCTGTTAACCATTAATAAGAGCTATCTTGTTTTTCTTGCCGGAGTAACCTTAGCGATTATATGTGATGTAATTCTTGCCTATCTTACAAGGCAAAGGTTTGCGATAATTAACCTTGTTGTGACTTTACCGTTTGCAGCTGCTTTGATTTATGTAATTTTATCGCTATTGGGCTTTATAAGCTGGCACCCTTACTGGCTTATTATATTAAACGCCTTTTTGGCGGATTTCATTATAATCGCATTTTCAATTAACAAAAATTCGAAAATATCAGAAAAAGAGGAGGCTGACGATTTATGGCAAGAAAATTAACAGCAGAGCTTTGGGATAAAATGCATTATATGTTCCGGGATTTCAATGACAGAATGGTTCATGTCGAGCTTCACTATGATTGCATAATCGACGCCGAGGCTCTTAAAACAGTTATGATATGCTTCCTTGAAAAAACGCCTGTGCTTCACTCAAGCTTTAAGAATAATCATATAAATCCATACTGGAAGGTTGAGGATTATAAAATTGAGGATGTCCTGACCGTATCTCGGCCTGACAATATTCAAAAGTCAATTGATGATTTTCTTACACAGTATATTCCGCCCGAAAGTAATGTTCAAATCAAGGCGGCAGTATTTTATGAAGGAGGCAAGTCAGTTCTTTGTATTGTTGAAAATCATATGTGTATGGACGGCGGTGATCTAAAGTACTTCCTAAGCGCCTTGTGCAGTAATTACAATGATTATATAACACAGCAAAAAAGCCCCCTTGCCCTACGCACAGGCTCGCGTTCTTATACCGAGGTATATTCGGATTTAAGCCCAATGGATAAAAAGGCAGCCGAAAAGCTGTATAAAAATGTTTCTTCGCGTGATACTCATAGATTCCCCTTTTCACCTGACAGCAAGGAGGATAAGTCATTTATCCTTCGCAGAAGAATCGACAGTGAAGAATTTTCCCGCATTCGCGCATCTGGCAAAAGGTCGGGTGCTACCGTTAATGATGTTCTTGCGGCGGTGTATATTCATTCTATTTATGAGCTGGCAAACTATGCCGATGATGAGGCTATCAGCGTTTCATGTGCTGTTGATTTAAGAAGATATATCAAGGATATGAGCTCAAAGGGACTTACAAATCACACAGCCTTTATGCAGTGCGGCACCCCGAGAAAAGGCAGAAATATCAGCGAAACCTTAAGCTATGTTATTCGCAGCTCCGAAAAAAGCAAGCAGGATAAGTTTATGGGTCTTTACGGACTTCCTCTTCTTAAGCTCGGCTACAGCATAATGCCCTATGCCGCTTCCGAGGAAGTAATAAAAATAGGATATTCAAACCCCTTGTTGGGAATGAGTAATATTGGAGCCGTAGACGGCGACGCGCTTGCGCTTTTAAATAATAAGCCTACCGATGCTTTCTTAACAGGCGCGGTAAAATATAAGCCGTATGCGCTTTTATCAGCAACCTCCTACAACAACGAATTATCACTTTCAATGTGTGTCAGAGGAAATGAAGAAGACAAAAAAATTGTCAATACCTTTTTCGATTATATGGAGAACAACTTCAAAAAACTCGTAAAATAAAAAAAGATGCCAAATTAAACATCAAGGTCTAATATTTGACATCTGTTTTGGTGGACATTAACGGACTCGAACCGCTGACCCTTCGCACGTCAAGCGAATGCTCTACCAACTGAGCTAAATGTCCTTTCATATTGCTATTCATTATACAGTATAAGCTTTTTTATTTCAATACTTTTTAATAACTATTTTATAATAAGTTCTATGAATTTTTACCAAAGCCCTTGATATAATTGCCAATCAATGTATAATAATTATAGCTTGTCTGATGGAGAATTATTATGAATATTGATATTTTTGAAGCGTACGAATCAAATGTCCGTTCATACTGCCGCAGCTTCCCTGCGGTTTTTGCACGTGCAAAAAACGCGGAGCTGTTTGATGAAACAGGTAAGAGCTATATTGATTTTTTTTGCGGCGCAGGAGCGCTGAACTACGGACATAACAACGATTATATAAAAAGTAAGGTTATTGACTATATTGCCAATGACGGGGTTATACATTCGCTTGATATGTACACTCCCGCAAAACGCGACTTTCTTGAGTTTTTCGGAAAGGAAATACTGACAGCGAGGGGCTTTGACTATAAGGTTCAATTCCCCGGTCCCACAGGTACCAATGCGGTTGAAGCCGCCGTAAAGCTTGCCAGAAAGGTTAAAAACAGAAGTGGAATTTTCGCACTGATGGGAGCTTTTCACGGAATGACGCTCGGAGCTCTCGCGCTGACAACCGACAGAAGTTCAAGACAGGGAGCAGGCACCGCACTCAACAATGTCACCTTTATTCCGGCTGCGTATATGTACCCAAAGCTTGATATAATAGAATATATTGAAAACCTATTAACCGATGACCATTCGGGAGCCGATATCCCCGCGGCAATTATCATTGAGACTGTTCAGGCAGAGGGCGGAGTTTACGTTTTTGAAGAAGCTTTTCTTAAGCGCCTTCGTGAGCTTTGCGACAAATATGATATTTTGCTTATAATCGATGATATTCAAGTCGGCTGTGGGAGGACGGGTACCTTCTTTTCCTTTGAACGTGCCTCAATAGCTCCCGATATAGCGGTGCTGAGTAAATCAATCGGCGGCTACGGTTTTCCTCTGGCCTTAACACTCATAAAGCCGCAATACGACATCTGGTCCCCGGGCGAGCATAACGGAACATTCAGAGGCAATCAGATAGCTTTTGTAGCGGCAAAGGCGGGTCTTGAATATATGCTTCATAACTCTGTTGAAAATCAAGCGCGAATAAAGGGCGAAAAAGCAAAAGAGTATATAGAGAACGAGATTCTCCCTTTGAGTCCCAAGCTTGAGCTAAGAGGCATAGGGCTTATACTAGGAATAGATATGACAGCTTTGGGCGGGAATAAAATGTCTAAAGCTGTAATGAACAGCTGCTTTGAAAACGGCGTAATAGCCGAGCGCGCGGGTCGTGACAATGCTGTACTTAAGATTATGCCTCCCCTTACAATCGAGGAGGACAAGCTGCTTTACGGACTTGAAATTGTTCGTAAGAGCATTTTGGCAAACATCTCCGAGCCAAAACGAACATTTGAAATAAAGGGATAGAATGAGTAGAATAAAGTATTTTTTACGTGTAATTTCAGGTGTCAGACTCAAGAAATTATCAAGCGTCATAGATCGAGTACATGAAAAGTCTGGCAAAAACAAATTTCTTGTTTTTTTTGACCTGCTGCTTTGTATGCCGCTTTACGGGGCCGGGTATTATGATTATCTAATTTTTGGTTTTTATAATATGAACCATAGACAAAGGAAGACCTTTGTTACAAGAATTAAAAACAAAAAGCTGATAAGCACACTTAATAATCAAGAGCATTCATATCTGTTCGAGAACAAGGGAGAATTTATTAAAATATTCTCAGATTTTCTTAAGAGGGACGCTCTTGACTTAAAAAATATAACCTTCGAGCAATTTGAAAGCTTTATAAAGGATAAGGATGAAATCTTTGCAAAGCCTTACATCGGGGAAAGCGGCAAAGGAATAGAAAAGCTTAAAAAGAGCGATTTTAAGTCTGCAGAAGATTTTTACGAATACGTATCAAGCGGAAAATTCGGACTTATTGAACAGCTTATTGTTCAGCACAAGGATTTAGCCCTTGTTTATCCGCACTCAATAAACACCTATCGCATTGTCACGCTTGTAACGGACGATCGAATCGCACACTGTGTTTACGCCACAGCAAAATTCGGCGGCGGCGGAAAATTCGTGGACAATCTCGAAAACGGCGGCATTTGCTGCCCTATAGACAGGGAAACAGAAACAATCGCCGGGTGCGCGCACACCTCAAGCTTAGTAACCTATGACTGTCATCCCGATACGGGAGTAAAGCTTATGGGCTATAAGCTGCCGTATGTTAAAGAGGCTGTAGAGCTTGCCTTAAAGGCGGCTCTTGTAGTAGAAGATATGCGCTTTATCGGTTGGGACATCTTTATAGGCGAGGACGGTCCGGGTATAATCGAGGGGAATGATTATCCCGGTTATGACTTTTGGCAGCTTCCCGAGCATACGCCTGACAAATGCGGATTGTGGCCATACTATAAAAAGATGGTTAAAGGCTTATAAGACATATGGTAATAAGACTGTATTGTTGCGTCATACAGTCTTTTTTTATGACCTTCCGCATATAAGACCGACAAGACTCTGTACGCGTATACAGGGCTTGTCCCCCCCTAATCCTGTTCATACCACTTTACAAACGAGCCGATGCAATATGAGGACGCATCAAATCTGTAATGTCCCGTAACAGTAGCTCTTATTAGGTAATCCTCTTCCCTTTTTGGTTGACCGGCGTTATGTATTATATATGCAATGCCATTTTTGTCGCGCTTATCGGAGACTATCCCTATGTGAGCATCGTTCCCGAATATCACAATATCGCCCGGCTGCCATTGTTCAATATCATTTGGGTCTTGGCTAAGCTTTTTTGCATATTTCTCGAAATAAATGCGAAGGTTGCCTACCCTGCGAAAATCAATGTTTTTGTCCCGTACGGTTATTTCGGTATATTCGTCGGGTCTTTCTTTTATATCGTTATCTACCATATCCCGAAGGCAGTAACCCGCATTTTTAAAGGCACGCCAGACTACATCGGTACATACGCCGATACTATCGGGCGGGTAACCCCCATTGCCGTAATAGCTGCCGTCATAGCTCGGATGGTTTTCGGCATCATGTTTTGCGCCCTTAAGTATATCGGTATAGTCATCTATGCCGTTAGCATTAAAATCTACCGTACTGCGTAAAACATCTATGTCAAAATCCTTTGCATAATATGCTTTACCGGGCAAAAGCTTAAATCTGTTAAGAACGAACAAGGAAATACCGAATACGGCTAGTATTAATAATAAATTGGGGCAAAGCCTTGATTTTTTCTTTTTTCTTCTTTTAATCATTTTCACCTCATTTGTAGGGGATGGCGTCCCCGACATCCCAATTTGGTGTCCTCGACATCCCAATTTGGCGTCCCCGACATCCCGATTTGGCGTCCCCGACATCCCGATTATTTGTAGGGGAT
>CAZPPO010000081.1:0-6478 GCA_964588475.1 uncultured Eubacteriales bacterium
ATATAACGATGATTTGTTTCGGGCTCCCTGTTTCTTACAAGAGCTTCGATATCTCTGTCAGATACGGTTTTTTTCTTGTCACAAACAAGCTTGAACCTGTCAAAGCATTTGCTCAGTTCATCCGCAGCAAGATTATATCCAAGCTGCTTTAACGCGTCATCGAAGGCATGTTTTCCGGAATGCTTGCCGAGAATCATCCTGTTTGAAGAAATCCCAACGGATTCGGGAGTCATAATCTCATAGGTCTGTCTGTTTGCCAAAACTCCGTGCTGATGTATTCCCGCCTCATGGGCAAAAGCATTGGCACCGATTATCGGTTTGTTAAGAGGAGCTGTTCTTCCGATAACTCCGAATACCGTCTTGCTTGCGGAATATATTTTTGTTGAATCGACCGCCGAGTCAGCGTTGTATATGTCCGGTCTTGTGCGCATAGCCATTACAATTTCTTCAAGGGGAGCGTTACCCGCTCGTTCTCCTAAGCCGTTAACTGTACATTCTATTTGTCTTGCACCACCCAAAACACCCGCGAGCGAATTTGCCGTTGCCATGCCCAAGTCGTTATGGCAGTGCACTGAAAGCTCTATAGCCTTACACTCGGGAACATCGATTATCAGTCTTTCGATAATCGAGCGCATCTCATCGGGAGTTGTATATCCGACGGTGTCAGGAATGTTTATCACATTAGCGCCGCACGAAACTGCCGTTCTTACGACTTTGGCGAGAAACTCGGGTTCGCTTCTCGTTGCATCCTCTGCCGAAAACTCAACATCCGAGCAAAGCTTCTTTGCATAACGTACCATGGCCGATGTTTTTTCAAGCACCTGTTTTGGAGTCATTCTCAGCTTGTATTGCATATGAATAGGGGACGTGGCGATAAATATGTGAATTCGGGGATTTACCGCTTTTTTTAACGCCTCGTATGCGGCATCAATATCCTTTTCAGAGCATCTTGCGAGTGAGGCAACACTGCAATCCTTAATAATTTCGGATACCGATGAAACAGATTCAAAATCACCCGGAGATGAAATCGCAAAGCCGGCTTCGATAATGTCAACCTTAAGTAGCTCTAGCCTGCGCGCTACCTCTATTTTTTCTTTTAAGTTCATACTGCATCCCGGCGCCTGTTCGCCGTCTCGGAGCGTTGTGTCAAAAATCTTAACACGGCTTTTCATGATTTTCCTCCTTTCGTTCTTTTACAAATATTTTCAGCGGTTAACCGCGTAAAACTAAAAGAGCCCTGTAGCTGTTACACTACAAGGCGTTGAATAAACCGGTTTTTAGAGGATTAACCGGGATTCTTCTGTTTGCAGGTAACACTATTAACGTCATCGCCTACTAGTAGTAGAGCGATAACGACGATAATAACGTATACCATCGTAAACAAAGAAGTCATCGGTATAATCCTTTCCTTAGGATTTTCTCGATTATTGCACATCAGGATTTTTTTGTCAAGATATTTATTTAAAAAAATCCTCGTTTTTAGTAATATATTCCATTATACCGGTTTTGATACAAAAAAAACCACCTGATCGGTGGCTTTAATTCATTATAGCCTCCCGCCATGCCGGGAACGGTGAAATAACAACCTGCGCTATTGCAGGTGGGTGCTCTCCTTTCGGTTTCGCGCTCCCTTCATCCGCTTTAAGCGGGAGGTCTGCAATCCGTCGAAAGAGTCGAGCTCCCTTATAATGCTTGTTGGGTTAGTATTTACCGTAGTTATCGAACAAGGCAGGAGATTGACTATTTTTATTATTTGTCATTTTCATCTTCGAATTCAAAAAAATCCTGAAGGCGTTCTTCAAATATATTTCCAATTTTATTGAATAAATCGTCATCCTCGATAGGCTCGAGGTAAACCTCGTTTTCGTCTTCATCGACTTTAAGCACTATAAGCTCACCGCTATCTGAAAGAGAGTCCTCAGCCTCATCATAAATAGGACTTAAAGCAACAAATTTTCCTTCATCGGTTTCAATTCTGTCAAGCTCCTCAAAAACATGCTCGACTCCGTTTTCATCAAGAACGGTTACTATATCGTTGCCGTAATCCTCAGGATCCGGGGCAATATTTAAATCGACTTTATCAGACATCAGAGTACCTCATTTACAATCTCTTTACCTTGAGTATATCGTAATACGGGTTTTTAGTCAACTGTTATTTTGTTACTCTAAAACAAAAATATGCGAAAAAAAACAAGTGAAAATGACCTATGAATAAGCTTTGGGCTGTGCTTCCCAACTGAAAGAAAAGCTGTCCTTTGCTTTCAGACTCAGTATTCCCCGCTTTTCTGAAATATCTTTTTTCTTATCATAATTATCGTTTACTCCATACCAGGGCTCAAGGCAAACATAGGGCGCGTTGGGCTTTGCCCAAATGCCTAAAATCGGGGCATCCGAATAACTGAAAATCAAATACCTGTCCCGGCTTTTCAAGGTAAGAGTGTTTTCAGTCAAACCGCTGATAATCAGCGCATCGTTATTAAAAATATTTTCGGTTATTGTCAGAGCTTTTTCATTTTTTAAGAGGGGGAATTTTTCTCCCGTCAATATTCCCATTTCATCAATTCTTTCTGTAAAGACTGTCTGCGGCGTGTTAAAATTCAGAGTGTCGCCAATGTCACAATTAAACCCGGGATGCGCTCCTATGGAAAAATACATAATACCGCTATTTGTATTGTCAACTCTTAAGGTTGTGACAAGCTTTTCGCCAAAGAGCTCATAGGTTATAAAGAGATTATACTTAAAGGGGTACAAAAGAAGAGAGTCGTTGTCCTCGGTTTGTAAAAAGGTTAGCGATGATTTTGTGCTGCTTACAAGCTCAAAAGGTCTCTTCCTTGCAACTCCGTGCTTAGGGCATGTAAATTCCCTTGAGTTTACGCTGTATTTGTCATCGAGCAGTCTTCCCACAAACGGGAAAAGAACGGGGGATTGACCATACCAAATATCCGGATTGCCTTGCCAGATATATTCGAATTTCGTACTTTTAAGCACAAGAGAATTAAGCTCTGCGCCAAGCTGTTTTACCCTAAGCGATAAATATTCATTTTCGGCGTTATAAATATTCATAATACTATCTTTCCTCTATAAATAAAAGCAGAGAGTGCCTCTGCTCTTAGTATTATGTATGTGAGTTTTTTTGGTCTTGCAGATAAACTGCAGACTCTCCGTCATAACGAGGCGTTTTTACTCTGACATACTCAATATCCGTTGTCTTGACTGTTTCACCAATATAATCGGCCTTGATAGGCAATTCCCTGTTACCCCTGTCAATAAGCACCGCAAGCTCGATTTTACTTGGTCTGCCAAGCAGAAAAAGAGCATCCAAAGCGGCTCTAACGGTTCTGCCCGTATATAAAACATCATCCACAATTAGGACTTTTTGATCGTTAATATCAAACGGAATATTTGTAGAAAAGAAAACCGGAAGTTCTTTAAGAGTGGCTAAATCATCCCTGTAAAGGGTAACGTCAAGCTCACCCAATAAAGGCTCTTTGCCGTTCAATTCTATAATGGCATCAAAGATGTTTTTTGCTATGGCAACACCTCTGCGACGGATTCCGATTATACAAAGCTCATTGAGATTATCATGATTTTTAATGATTTGCCGGGACATTTTTTTAATAGCTTCCTTAACTGCTGTCTCATCCATTATACATGATATTCCGTATGTATCGCTCAAAAGACCAACTCCTTAATGTAAATATATCACTAAATATATTTTTGTAAACAGAAAAAAATTTAGACTACAACACATAAATGCCTGAATTTAGCGCCGCTATCTCCTTGTCGCAGGTTCTTATATATTTGTACACCGGTTCCTCAAAAACCTTGTAGTCGGAAACGGTATAATCCTTTAGGGAAATTGTTCTGATTTTATTGGAGCCGTAATTACATATGTAAAGAACGTCATCGTAATTAGAAAGAGAAACGGGACGGGAAAATGCGGTAGAGGTGTCTGCACCTATTCTTAGGATTATCTTTTGGGCAGAAGGGGAGTAGCGAACGGCACAGTTAAAGTCCGGGACAACAAACCATATGTATTTATTCTCAACGGCGGCAGAGCATACGGGGCAATCCTTATAAAAAATATCACCCGTCCAATACAACGTCCCTTTTTCATCAAAAATTCCAACCTCACCGGAGGTATAAACAATAACCGTATGCTTGTTGGGAAGCGTTGCCACATCACACGATACATAGTCTCCGATTTGTTCGGAAATAGGCTTATAGGAGGGACCGAACTTGTTGAGCAAATAAACACCCTTAGTCACGGGTGAAGCTCTTTCGAGCTTAACATCGTAACCGATAAACGAAACCTTTACGGAACCGTTCTTCAGTACATCTTTTCTCGCGACTATAAGCCCCTTGGAAAATGGGATTATGTCAACGATATCTATATCCATCAGTTTCTTCATTTTTCGTCTCCGAGTCTGTCAAGCTTATAGCAAAGCGTCATTAAAGAATCGCTAAGGTGAACGTTTTCAACAGCTATTTGGGGGAATTGATTGACGATATCAAAATGAGTAAAATTCCAAAATCCTTTAATACCGAGCTGTATTAGGCTTTTGGTAAGCTCACGCGCTTTCTCCTTTGGAACACACAAAACAGCAACTACAGGCTTGTTTTCAAGGCAGAAATCCTCAAGTCCGCTTATATGCCTTATGGGAATTCCGTTGATAAGTTGACCGGAAGCCGCTTCGTTTTTATCAAAAATTCCTATAAGCACAAAGCCTTTTTTAGCAAAATCCATATGAGCTGCAACCGCTCTTCCGAGATTGCCCGCTCCTATCAATATTGTTTTATTCTTTTTGTCCAAAGCAAGGATTTTACCTATTTCGTTATGAAGCTGGGCAATATTATATCCGTACCCCTGCTGACCGAAGCCGCCGAAGCAATTCAGATCCTGCCTTATTTGTGAAGCGGTCAGACCGGATTTTGCGGAAAGCTCTTTAGAGGATGTCCTCATAAGACCTTCTGCAAGCATATCCTCAAGGTAACGATAATAACGCGGCAGCCTCTTAACCACCTGGGGAGAAATGCTTTGCCCGCTGCTTTTCATTTAAATCACTCCAAAACAGATTTTAATGTTTCAGTTACATACTTGCCGAACTGCTCGCATGTACAGCCTGTATCGCGTCCGGTTATAATATACCTTTTTTCCTTGAACATACAAATATCAAGCGCTTTTTCAAGAGCTCTGCTCTGGCTTAAATAGCCGATATGTGACAAAAGCATTGCAGAGGCACGCAGCATTGAGCAGGGGTCCGCATATTTGTCCCTGCCCTCTCTTACCATTCTCGGCGCAGAGCCGTGGATTGCCTCAAACATTGCATAGCGTTTGCCTATATTTGCACTGCCTGCCGTACCCACACCGCCTTGGAATTGGGCAGCCTCATCGGTTATGATATCACCATAGAGATTAGGAAGAATAAAGACCTTAAAATCGGTTCGGCGCTTTTTGTCAATAAGCTTTGCGGTCATAATGTCAATATACCACTCGTCTGTAGTAATACAAGGATATTCCTTGCCGATTTTTTTACAAAGATCAAGGAATTTACCGTCTGTGGTTTTTATGACGTTTGCCTTTGTTACAATTGAGACTCTTTCCTTACCGTTGTTTTTGGCAAAATCATAAGCGAGTCTTGCTATTCTTTCGGTGCCTTCTGTGGTGGTAACTACGAAGTCAACAGCTATATCATCATCGACATTAATTCCCATGGAGCCGACTGCATAAGCTCCTTCCGTGTTTTCGCGGAAAAATGTCCAGTCAATACCCTGCTCGGGTACTCTGACAGGGCGGACATTGGCGTAAAGATCAAGAGCCTTTCTCATAGCCACGTTGGCACTTTCGATATTAGGAAGACCGTCACCCGCCTGGGGAGTCGTCGTAGGTCCCTTTAAGATGACATGGCAGCTTTTAAGCTCCTGCATAACATCATCAGGAATCGGCTTCATCACGGCAATTCTGTTTTCAATGGTAAGACCGTCGATATATTTGAATTCTATTTTACCTTTTTTTATTTCTTCGCTTAAAATGTACTCCAAAATCTTTGCGGATTGTCCTGTTATAACGGGACCTATTCCGTCTCCGGTACAAATACCTATTATTATTTTATCAAGAGCTTTATAGTCGATAAAGTCCCTGGTTTCCTTGATTTTTTCATTCCTTTCGGATTGAGCCTTAAGCAGCGACTTGAATTTCTCCGCCGCATCGTTAATTTGTATTTGAGTCATCTTATTTTATTCCTTTCGTATATTCGAGCAGTCCACCTTTTAATAGGACGCTTCTTTGTCTTTCGGATAAATCACAGCTTAGCAAAAGTGTTTTTTGCTTATTGGCATTTATCACTGTTATTTGACTTCCTTCCTCTATTTCCGCTTTTATCCGGGGAAAGTTCAAAATATCCCCGGTCTCAATCATGTTATAATCATCCGTATTTGAAAAGGTAAGAGGAATAATACCTGCATTTATTAAATTTGC
>CAZPPO010000081.1:6488-7776 GCA_964588475.1 uncultured Eubacteriales bacterium
TGTATTCTGGCAAATGATTTTACAATCACCGCTTTAACGCCAAGATAAAGAGGGACAAGAGCGGCATGCTCCCTTGATGAGCCCTGACCGTAGTTTTCTCCCCCTATAATAACACAAACAGAGGCTTTTTTACAGTTTTCAGAAAAATTCGGGTCTATCTGGCTAAAGCAGAATTGCGAAAGATATGGAATGTTTGAGCGGTAAGGAAGAATTTTAGCGCCCGCGGGCATTATATGATCTGTCGTAATGTTGTCTCCCGTCTTAATAACCGCCGTTGCGTTTATTTCCGGCGGTACGGGGGCTGAGGTCGGAAGCGGTTTTATGTTGGGACCGAAATAAATATCTATGTTATCGCATTCGGACTCACCTGCGGGAAGCTCAATCATATTATCGTTTACAGAAAAAGTATCGGGCATTTCAACAGATAAATCGGGGGAGAGTGAAAGGGGGTCGATAAGAACTCCCGCAATTGCCGAAAAGGCTGCCGTTTCAGGACTGACAAGATATATTTTTCCGCTTTTCGTTCCGCTGCGACCTTCAAAATTGCGGTTGAACGTGCGAAGCGAAACTCCGTCCGTTTGAGGGGATTGACCCATACCTATACACGGACCGCAGGCGCTTTCGAGAATTCTTGCTCCCGCGTCTATCATATCAGACAGGGCGCCGCACGAGGCAAGCATATTGAGAACCTGCTTTGAGCCCGGTGAAACAGCAAGACTTACACCCGGGTGTACCGTTTTCCCTTTTAGGATTTTGGTTACCTTAAGCATATCAAAAAGCGAGGAATTCGTACAGGAGCCTATAAGAACCTGATTTATCTCAATGTCACCGATTTCGGACACCTTTTTTACATTGTCCGGCATATGGGGCATAGCGGCAAGAGGGGATAGAGAGGATAGGTCAATATCAATAATTTCTGAATAATGGGCGTCGCTGTCAGGGACAATTAAGGAAAAGTCCTTTTCTCTGCCTTGCGCTTTAAGAAACTCAAGAGTAACTTCATCCGAAGGAAAAATAGAGGTGGTTGCACCAAGCTCTGCTCCCATATTGGTTATGGTTGCCCTTTCGGGCACAGACAGAGATTTTATACCAAAGCCCGCGTATTCTATAATCTTGCCTATGCCGCCTTTTACAGACATTATTCTCAAAACCTCAAGAATCACATCCTTGGCGGACACGCCGCTATTAAGCTTGCCTGTGAGGTTTATTTTAACGCTTTGGGGCATTGGAAGATAATAAGCACCGCCGCCCATTGCAACCGCTACGTCAAGACCGCCCGCCCCGATGG
>CAZPPO010000081.1:7786-8710 GCA_964588475.1 uncultured Eubacteriales bacterium
CCTATTCCTCCGCCCGTAGGTGTATGGCTGTCCGAACCTATCAGAGTTTTACCCGGGCAGCCGAAACGCTCCAAATGGACCTGATGACAAATTCCGTTTCCCGGTCGTGAAAATCTGATACCGCGCTTCTTACAAACGCTTTGGATAAAACGGTGGTCATCCGCATTCTCAAAGCCAGTTTGCAAGGTATTGTGATCTATGTATGCTACGGAAAGCTCCGTTTCGACTCTCTTTTTCCCGATTGCTTCAAATTCAAGATACGCCATTGTGCCTGTGGCATCTTGCGTCAGGGTTTGGTCGATTCTAATCCCGATTTCCTGTCCCTCTTTCATTTCACCGGATACGAGATGGCTTTTGATTATTTTTTGACACAAAGTAAGTCCCATAAGGCTCTCCTTAAACTAACTTGTTCATATTTTTAACAATATTATTCTATCTGTATACTGACTATTTGTCAACTATAATTTCACTAATTTGACAAAATTATAATCTAAGCAATTGCTCTTTTAATATTTATATGTTAATATATATTGTCATAAGGTTATTATTGTTTTCTTGGGAAATACTTCATTTAATTAATCAGATTTACGAGGTATTTTTATGAGTAACTTTTATAATGACTTTACAACCCCCGCACAGCCTGTTCCTGAAGCTCCTTCGGGAGGTTCGGATGAAGACGGGCAAAACCCTGAAACCGATTCAGATGGAAGTGTTACTGTAAACAAGAACGGTAACTATATTCATTGTTTAACCATTATAGGACAGGTAGAGGGTCATTATACGCTGCCTCCAAACAGTAAAACCACTAAGTATGAGCATATTATCCCGAGAATTGTTATGGTTGAGGAGAATCCGGATATAAAGGGTCTGTTGCTCATATTAAATACCGTAGGAGGCGATATAGAGGCAGGGCTTGCAATAGCG
>CAZPPO010000082.1:0-8690 GCA_964588475.1 uncultured Eubacteriales bacterium
GTGAGGCACTTCATCTTGGAGAGATTTCCGTATATCCTTATGGTGAAAACGATAATCCGAAACCATGCTCTTATTGCGATTATAAATTCGTTTGCGGATTTGAAAGCGGAGCTCGTGTCAGGAATACTAAGAATTATCACCATGATAAGGTGCTTGAAATGCTTGAAAAGGAGTATACAAATGACTAAAAAGATGGATTTTACCAAAGACCAGAAAAACGCTGTCAAATCCAAAGGCGGCACGCTGTTTGTTAGTGCGGCGGCCGGCTCCGGCAAGACGGCTGTTTTAACACATCGGGTAAAAAGACTTCTTTCAGATGAAACCGAAGATATAAGTCCGCAGGAGCTTCTTATAGTCACCTACACAAGAGCGGCAGCTGCGGAAATGCGCAATAAAATCGCGGATGAGTTAAGGCTAAATGTGGCACAGACAGGGGATTATAGGGTAAAGAAGCAGCTTTTGCTTCTTCCGTGCGCGGATATTTGCACAATGGATTCTTTTTGCTCGAAGTTAGTCAGAGAAAATTTCCATTTGGCGGATGTTCAGCCGGATTTTCGTATACTAAGCGAGCAGGAGGAGATAGGTTTTCAGCAGGCTGCCGCCAATGAAGTACTTGAGCAGCTTTATAAAAATGACGAGGGTGATATTTCACTTCTTTTGGATTTATTTTTGAATGAAAAAGGTGACAGCCCTCTATTTGACGCCGTCATTAAGCTATATAAATATTCTCAGTCCTATCCCTTCCCCAAAAAGTGGCTTTTAAGCTTAATTGAAATGTATGACCCATACAAACCCTTGTCAGAAACACAATGGGGCGGCATAATTTTGAAGTATATCGAGCAGGCTGTAGATTATGCCGTTTATTTAAGTCAAGAGGCTTTAAAAACAGCTTCAAAGGACGAAAAGCTTTTTAATAATTATTCCCCCGCTATAAAAAATGATATTTCTCAGCTTAAAAAAATAAAACAGCTTATTCAATTGCGCGATTGGGATTGTGTTGTTACCGCATTGCGCGATTTTAGCTTCATAAATCTTGGCTCAGGCACAAAGGAGGCGGAGCCTGACTTAAAGGAAAGGGCAAAAAATCAGCGTGATAAGGTTAAAAATGTAATAAATAGTTTTTTGGACTATCAGCTTCCTTTGCAGTATGAGCATAGTGAGGATGTCCTTGCGCTTAAGGGCGCTATTGAGCTGCTTGTAAATACCGTGATGAGCTTCTATGAAAAATTAGATGAAATGAAGAAGCAAGAAAACAGCTACAGCTTCAGCGATATACTTCATAAAAGTATTGATTTGCTTGTTGACGCCAAGGGCGGGAAGACGAAATTAAGCAAGGCACTCAGTGAAAAATATAAAGAGATACTTATAGACGAGTATCAAGACACAAACGAGGCTCAAGATATGTTGTTTTATGCCATATCAAGAGAAGGAGGCAATCTTTTTTTTGTCGGTGACGTTAAGCAAAGTATTTATGGTTTTCGTCAGGCAATGCCCGAGATATTTCTAAGGAAAAAAGAAAGTCTTCCAATGTATGACGGGAAGGTTTTTCCGTCTCAAATTATGCTTGACAGAAATTTCAGAAGCAGAAAAGCTGTTTGTGAATGTGTAAACCATGTATTCTCAAGAATTATGTCAATGCAGACAGGGGGGCTGCAATACGACAATGGCGAGCGTCTTGTTGCCGCTGCCCATTATCCACCTGCTTGTACAAATGAAGTTGAGCTTATTATGCTAAGCGCGCCTAACGAAACAAATACGGCAGACTTAGTAACGCTTGAAGCGGAGTATGTAGCCGATTATATAGAAAACGCCGTGAAATCAGGCTTTTGTATAAAAGAAAAAGACGCTCAGCGCCCTGTACGATACGGGGATTTCTGCATTTTGCTCAGAACGGTTAAGGATAAAGCGGCGCTTTATTATAATTCCTTAAAAAAACGGGATATTCCGGTAACCTTCGCGAAGGATTCGAGCTTCTTTTCGACTCGAGAAATATCATTTATTCACTCTTTGCTTCGTGTTATAGACAATCCGCTCTTGGACGTGCCTCTTGCCGGCGTCCTTATGTTTCCGGTTTTCGGGTTCACGGCTGACGATTTGGCACGTATTCGTATTTCCCGACGCGAGGAACCGTTATTTATCGGGCTTTGTGAAAGAGCTGACGCAGGGGATGAAAAGGCATCCTTATTTCTTGAGACCTTCACGCGTTTCAGAAACGAGGCATCAAGACTGGACGTTGTTGAAACACTTTTTTACCTCTTTGATGAAACAGGAATATTCAGCGTTATCTCTGCAATGGATCACGCACAGGACAGACGCCGCAATCTCCTTGCGTTATTAAACCTTGCTAAGCAGTACAGCGAAAGACGAGAATATTCAATCGGAAGCTTTACAATGTTTTTGAATAAAATAGCGGCAAGCGGTAAGGGTATTGAACACTCCGGCACAGGTGATCTTTCAGAGCATGAGGTCAAAATTATGTCCATCCATAAAAGCAAAGGTCTTGAATTCCCGGTAGTCATTATCGCCGATTGCACTAATAAGTTTAATCAAAGCTTTACAAGGGACAGCTTGCCGATAAATCGCAAAGCCGGAATAGGTATAGTAAGACGCGATATTGACACTCTGTCAAAGTATAAAACTGTTTCATTATCTGCGACTCGTCTTTGTATTGAGGAAACAGAAAAGGCAGAAGAGCTGAGACTTCTGTATGTTGCAATGACAAGGGCAAGGGAAAAGCTCGTCATGATTTGCTCAAAAACAGAAAAGGACGACCTTGCCTTTATAGACAATATGATTGATGAAAAGGGCAGCGTCTATCCTTTTGCGGTGAGAATAGCAAAGTCTTATTATGAATGGCTCACAGCGGCCCTGATTAACCATCCCGACGCGGATGTATTAAGAAGAACAAAAAAAACTCAAACGATTGAGATATCCAATAGTGATTTTTCACTAAAAATTACAACAGATAAGCTTTGTAAAAACGAAATACCCGAGAAGTCATATGAGTTTGTTTCCAAGCCCGACGAACAGATGACTGAGCTCATTGTTGAACGGATATCATATGTATATCCATATATGTCACTCAAGGAGGTTTTCGCTAAAAGAACGGCATCCTCCTTTGCACACGATGCCGCCGCCGTACAGTTTTTTGCCCAAAGCAAGCCTTCGTTTGTCCCGGGGCAAATAAATGCAGCCGAAAAGGGGACGGCTGTTCACAGGTTTTTAGAGGTTTGCGACTTGAATGCCACAGCTGAAAACGCAGAAGGTGAGGCAGAGAAACTGCTTAAGGATGGTATTCTCTCAAATGAAGAATATCAGTTGATAGATTTTTCCAAAGTCAACAGTTTTTTCGACTCTAACCTCGGCAAAAGACTTGTTTTGGCAAGCTCTGTTCTCAGAGAGTACAAATTCTCTGTTTTCAGAAGCGCCGGAGAGCTTTATGAAGAATTGGATGAAACGGCCGCAAATGAACAGATAGTTGTCGAGGGTATAATTGACTGTGCATTTTATGAAGGCGATAAACTCATTTTAATCGACTATAAAACAGACAAAACGGATAATTTGGGTACGCTTAAACTGCGCTATGGTAAACAGCTCGAGATCTATAAAAATGCACTTGCTCAATGTGAGGGCAAATCGGTTGACCAAGCATATATTTACTCCCTTTACCTATCAAGTGAGGTTGAAATGTAAAAGTAATTACTTATAGTTGCATTTGTGCCGAAATTAGTATATTATGTATAAGAATAATGTTATATTGTCACATATGACATTACAATTTTGGAGGAATTGTATGAATTATAAGCTTTCTAAGGTCCAAGCAAAGGAGCTGTTAGAAAACAAGCTGCTTCACTTTTTCGGCGTGTCGCCTGAAGAAGCGACATATGACCATTATTATAAGGCAATATCTATGATTTTACGCGATATGATGGCAATAGGCAGATCCGAAATATCCGAGAAAACCGACAAGACAGGGAAAAAAAGAGTTTATTATCTTTCGATGGAATTTCTGATTGGCCGTTCGTTGAAAAACAACCTATATAATTTGAATTTAACAAAGACGTTTCAAAATGTCTTATCCGAATATGGTGTTAAGCTTTCAAAGCTCTATGAATGCGAGCCTGACGCGGGCTTGGGAAACGGAGGGCTTGGGAGGCTTGCCGCCTGTTATATGGATGCACTTGCAACCGGCGGATATGCCGCAAGAGGATATTCTATCCTTTATGAGTTTGGCATTTTCAGACAAAAGCTTGTTGACGGCTGCCAGACTGAAATCCCCGATTATTGGCTGCCGGGAGGAGAGGTATGGCTTACCGCGAGACAGTCAAGCTCTGTAGAGGTCGGCTTTGAAGGAGAAGTTGTCGAGTCCTGGGAGGAACGATATCATCACGTGGAAATTAAAGACGCAACAGTCATAAAAGCTGTTCCTTATGATATGTACATTTCGGGTAAAAACGGTAAGGGTATCTCTGTATTAAGACTATGGAGCGCACAGGCGCCCGGGTTTGATATGGGTCTGTTCAATCAGGGTGATTATATTCGCTCAATGGAGCGTCAGGCGATGGCAGAGGTAATAAGTAAGGTTTTATACCCTTCTGATAATCACCCGGAGGGAAAATCACTAAGACTGCGCCAACAGTATTTTCTTGTATCTGCGTCCGTTCAGGATATTGTAAGGCATCACCTGAGAGAATACGGAACTCTTGATAATTTGCCTCAAAAGGTTGCAATTCATATAAACGACACACATCCTACTATGGTTATACCGGAGCTTATGCGCATTTTACTTGATGAGTGCGGTTATGAATGGGACGATGCATGGAGACTCGTAACCAACACTGTAGCTTACACAAATCACACAGTTCTCAGCGAGGCTTTGGAGTGCTGGGGAGAAGGACTTGTAAAGCGCCTTATTCCGAGGGTTTATCAGATAATAAAAGAAATTGACAAACGTTTTCGAAAATATGTCCTTGAATCAACTCATGATGAAGCTTATGTTGAGCGAACAGCGGTTATTTCGGGTGAAGCGGTAAAAATGGCTAATCTTTGCGTAGCATCGTGCCATAGTGTTAACGGAGTTTCGGCTCTACACAGCAATATTATTAAAGAAAAGCTTTTTAACGATTTTTATAAGCTCACTCCCGATAAGTTCAAGAATGTTACAAACGGCATAGCTCACCGCAGATGGCTTTGCCAGGCAAACTTGCGCCTTACCGAGTTTTTAACCGAGCTAATAGGCGAAGGGTTTATTTTAGATGCCACGGAGCTAATAAGACTTGAGGAATATAAAAACGACAAATCAGTGCTTTCAAGACTTAGGGAAATCAAGCTTGCAAATAAGGAGGATTTTGCAGCGGATGTGTTAAGAAAAACCGGGATAAAGCTTGATACATCTTCTATATTCGATGTTCAGGTAAAAAGACTTCACGAATATAAACGACAGCATTTGAATGCCCTTGAAATTCTTGCCGAGTACCTCTCTATCAAAGAAAATCCGCAAGGCGATTATGTACCGCACACATACATCTTCGGCGCAAAGGCTGCTCCGGGATATTTTGTCGCCCAGCGTATAATAAGCTTCATTCTTGCTCTTGCCGATATGATTAACAATGATCCGGATATAAGAGATCTTATGAAGGTCATTTATGTTGAAGATTATAACGTAACACAAGCAGAGCTTATGATGCCCTCGGCGAATATAAGCGAGCAGATATCTCTTGCCGGAAAAGAGGCAAGCGGCACAGGTAATATGAAGCTGATGATGAACGGTGCTATTACTTTAGGAACACTTGACGGGGCAAATGTTGAGATTCATGAAGCCGTAGGCGATGAAAACATGTTCCTTTTCGGTATGAATGCAAATGAGTCGGCAAAGCTTGAGCAATCAGGCTATAACCCTATGAGCTATTATCAGAACAACTCTGAAATTCACAAGGCAGTTGATTTTACCATTCACGGTATAAATGGTAAGAATTTTTCTGATATAGGCGCAACTATAATACACCATGACCCTTATATGGTTCTTGCCGATTTTGCGGATTATAGGTTAGCCCGGCATAAAGCACAGGAGGTTTGGCTCAATAAAGAAAGATGGTCTGAAATGTCATTAATAAATATTGCCCGTTCGGGGCGCTTTTCCGCTGACAGGGCAATAAACGAATATGCCGCAAATATTTGGAATGTTGCAAAAATATGAATTTATCTGATATTTTCATATTAGATTAAAAGTACAAAAGTATTGACTTTTTAGCGCCGGTATTGTAGTATTATTCTGTAGTTTGCTCAAGGCTTGTGGGGCAAATGCTCATAACTGAAAGGGGAACTAATTTAATGAAAGACACTTGGCTTAAGATAGTTGTTATAGCTCTTGCCGTAGCGCTTGTTTTTACTATAGTTACAAGCAACATAGTATCAATTACCGCTATTTCCACACTTAAAAAGGCAAAATCGGGCAACTTAGTAGTAACAGATGATACCACAAATAATACAAACGCAGCAGATGATACTACTGCCGCTCCTGTTGACTCTGCGGATTCTGAAACTCAGCCGGTTGATACGACACCCGATACCACGGGAAGCGGCGGCAACAACACCGCTACTACAAACGCACCTTCGGGCAGCAATAATACAACCGCTAAGCCCACCGGTTCTATGCCCTCCACAAAGGCAGAGGTATTTGATTTTTATAAAGCGGCAGTTAATAAGATTAAATCACAGGGTGCGGCAGGTCATACAAGGAAAGAGTGGCAAACTATTGACTCTCTATCCTTCGGCGGCAAAGAAAACACTGCACTTCTTGGTCTTATTCAAGGCTTTGTAACAAGTGAAGAAGAAGCCGTTGAGACAGTCAGCGCAAAGGGCAGCAAAGAGACAAAGGACAACATGGCTCCCTGCGGCGCTCCAATCGATAAGGTTTTGAGCGCGACATGCACACCATCCGGCAATAACTATAAGATAAAAATAGTTATGAAAGAGGAAACTAATCCTGAAAAAGGTTCCAACGGAATAGCTTCAATGGCAACAGGAATCCTTTTTTTAGAGGATGTAAAAAATACCATAGCAAATGACAGCAAGGTTAAGATTCTTGTCAAATCTCTTGATGATTCCTCTAAAATAGTTTACAAGGCTTATACAATTACCGCAACCTTAACAAAGGACGGGAAGTTTATTGATATGCAGCACATAGTTACGGGTGAAATTGAAGCCGGCGCAAAGCTCATTTTGGGTTCAATTAACGGAGCCGGAGCTTTGACATTCCATAGCAATTGGTACAATTTCAAGTATTAATAAATTTTAATATAAGCAGCCCGTTAATTCGGGCTGTTTTTTAATTTGTTTTAGTAGTAAACAGTTTCTCATCGCTGAACAAAGGTATTGACATAATATATTTAATATTGTAAAATTAGCTGGTGATATGCTAATAATAGCTGTTAGTATTATTATTTTTTAAGGAAGCATTGAAAGGGGAAATATTCCTATGAAAGAAACATGGCTTAAGGTTGTTGTGATTGCTCTTGCGGTGGCCCTTGTTTTCACAATTGTCACAAGCAATATTGTGTCAATAACCGCTATCTCTACGCTAAAAAAGGCAAAATCGGGCAGTTTAGTCGTAACAGATGACACAACCGCTCAGTCAAACGCAGAAGATGATACTACCGCATCTCCCGTTGATGTTTCGGACGCTGAAACTCAACCGGTTGACACAACTCCCGGCACAACATCCGGCTCAAGCGGAAATACCACGAATGCTTCCGGCTCAAACGGAAACGCTACTACAACTCCTGCAGGAATGTCAAAAAGCCAGATATTAAGTATTTATAAAACAGCAATAAACAAAATTAAGCTCAACGCAGCAGCCGGATATTCAAAGAAGGAGTGGCAGGAGCTACCGGAGCTTGCGATAGGAAATAACGATACGGTTAATAATTTCGTTCAAGAAAAGGCCGCGGAGTATATGACCACTGCCGAGGAGGTACAGCCTGAAATCAGCGCAAAGGGCTCTGAGGATGCAAAAAAACGCTTCCCCGGCTGCACGCTTACAGATTTGTCAAAAATTCAAAAGGCAACCTGCGAGGACAAGGGCTCATATTATAAGGTAACAATTGTTATGCAAGATGACAATACTCCGGCTAAAGATAAGAACATTCTCGGTCAGATTACAAATTCGGTGCTTTATAAAGAGGATATTGTCGATGAAGTGAACAGTCTGAAGGTTGTTAAAATAAAGGATCTCACTGTTCTGTATAATGATTTTACAATAACATGCGAAATATCAAAGGACGGCAAATTCAGGACTATGAAGCATTTTGCAACGGTTGATATTGCCGTAAGCGCTACAATATTGTTTATTCCGATGAACGGTACGGGGAAATTACTTAACCACTGCGAATACTACGATTTCAAATATTAAGGTAAAAAGCCTGCCGAAAGGTGGCGCATCTAAGGGATTTAATCCCTTGAGAAATTCGGCATAGTCGGTATATATCGGCTATGCCGTTTTTTCTTGAGATTTTGGAAGTTCCACTGCTCCGATACAGTTGAAAATCACTTCTATATGCTGTTGCCTGTGACCGTCGACCTTTTCTGCCTTGTAGACAACGATTTTCTCAATAAACTGCCGTATAATCTCCGCATCCAATTCCTTGATATCTGTGTATTTCCGCACCAGTGAGAGGAAGTGTTCAGCATTG
>CAZPPO010000083.1:0-5042 GCA_964588475.1 uncultured Eubacteriales bacterium
CTGCAAAGGTTGCTCTTGATTGTGCAAGCACAGACGTAAACGCTCCCGAATACGCTTGCATCAGCGAACTTATGGCAGCTGTTGACTCTTATATTCCGACTCCCGACCGTAAAGCAGACCTTCCGTTCCTTATGCCTGTTGAAGACGTTTTCACAATAACCGGCCGCGGCACGGTTGCTACGGGCAGAGTTGAGCGCGGAAGGCTCAAGACAGGCGACGAAGTCGAAATCGTAGGTCTTAAAGAGGAGAATAAAAAGTCAGTCTGCACCGGCGTTGAAATGTTCCATAAAATTCTTGACTACGCAGAGGCAGGCGACAATATCGGCGTTCTTCTAAGAGGTGTTCAAAGAACCGAAATCGAACGCGGTCAGGTACTGTGCAAGCCCGGCTCAATCAAGCCCCTCACAAAATTTCGCGGTCAGGTTTATGTCCTTTCAAAGGAAGAGGGCGGTCGTCATACTCCGTTCTTTAACAACTACCGTCCCCAGTTCTATTTCAGAACAACCGATGTTACCGGTATAATCAAACTTCCTGAGGGTGTTGAGATGTGCATGCCCGGAGACAACATCGAAATGGATGTTGAGCTTATCACTCATATAGCTATTGAAGAGGGTCTTCGTTTCGCTATTCGTGAGGGCGGACGCACGGTAGGCTCAGGCGTTGTTATCAAGGTAAACGAATAATAATCATAAAATTAATCGGCAGGAACATCCTGCCGATTTTTTTATTGTTGAATTGTCAAACAGTTGGTTTGAGGTATTTCATTGCAACCCAACCGCCTGTTTTGGCATATACAACATAGCCCCACTCATCCTTTACCGCAAGGACCTGAACCTTAGTGCCCTTTGGAATTGTGCAAATCGTAGTAGTATCATTACTCGAGGATGGTGCAAGTCGAAGGCTGAGAGGGTCAGTTTTTGTGTTTACTACATAATTACCTATTTCATAATTTTCCGCAGAAGGAGTATTCGTGGAAGAGCCTGTGCTGTCACCGTAAGCTATACTTGCCGAAATACTTGAACCCGTGTTCGAGACACCGGCATTTGCTTCGGTTTCAGAGGTGCTGTCTGAAACACCATTTGTTCCCGTTGAGTCACTGGCATTTGGAAGCGTGTAGACAAGCGAGGAGGTTTCGGTTGTGTTTTCAGAGGATTCATCTTCACCTGTTTTAAGTGAGCTACATCCCGTGAAAAAGATACACAGTATTACAAGCAAGGATCCAAGAGAGAAAAATTTCCTTTTCATAAATATTATCCTTTCCGATAAGAATTATTAAACATTATCTGCGCCTTCAACAAAAAAAGGCAACGGGAGAACAGAAATAAAATCCGCAGGGATGTCAAGCTTAAGGGGAGCGATTCCAAACAGCAGTCTTATTGCGGTCAAATGCTCAAGTATGATGTCAGGCTCTTTTTGAGAATACCGTACCATTACGGCATTGTTCTTAATGCATATATTTATATTTTCATCTTTGGCTTTACCGTGAATTAAAAGGGTATAGTCAATATTGCAAAGAGAGGTATAGCTTGACTTAAAGCCTAAAAGAACCTCAATGGTGTGTCTGAAATTAAATACACTAAGGCATTGCTCGGAGGAAAGATAAAAGGCTTCAGCGACATCGGACAAGAATAGGACAAGCTCTTTTTGAAAAGGCGGGAGAGATATTTCGATTGAGTGGTGCTCACTGTTTTCAAGTATCGCAAGCAGAGCGTCCTTGATATCTGCCTCACTTAAAAGAACAAGCTCCGAGACTCTTGATTTTTCTTCGGTTAAAATAAAATATCCCCTAAAATCCCCGTCCTTCATAAGGACATATACCTTCCGGCTCCAGGAACATAAAATATCATATAATGCGTTTCGCGGTCTGTCAAAACGAAAATTTTTAGAGTTGTGAAGAGCGTAAATTTTGTCAAGCAAGCTTGTATCGTCTGGGAGAAGAGCCAAAACACTAAAATCGGTTTTTCCATCGTTTTTAAAAGCGTGCCGCATGTTTTTTATAGAAAGATTGAAGCTGTAGGCTTGTCCGCCCTTTTCAAATGAATAATAAGAATATCTTTGCCTTTGTCCACTTAAATAACAAAGGTCTGTATCGTTTTTTATCATTTCGTCAAGGGCAACGTTCATACATTTGCCCATATAGCCCTTGCCTCGGCATTCCGGAACAACCGCGACATTGCCGATTCCCGCACAGCGAAGAGGAAAATCATTTATCGTAAGATTGTTATAATAAAGCCCTACACAGCCCTTAATAGAGTCTCTTTCACGCACGACAACATTGTGATTTGCCGGGTTATAGTTTTCCTTATACAGCTTTGGGAGTGATGTATAAAAATTAAACTCGTCCTCGCCATCCGAAGCAAAAACATTGTTAATCATTCCGACGAGCTTGGCGTTTTCCTCCTTTGTTCCCTTACCTATTGTCATTTTTTGCAAATTATTACCAGCCTTTTCTCTTACTTATTATCGAAATATTAACACAATAACAAATATAAGTCAACAAAATAAGGACGACAAACAGCCCTTGCTCTCGACAATTATTGAGCGGATAAAGTAAATGTTTTTACATATTGGCGGTATTTGTCGTAACGCATTTTATCTGAATCACTTGTAAGAGAAGGCGCGTTAGACATATTACCTAAGTATTGTCTGCTCTTGTAGGTGCGAAAAAAGACAGATCGTAAGAAGTAATTAGAAAATTCTTGAAGAAAGCTATGCTATATGGTATAATACCAAAATAGTAGATTTTCGATTTGTATTTGAAAGGGAGGCGACGCATTTGGTTGTTATGGGGATAGACCCCGGGCTTGCGACGGTAGGCTGCGGAGTTGTTGACTACACGAAAAACCGTTTTACTTTATTGGCATACGGAACGGTTCGCACCCCCGCCCATACGCCGCTATGCTCGCGTTTGGAGAAGGTTTATGACGATATAACCGGGCTTATTCAAAAGTTTATGCCCGAGGCAATAGGAATTGAAAAAATATTTTTTAACAGCAATCAAAAAACCGCAATAGATGTAAGTCAGGCAAGGGGTGTGTGCGTGCTTGCCGCACAAAAAAGTCGGATTCCCGTTTTTGAGTACACGCCTCTTCAGGTAAAACAAAGCGTAGTAGGCTACGGCAGAGCCGAAAAGTGTCAGGTAGAGGAAATGGTCAAGGTTCTGTTGAGTTTAAGCGAGATACCAAAGCCCGATGATGCTGCAGATGCGCTTGCCCTTGCCATATGCCATGCCCACACGAGCGGCTCCATAATCGGTTATAAAAGAAAAGCCTGAAAACAGAACTTTTTGAATTTTTTAATGAACGGAGAAAAATATGTTTTACAGCGTGACCGGGAGCGTTATATTCAAGGACGAAATCTCAGTAGCCATAAGCTGCTCGGGAGTTGCGTTCAGATGCTTCACCACCGACAATACGCTAAGAAAGATATCGGAAAAAAGCGGGACCGTTACGCTTTTTACACATCTTAACGTGCGTGAGGATGCTCTTGATTTATATGGCTTTTATGACGACACGGAGCTTCAAACCTTTAAGATGCTTTTAGCGGTTACAGGAGTGGGGCCTAAGGCGGCCCTTGCGATATTATCGGAATTTTCTTCCGATGCCCTTGCCTTAATCATTGCGTCGGGCGACTCTAAGTCCATCACAAGGGCAAAGGGCGTGGGCGCAAAGCTTGCCCAAAGAGTTGTTCTTGAGCTTAAGGATAAGCTCGGCGATTTTAAGGGTGAATCGCAGGGCATATCACTGCAGGCGGTAAGCGCCGCCGCGGAAATGTCAAACACCCAAAGTGCGATTGCAGCTCTTACACAGCTTGGCTTTTCACAATCGCAGGCAGCTCTCGCAATCAGCAGGTTCAGCCCGGATTTGAGCACACAGGAGCTTGTGAAGGCTGCCTTGAAAAGCATAGCTTCTTCTTAGGTAAGAGTAAACACGGATTTAAAAGGAAGGTTCTCATAAATGGATGATTTTTACGTTGCCGATTTTGAGCGCATTGTCGCTCCTGAGGAAACAAGCCTTGACGCCGAGATTGAGACGAGTCTCAGACCCAAGACGCTCCCGGAGTATATCGGACAGGAAAAGGTTAAAGACAACTTAAAGGTTTATATTGACGCCGCGCTCGGCAGGGATGAGCCTCTTGACCATGTTTTGCTTTACGGGCCTCCGGGACTTGGCAAAACAACGCTTGCGGGCATAATTGCCAACGAAATGAACGTACAAATAAGAGTGACCTCCGGACCCGCTATTGAAAAACCGGGCGACCTTGCGGCGCTTCTAACAAATCTTAATGAAGGCGACGTTCTCTTTATTGACGAGGTGCACAGACTCTCTCGCAGTGTTGAAGAGGTTCTTTATCCCGCGCTTGAGGATTATGCACTTGATATAATCATTGGCAAGGGGCCGTCTGCACGCTCTTTAAGAATCGATTTGCCCCGTTTTACCCTTGTCGGCGCCACAACAAGGGCAGGGCAGCTCTCTGCTCCGCTGAGAGACCGCTTCGGCGTAATACTGCGACTTGAGACATATTCGCCCGATGAGCTTGCAAGAATAGTGAGACGCAGCTCGGGAATACTTAAAATTGAAATTACACGGGAGGGATGCCTTGAGCTTGCCTCTCGTTCAAGGGGTACGCCGAGAATAGCCAACAGACTGCTTAAAAGAACAAGGGATTTTGCTCAGGTGTCGGGCGCGGAAAAAATAACGCGAGATATTGCGAAGGATGCGCTTGACAGAATGGAAATAGATGAGCTTGGTCTTGATATGGTTGACCGTCTTTTGCTTAAGGCTATGGTTGAAAACTACAATGGCGGACCTGTAGGGCTTGAGACTATTTCCGCAGCAATCGGGGAGGAAGCAATTACTATTGAGGATGTTTACGAGCCGTATCTAATGCAGCTTGGTTTTTTATCAAGAACGCCCCGCGGCAGGAAGGTGACTGCGGTAGGATACCGACACTTAGGGCTCCAATGCCCTTTGCAGGATGAAAACGGGCAAATAACAATATTCAACGAAGAACAACAAGGGGGTTAAGTATGAGCAGATTAT
>CAZPPO010000083.1:5052-8667 GCA_964588475.1 uncultured Eubacteriales bacterium
CAGGGGCATTGCCAACAAGGAGCTTACATGTGAGCTTGCAATGCAGATAGGCAGAGCCGCGGCTATGGTGCTTACAGAACACACTTCAAAAAAACCGAGGGTGTTAATAGGAATGGATACAAGAGCGTCTTCCCAGATGCTTGAGGCCTCAATTAGCGCGGGACTTTGCTCCGTTGGAGCGGATGTGCTGCTTCTCAATGTGGTGCCGACACCTGCTGTGGCTTATCTTGTTAAGAAATATTCATATGATGCAGGGATAATGATATCGGCATCTCATAATCCATGCGAATATAACGGAATTAAGATTTTTCAATCAAACGGATACAAGCTTCCGGATGAATTAGAGGAGGAAATCGAATCAATTATTCTTGACCAGACAAAGGTGCCGCCTGTTAAGATAGGCGGAGAGGTCGGAAGAATCAGAAATTCTAAAACGGCAAGGTTCGATTATACAGCTTACTTAAAAAGCTGTGCAGAAACACCCGTAAGCAGCCTAAAGGTAGCCTTTGATTGTGCTAATGGCAGCGCGAGCGTCATAGCGCCTGAGCTGTTTATGTCTCTTGGTGTCGATTGTCTGTTTATTTCGGCTCATCCTAACGGTGAAAACATCAACGACAATTGCGGCTCAACTCATCTTGACAGACTAAAGGACTTCGTTGTAAGAAACGGTTGTGATGTCGGTCTTGCATTTGACGGAGATGCTGACCGTTTGCTTGCGGTTGACGAAACAGGCGAGGAAGTCAACGGCGATAAAATTATTTCAATATGCGCCGACTATATGAAAAAACGAGGACTTCTTAAAAAGAATACCGCAGTCGTGACCGTTATGAGCAATATGGGCTTTTTTGAATTTTGTGATCGTAAGGATATTAAATGCGAAAAAACAAAGGTCGGAGACAGATATGTCCTTGAGAATATGGTTAAAAACGGCTATAACCTCGGCGGCGAGCAATCGGGTCATATCATTTTCCTTGATTACGCCACTACCGGAGACGGAGAGCTTTCGGCAATTAAGCTGCTTCAGGTTTTGTCTGAAACAAACGAAAAACTGTCAAAGTTAGCCAATGAAATGCAGGTGTTCCCTCAGGTTATGGTCAATGTCAAGGTATCCGATTTCGGCAAAGCGAGATTTCCGCGTGATGAGGAAATAAAGAAAGCCATAGAGGCTGCCGAAGCGGAGCTCAATGGAGAAGGAAGAGTTTTAGTACGCATTTCGGGAACGGAGCCGCTTGTGCGTGTAATGCTTGAGGGCAAGAATATCAAGAAAATTAATGAGCTTTCGGAAGAATTGGCACAGGTTATAAGGGATAGGCTTTTGTAATGCGTGTTAGTGAAGAGTGGAAGGATTATGAGCTGCTTGACTGTACACAAGGGGAAAGACTTGAAAGATGGGGAGACATTATACTTATAAGACCCGACCCCCAGGTTATTTGGAAAAGCAACCGAAAAAATCCTCTTTGGGAAAAACCCCACGCAAGATATATTCGCTCGGACTCGGGCGGAGGTTCGTGGCGCTTCTATAAGAAAATGCCCGAATCATGGGAAATTAGGTATAGGGACTTAACCTTTAGGATCAGACCAACGGGCTTTAAGCATACAGGACTTTTTCCCGAGCAGGCTGTAAATTGGGATTTGATAAGGGACATTATTGCCTGCAGTAAAAAGCAGGTAAGGGTTCTGAATCTTTTTGCGTATACCGGTGCGGCGAGCATTAGCTCGCTAAAGGCGGGAGCTAATACCGTTCACGTTGACGCCGCAAGGGGAATGGTCTCGTGGGCTAAGGAAAATGCCGAATTAAGCGGCGTTTCGGATAAAAATATTCGCTGGATGGTTGATGACTGTAAAAAGTTTGTCGCGCGGGAAATCAGACGCGAGAGCAAGTATGATATAATTATCATGGACCCTCCCTCGTACGGCAGAGGTCCCGGTAAGGAGATATGGAAGATAGAGGACGAGGTGTACGGGCTTGTTGATATGTGTGCCAAGGCTCTGTCGGACACGCCTCTTGCTTTTTTAATAAACTCTTATACTGCAGGTCTGTCGCCCTGTACAATGAGCTACATACTAAATGATGTTATATCCGAAAAATTCGGCGGCTATACCCGGTCGGATGAAATAGGAATTCGCGTCAGCTCCTCGGGATTTACGCTTCCCTGCGGCTCGACGGCAGTTTGGAGAAATAATTAGATGGCTAAGGATGTAATAATAAGGTTTGATAATGTGTCCTATTCTTATGAGGAGGGCGGCGATTATGCGGTTAATGGCGTAAACCTTGATATTTTCAAGGGAGAGTTTACTGCCGTGTTAGGTCATAACGGCTCCGGAAAATCAACGCTTGCAAAGCTTACAAACGCGCTTTTGCTTCCTTCGTCGGGCAGTGTTTTTGTAAAGGGTATGGACACTTCAAAAGAGGAGAACGAAAATAAAATCAGGCAGAGCGTCGGAATGGTGTTTCAAAATCCGGATAATCAAATCGTTTCTACTATTGTAGAGGATGATGTCGCGTTCGGACCTGAAAACCTCGGGGTTCCCCCGAAGGAAATCAGGCAGCGTGTAGACGATGCGCTGAAAACAGTAGGGATGTACGAATATAAGGGTCACGAGCCGCACAGGCTTTCCGGCGGTCAAAAGCAAAGAGTCGCCATAGCGGGCGTTATTGCAATGAGAACCGAGTGTATAGTTTTTGATGAGCCTACCGCTATGCTTGACCCTAAGGGGAGGCAGGAGGTTTTTCGGGCTATAAAAACGCTTAACAAGGATTATAATATTACGGTTATACTTATTACTCATTTTATGGATGAAGCGGTTTTTGCGGACAGGGTTATAGTTATGGATGAAGGTTATATAAAGCTTGACGGTTCTTCACGTGAGGTATTTAAGGAGGTTAAATCTCTCAGGGATGTGGGACTTGATGTTCCTAAGCCCTTACAGCTGTCCTTGCTCTTGAAAAAAGAGGGCTTTGACTTAGGAGATAATATACTAACAAACGAGGATTTTATAAAAGAGTTTTTAGATTATTCGGGGAAAAACAATGTCAACACTTGAAGTGAAAAATTTAACCTATGTATATGGCGAGGGAACTCCCTTTAGGATGCAAGCGCTTAAAAACATAAGTGTAGCCTTTGAAAAAGGGGAACTCATAGCCGTAATAGGTCACACGGGCTCCGGGAAAAGCACATTACTGATGCATCTTAACGGGCTTTTGAAGCCTATGTCGGGTAAGGTGCTTTACGAGGGCAGAGACATTTGGGAAAGCAAGAAGAGCGTCAAACAGGCGCGCTTTAACGTCGGTTATTGTTTCCAATATCCCGAGCATCAGCTTTTTGAAACCTCCGTCCAAAAGGATATAGCGTTCGGACCGAAAAATATGGGACTCTCTGAAGAGGAAATAAATCTGAGAGTACAAGAGGCCGCTGTATTTGCGGGCATAGACCAGTCTTTACTTGAAAAATCGCCCTTCGAGTTGTCGGGCGGGGAAAAAAGAAGAGTCGCTATAGCAGGTGTGATGGCTATGAAGCCGGGCGTCCTTATTCTTGACGAGCCTACCGCGGGGCTTGACCCTAAAGGGAAAAAGGATATTATCGAGCTTATTAAAAACTATAACAGACAAACAGG
>CAZPPO010000084.1:0-8496 GCA_964588475.1 uncultured Eubacteriales bacterium
CTTGACAATATTGACGGGATGTCAAGCGGTAAATATTTTGACAGAGGTTCCTCTTGAATAATCTCTGTCAAAATATTTACCGCTTGACATCCCGTCAATATTGTCGATAATACCCTTACTGATTTCATTATACGCGTATGTGCTTCCGCCCCAGTGGACGAATATGGCATCAAAGCCCCTTGCTATTTGTATATAATAGTGCCTTGCGCTTCTTACGGAGCCGACCTTTTCCGGAATAAGCGATTTATCTGCATACATCCAAAGCATCCGTGTTATGCCGCCCTCGGTAACAGTTTCAAAAACAATGTCGGGTGTTGTCAGTCCCCATTGAGGTCTGCAGGCCTTTATATTATTTATCATTACCATTACGGGTCTGTTATTAAGAAGAGCGGCGCTGTAGCCGGAAAGTCCCGTCAGGGGGTTTAATATTTCGGGGGGCTTAGTTGTCGTTAAGACAGTTTCGTTGGTTTGACTTTCATTTAGTGCCGAGCCGCTGCACCCGTGTAAAATAATTGCAGCAACACATAGGGACAAGGAGAGCACCAAGATTAAAACAGGGTACTTTAACTTCTCTTTCATTATACATTTCTCCACAAAAAATTTAGTGTTTTCCAACACTATTAAAACATATTTTTAAAGTTTTGTAAATATCAGTTCTTGACTTGCCTTAAAATTAATATTATTAAAGGAATACAAAAAAGAAAGGAGAAAAAAATGCAAAGGATTGTTAAGAATAAGCAGATGAATTGGGATACATATACATCATATATTAAAAAGCTTTCAGCAAGGTACCCGTACGCTGAAATTTCTACCTGTGGGAAAAGCCATCTTAAAAGAGAGCTTTTTTCGCTTTCACTGGGAAAGGGTACAAATTATGTTCTGTATGTTGCGGGAGTTCACGCACAAGAGTGGATAACATCGGTTCTGCTTTTGCGGTTTTATGAGGATTTGTGCGAAAAATATGCTTGCGGCGGAGAGCTTGCCGGTCTTAACGTCAGCGAAATTCTTTCCGACAGGAGGCTTATTATTATTCCCGAGCTAAATCCGGACGGGATAGAGATAGCCCTTTGCGGAGTACAAGCTGCGGGCGAATATAAGACTTTATGCGAAAAAGCTTCGAAAGGCGACTATTCTTGTTGGAACGCCAATGCAAGAGGCGTTGACATAAACCACAATTTTGACGCAGGTTGGGACATACTGCACCAAATGGAGCAGCGCGAGGGGATAACCGCACCTTCCGCACGCCGCTACGGAGGCACTCATCCTGAAAGTGAAGATGAAACGAAGGCGCTTACGCGACTTTGCCGAGAATTACCTATAAGGCATGCTGTTGCGCTTCATTCCCAGGGTGAGGAAATTTATTGGGATTACGGAAAATCCATGACGCCGAAGGCATTATTAATGGCTAAAATCTTTGCCGCTATTACAGAGTATACACTCGTTAAAAATGAAGGACTGGCATCTCACGGCGGATTTAAGGACTGGTTTATTTCCGAGTTTTCACGCCCCGCCTTTACAGTCGAGGTAGGGAAAGGACAAAACCCTCTGCCGATTTCACAAATTGATAAAATTTATTCAAAAATTGAGGAAATGCTGTGTATCGGAATAATTATGTGATTATAGTCTGATTTTACCGAGCTTGTCATCGGCATCCCAAATATACCTGAGTTTTGAGATTGCTGTGGGCTTAATTAAGTCAAAATAGGTTAAGGTATAAGTTTCATAGTTTTCAATATCATCTTCTTTAAACACAAAAACCCTGACCCCGCGCAAATCGTTCCCGAAGCAACGGAACGAGGCGCCCGGGGTCCCTATAATATCTATACCGTCTAAGCTTGCGGTAAAGCAGTTTTTGTGGTCGTGACCGAATACGACGGCTTTAACATTACCTTGAGCCTTTATTGCCTCAAATAAACCGCTGTCACTGCTTAGGACAGAAGGATATCCATACGCATAGCCTTTAGCTTTCGTATCGTCAAGCTTATAATATTCGTCTTTTCCCGGCGCTTTAACGGCGAAGGCATCCTTTTCTTCACATTTAACGAAAAGTTTTTTTGTAATGGGCACAGGGATGTGAGTGAAAGCGAAGGACAAGATAGAGCGTCCGCCGTTTCGCATGCGCTGTCTTTCGCTTTCTTCGCAATACCACTTTACGGTATTTGGGGTGATCATTTCATAGCATCTGTCTTCCTCTTTATCATACCAGGCGCAGTCAAGCATAAAAATGCCGAGCCTCTCAGAGCCGTTTTCACCAAAAATCGGTATGTAGTATGTGTCGCAAGCCAAGGATTTATCAGTTTGATTAATCGGTACGCAATAAGGATAGCTCATATATATTTGTGCTTGCTCCTCTTTCGTTATAAGGTTTCTGTCGTCATGGTTTCCGTATATGAAAGCAAACGGGATTTTACGGTCCGAAACAGGCTGTAATATGTGCTTTAGGGAGGTCCTCATACGCGAAAGCTCCCCCGCTTTATCAAATATTATCTGTTTTGAACCAAAGCGTGCATCCCTCAGGTGGTTGCCTAATATATTGTCCCCCGTGAAAAGAACAAGATCGGGTTTTACCTTGTTATATGCTTTATTAAGCATTGTTACCATTGCTTTTCTGACGACATGCATATCCTGAGCGTCGCTTACCTGCATAACAGTGAATTGTCCGTTCTTAAAATTTAATTTTTCCATAATTATCCTCAAGCGTTTTTTAATAATATAATTTTATTACTGAAAGGCACAAAAGTCAATAACGGCAATAAAAGTTGATTTTTGTCACTTTACGAGATATAATAAAATAAATAATCATAAGGGGTGATAGGGTGCTTAAATTCGGGAAAGACGGAAAGTTTAAGATAATGCAGATAGCCGATGTTCAGGAAATTCCGAAAATTTCCGAAGACACCTTAAAGCTTCTGAATGCCGCTCTTGATAAGGAAATGCCCGACCTTGCGGTTTTTGCCGGTGACCAGCTTCAAGGCTATGACAAATCTATGAAAAAAGGAAATCCCGAAGAAATCGTGGAAAAGCTGATAAATGAAATAACAAGCCCGCTTGTTTCAAGGGGAATACCCTTTACCGTTACATACGGAAATCATGACAGGCAGTCGGGAATTTCCAATGCAAGGCAGGCAAAGATATATGAAAAGCTCCCCGGCTGCATTCTCGGCATACCGAGAAGTGAAGAAGACAGGGGAACATTCAGCTTGCAGATATATGACCACACCGGAGAAAAAGCCTTGTTTAATCTTTACCTAATTGACTCAAACGGTATGACAAGAGACGGCTATGAGCCGGTGAGCAAAAAGCAAATAGAATGGTACAGGTGCGAAAGGGAACGTATTAAGGAAAAATTCGGTTTTTATCTGCCTTCCTTTGTGTTTCAGCATATACCTATTCCCGAGGTGTTTTGTGCTCTTGAGAGTGTAAGCAGAAGGACAAAGGGAGCTATACCGGCCTTCAGAAGCAATAAGGGTAAATACTACAAGCTACCAAAATCGTGCAAAGACGCAGGTATTTTCAGAGAAGCCATTGCCCCGCCGGACAAGAACAACGGAGAATTCGATGCCTTTCTTGAAAAGGGAGAGGTGCTCGGCGTATTTTTCGGTCACGACCATATGAACAGCTTCGTCGTGTCATATAAGGGTATAGATATGGGATATTCGCAAGCAGTAGGCTTTAATGTATATGGTCCCGGGCGCGACAGGGGAGTCAGAATATTTGAATTGTCCTTAAAAGATATAAGAAATTATAAAACCTTTACGCGTACATACGGTGAGCTTACCGATGGCGTACTAACGAGAAAAGCCTTTGAGTTTGCCTGCGAGCATGCGCCAATGGGTATTGTAAAATGGCTTTATTCAAAGCTTATGGTGTTTTTTGAATAAAAAAGCAGGAAACGAAAATATGACCTCGTTTCCTGTATCTAAGCTGAGAAAGTCTATTTGATATTCTCCTTAGCCGCGGCAGCGGCTAATTTTCTGTATTTTGTTTTTTCCTTTGCCATTTCATCGACTGTCTTTGTATTCCTTGTAAAGCCCTTGACCGGATTGAGCTCGAGCTTTGACTCTTTAAGCCTCTTTTTAGCATTCAAGATTTCCTTTTTATATTGCGGCAGCCACCTTGCCCCTGCGACAAGCATTTCATCCACCATCATCTTAATTTCGTCAGGAATGCAAACAGCGCCGGTGAGCGGGTCCATCATTGCAGATTGATAAAGCAGCTTAATATCACCTGTAACCGCCGCCTCAACGGCTAATTTTTGGACCCACACGCTTTGTGAGCATATCGCGGCGCAACCTAAAGGCAAGTCCCCGACTTTAGGTACCGAAACGCCGTTATAATCCACATAGCAGGGCACCTCAACAACACATTCATCCGGTAGATTTGTAATAGTGCCGTTATTCATAACATTAAAATGACCTCTGTAACGCCTTCCGGTTTCAAGACCTTCGATTATATAGCTGCCATGCTCAGAGCTCCTGTTTTCGGGCGTATATTTTTTAGGTTCCTCCAAAAGCCAGTTGGGAAAATCGGTTTCAAACCAATTGCGGCTTTCCTTGCATGCCCTGAGATAGCCTGCCGTCTCTCCCTGACTCCAGCTGCTGTAGTTTATCCATTTTTCCATTTCCTCGGGGCGCTTTCTGTACCACATGAGATATTCCGAAAGATGGCCGTTTGATTCGGTTGAATAGTACCCGAAATTATTGAGAACGTCTAAACGGATGTTTTCATTTTTTTGCATGCTTTCCATTGAGGACATCCTCTCGCAAAGCTCGTGTACCCTTTCAACCCCGTCTATTTTTGCGCTGACATACCACGTTTGATGATTAAGGCCCGCACAGATTATGTCAACTTCGTCCTTTTTAACACCAAACGCCTGTGCAATTTGCTCGTGGCCGTGTTGAACACCGTGACAAAGCCCATAGGTGGGGACCTTCCCGTATTTGTTGCACACCCAGGTAACCATTGCGTTTGGATTAGAATAATTGAGCATAATACAGCCGGGTAAAGCAACCTCTCTGATATCCTTACAAAACCCAAGCATTGCATTTACTCCTCTTTGCCCGTACATAATGCCGCCGATGCAAAGCGTATCCCCGACGCATTGGTCAACGCCGTATTTCAGGGGAATCTCAACATCTGTTGTAAACGCCTCAAGCATCCCTATCCTGACACAATTTATTATGTATTTTGCGTTCCTGAACGCCTCGCGCCTATTCAAGGTGGCATTAATCTTGATATTAAGGCCGTTTTCACGGATATCCCTTTGAACAAGCTCGGTTACCATGCGCAAATTGTCCGGATTTATGTCCGTAAATGCTATCTCAATATTCCTAAACTCGGGCACTGTAAGAACATCGGATATTAAACGTCGTGTAAAGCCTATACTTCCGGCTCCTATTACAGCAAGCTTAAACAAATTATTCACCCTCATTTTTTTGACAGTGTATCATATTTAAAATTATTTGTATATACAGGTCATAAATATTTGTTTGCTTTTCTTACAAATTTATTAAAACTGTAATACATATATTGTTCTGTCAGGTAAAATGTGGTAGAGTTCTTTGAGGGAGAGGCGAAAGATGCGCAAGGTATTACAGTATTACAAAAAACTGCCTGCAAATGAATTTCATCAATTATTTCATAAGATATCTGTTTTTGAGTACTTTCTTTGGTGGCTTTTAAGGGTTGGTATGATAATAGGAGTCACACGGCTTTTTCTGTCTGAGCAGGAGCCGCTCATATTTTGTTTAACCGTTTTGGGAAATCTGGCGATGACTTTTTCCGTTGTTTTATTTCGCCTTATTTTTCCTAAATCCTTTTTTTTGGGCAGATTGCCGTATACGACGCAAAGGTATATCAATATAAGCGTTTTGGCGGGCTCGTTTTTCGGTCATATTATACCACTTTATCACATACCTAACTATGACAAGATACTCCACTATATCGGGGGTTTCTTTATTGTTTTTATCGGCTATGATCTCATGCGCTGTATGAAGCATGACAATCGCCCTGTATCACCGTTTATTTCTTCTCTTGGAGGCTTCGGCTTTTCGTGTTTTTTAGTTATCGGCTGGGAGATATTTGAGTTTTTTGCTGATTACTATATTGCCGGCTCAAATAACCAGGGCTACAATATACCGTTAAACCCGAACAATAACCTATACAAGATTTTTGGGACAGGAGCCTTAAATGAGGGGCAGATAGCTGTTCACGATACTATGTTTGATATGATAATAGGGCTTGTTGGAGCTATATTCGGAGCGATGGCGCTTCGATTATATGTGTCTCGATTAAATGAAAAACGACTAAAAAAACCTCTTTCCATCGATGAACTGAGATGGGAAAGAGCTAAAGAGCCCAAAGACAACCTTATGATTATGTGACGGGATTTTATTGAAAGAAGAGGCAATATGAGCAGGATTTTTAATTACTATAAAAATCTTCCTAAAAATGAAATCGGTCAGTTACGCAAAGAAATTTCTCTGCCCGAGTATATATTTTGGTGGATTATAAGGGGTGCAATGATTTATGCCCTTTACAGCCACCTACACAACCCGGATGTATTGACGATAAACAAACTTGCGGTAGCCGGCAACCTGCTTGCTACATTCACTGTATTTTTAGGGCGAATAGTATTTCCAAAGTTCTTTTTTTTGGGACGGTTGCCTTATACCTTACAGCGATACATAAGCCTGACCGTATTTTTCGGCTGTTTTTTCGGACAGTATCTGGGCCTTAATTGGCGTCTTTCGAATTATGATAAGGGTATGCACGTATTTGCGGGTTTTGTGGGAGTATTTATAGGGTACCATGTAATGATGGCGATGAAGCATAACAAGCTTGCGGTAACACCCTTCATCTCTTCATTCATCGGATTTGGCTTTTCATGCTTTATAACAGTTGCATGGGAGATTTTTGAATTTCTTATTGATTTTTATATTCCCGGTTCCTGTAACCAGAATTATGGCTGGACCCCGGACCCTGATATGTTATTTTTCAAAATATTTGGATCGGGTGCGGGAAATGCCGGGCAGGTAGGGCTTTATGACACGATGATTGATGTTATACTCGGCATTATAGGAGCTGTTATGGGGGCGTTGCTCATTTGGCCGTATGTCAAGCATGATGTGAAAAAACGAAGTGAAGTCCTTTGGGAAGAAGCACATCTGAAATGGGAGGAAATTCAAGATAAACAAGCGCAGTCTCTGAAACAATAAACGCAAAAAAAGAGCCGAAATTCTAAAACAGGAATTTCGGCTCTTTTTTTTGCTGATGTTACATTATCTCTTTGGAGAGCTTTTCAAGCAGGAAGAAAATCTTAGTGTTCTTAAACATAAGAAGTGTTTCCATAATAAAATTAATCTCAGGGGAATATACCGGAGGAACATAGATGTCAGAATCCGTGTCACCGAGTGTTCCGTCATCAACGCAGAAGGGCTGGCTGAAGGTTATGCCTCCGTCACCGGACAATTGAAAGCGGACATAGCAGGTAATTTGGTCTTCATAATCATTAAGATCAATAGTATTTCCGGTTGCGATTACGTTTCCGTTTGCAACCCATTGAATGCTGTCATAGTTCTCTGCGCTGACGGAGATAGCATTAGTAAGCTCATTTACTTCAATATTTGTTACAGTCGGATAAGGAGAGTTAATATCTGCATGGAATTCATCACCCAACTCCGCTCTTGCCTTTCTGCCTGTTGAGAAAAAGGTGCCCGTTTCCATTGCGGTGCGAAGAGACTCCTGTGACAGATTTGGCATCATAAGCTGTTCAAAGGAGTTGCCGATATCACTTAAAACGTGAGCGTCATCGTTTGAAAACCCGAATACATTTCTGCCTTGAGGGATTACAACCTGAAGTATATTGTCCCAGAGTACGCGGTCATATTTAGTTGTAGAATCAGTTCTGTTAATAATCTCCATACCTACACACGAGGGATAATTGATGAATAAGTCCGAAAAATATTGGATTGTTTTGGGATTATTGTTACCGCTACAGTCCCCATCATCCTTTGTCCAATCGCCGATATGGTTTATAAAGGAGATACCTCCTGCCTGAGAGTTGCCCTTGATGGCGGATTCATAATCGTTTTCCTTGCCGGGTATCGCATAGCCGTAATCGGCGAAAAATCCGTTTACATGGTTTTTGTTCAAGACAAGACAGTTCATCTCAATGCCCTGAGTTACGTTGAGCATAGCCCTACCGCCCCTGTCTGAGCCTGTAATTATCTCATTATAGCGCTCTTCAGTAAGAGTATCAATTTTGTTGATATACTTGTAGTAACCTACAAGGGGAACCATCGTGGGCTGAGTGTTCCAGGCTGTGCCGTTAACGCCGTGGTCTGTTATGGCGAGAACATCATAATTGAGAGAATAGTATGATTCCACAACCTCCGAGAGCAGCATTTCGCCGTCGCTATATGTAGAGTGGGTGTGAAGATTGCTTTTATAATTGCCCCATGTATCCCAGTTTACGGTCTCATACGGACTGGTTAT
>CAZPPO010000085.1:0-4852 GCA_964588475.1 uncultured Eubacteriales bacterium
GACCCGTCAAGACAGTAGATTTCTCATTGTCCTCATCCATTGGGTGCATATTTATAAGTCCGCCGATAGCACCGACGAAGTATGCCGTTTCGGCGTTTGCCTTCTCCATAATGCGTTTTGCAAGATATGCGGGAAAGTCTGCGCTGACCTTTGAATTCTTACCTTGAAGCGACTCGGAATGAGAGGCAAAATTTAAAATGTGAACCTCGCGACTGCCGTCCTTGGGCACAAAGCGCAGTCTGGTGATAAGAGTGCTGAAAACATGAGGAAGCCGCGAATCCCTCTGCCAGGAATCGGGGACATTCTTATTCCCCCAGTATAAATCGCCCTCTCGTTTGTCCTCATAGGCAAGCTCTATTGCTTTTTTAACGCCCTGACGCACAATTTCACAAAACTCAGGGTCTCTGCCTGTCTTCTTTGGGATTTTTTTACCTATTGTCGGTCCCCAAAGACCCATTGTATCAATAGCGGCATGGTCGTGCGTGCTGCAAATTATAATAGACCTGCAGCCGGTTTTTTCCTTAAAATCCTTAAGAAGCTCGCGTATAATTTCTGTATCATACATAAAAAGACCTATTGTATCAGTCGAAACAAAAACAACGCCTCCCCTGCCCGAATTGTCGTCAATCCAGACGGCTCTTGCCATTAAATCGTCTAAAACGCCTATTGCCGGATTGTTGCCGCGATAACCTGCAACATAAAAGGGGCGTGCGTTAATATCCGGCGGCATAATAACCGTTTTACCGAAGCCTACGGTGAAAAAGTCGGATTTCGCTTCGCTTAAATAATCAAATTCTCCCTCAAAAAGCCGGGCGGGAGGATTTGCCTCAAACCTCTTTTTAGCGTTTTTTGCCATGCGTCCTGCTATAAGACCTGTAGCCTTACCCAGTATATTCATCACAACAAAACCTCCTTTTAATTGAATTTTATCAAAACACACAGGAAATTACAAGCATTATTTCCCAATTGCTTGCTAAGAATGCTAAGTGTATGATAATATTATTGTAATTATTTAATAAATAAAGGGGCGATACAATGAGCTTTGATTTTACCGGATTTAATATCGGTGCAGAAGCAAAGGAGGAGCTTTACGCTGCAGCGCTTTTTTCAGATGAGCTTGAAAAAAGAACCGCAGGAAGACCGAATATCGCAAAACACTTCCCTGCTCCCGTCATTTATTTCAAGACCTGCCAAAGCGACGCTCTCCCCGATAAGGACTGCTTTGAAATATTGGGCGATGACACTTGCTTGACTATATACGCATATGGTATACGCGGCTTTATTTACGGATATTCGCTCTTTTTACGAAAAAGCGAATATAGCGGAAAAAGTATCACGCTTTTAGAAAAAATTGAAGGCAAATACATTCCCAAGAAAAAGATAAGAGGCCATCAGATAGGCTACCGCGGCACTCCCAACACATATGATGCGTGGGATATAAATCAATATTTCAGGTACTATCTTGATATGATGGCGTTCGGCTGTAATATCTGCGAGCATATCCCCTATCAAAAGGGCGTTTCCGAAAGAAATAAGCTGATGCGCTTTGATGAGGAGCAGCTTCTTATAGAGGCCTCGGCTAAAGCGGATTTGCTTGATATGGATGTGTCTTTGTGGTTTCCTAACAACTCTAACGAAACCGAGCAGGAGGCATTAGCACGGCGCGAAAAGCTCTTTAAGAGGATACCCCGTCTTGATGTTGTGTTTCCCCCCGGAGGAGACCCGGGACAGCTGTATGCGGACGATTATTTAGACAGGTGCATTAAAATCTCCAAAATATTAAAAAAGCATCATCCTCACGCGAAGATGTTTCCGTCCGCACAAAAGCCGCATGAATATCCCGACTGGGGATTTGCGTTTATTGAAGAAATGCAAAGGCTTCCCGCCGAAATAGACGGCGTTATTATGGGTCCCAACCACGCCTTTCCCCTTCACGAATTAAGAAAGCGTCTTCCTGAAAAATACCCTATCAGGTTTTATCCCGATATAACTCATAATGTCCGCTGCGAATATCCGGTCCATTACTCCTTGGACGATTGGCATTTTGCTTTGGCAAGCTGCCTTGGAAGAGAAAGCGTAAACCCGCGTCCTGTTGAATTTCGAAATCTTTACAGGCAGACGGGTAAATATGTAATCGGCAGCGTAAGCTACTCGGAGGGTGTAAACGATGATATAAACAAAGCGCTTTGGAGTGATATGGATTTTTACGGGGAAATCTCCCTTGCCGAAAGCCTTCTTGACTATGCAAGGATGTTCTTCTTTGGAGCCCCTGCCAAAAAGATTGCCGACGCAATACTGATGCTCGAGCAAAACTGGCAGGGTGACCCGGCAGAAAACCCGACTATAGAGCATACCTTTAACCTGTTTTTTTCGCTTTCGGAAGAATATCCGTTTTTGAATGACAACTGGCGCTTCAATCTATGCCTGTTCAGAGCCATATGCGACCTTTTAGTCCGAACGCGAAGAATATTTGAGCTAAAGCTTATCGAAAAAGCTCGCCAAAAGCTTATAGCTTTTGACACAGACGCCGCAAAGTCTATTCTCCAAGCGGAATTTCCCGATAGCTATAACAAGCAAAGAGAAAGATTAAACACTCTTGCGGGTCTGCTCTTTGAGCAAATAGGAATTCAGCTTGATTGCGAGCATTATTATGCCGCAAACCCCGAACGAGGAGCTACTCTTGAAACGATAGACCAGCCCGTTACCGACAGAGCGTGGTATCTGAATCGTCTGTCCTATGCAAATGGGCTTGACGAAAAGGATAAGAAAGGCTTTATCGAAAGACTGCTCAACAGAAACACCGTGCAGGACGATGAAATATATTTTTCACTTGCGCTTCACGGCTTTGAGCCTCTAAGCTTAAAACCTGAGGGAGAATTTTATATAAACTTTTTGGGTGACAGGAAAAACATAAACAACGGTCAAATTCCCATGAGTATGCTTAAGCTGTACGACCATTATTCCTTAAAGGCTAAATTAGGCGGCTTTGCCGACAACACGGATTATGAGCTAAGGGTTACATATAATAGCGGCAGTAAAATTCCGATTCTTAAGCACCATAGGGTTACAGCTAACGGGGTGACTATATACGACGGTCCTCAGTACGGCGGCGAAAGGGACGAGGATTTTGACAGAGAAATGCTTTGCAGCGGCTTTGAGAGCGCTACTTATGTAATCGCTAAGGAGGTTTTTGTTAACAAAGCCTTAGAGCTTGAAATTTCCGAACCTAACGCCGGTTTTCAGCTTTGTGAGTTTTGGATAAAAAAAAGGAGGAATAGAAATGAAGGTCATTGTAAGTAAAAACGCAAAGGAAATGGGAGCAGCCGCGGCAAAAAGTGCGGCGACATATCTTCGTGAAACCGTCGGCAAAAACGGTTATGCTCGAATAGTAGTCTCAACGGGAGCCTCACAGCTTCCTATGTTTGAGCAGCTTATCAAAGAGGATGTCGACTGGTCAAAAATAGAAATGTTTCATCTTGATGAGTACATAGGTCTGCCCGAAACTCATAAGGCGAGCTTCAGAAAATATCTTAAGGAGCGTTTTGTCGGAAAGATACCGCTTAAAAACGCGTATTTCGTGGAAGGCAATGCAGACTGTATCCTTGCACTGTCCGAAAAGCTGTTAGAGCGCCCCGTTGACTTAGGATTAATAGGAATAGGCGAAAACTCTCACATAGCCTTTAACGACCCTCCCGCAGACTTCGAGACAAAAGAAAGCTATATCGTAGTAAATCTTGATGATAAATGTAAAAAACAGCAGGTGGGAGAGGGCTGGTTTGAAACCTTGGACGACGTTCCCAATCAGGCAATCTCAATGAGCGTATACAGAATAATGCAATCAAAAAAGATTATTTCGGTAGTACCCTATGCCGTCAAAGCAAACGCCGTTAAAAAGACGCTTGAAAGCGCGGTTACTCCTAATATCCCCGCAACGATACTGAAAACTCACCCTGATTGGGAATTGTATCTTGATAAAGAATCTTCAGGTGGTGTAAAGACTTTGACCTGTTTATAAAAAAGCAAAGAAAAACCACACTAAAGGCTTCCCCTTTGGTGCAGTCCTTCTTTGTCCCGCTTAAAGAGCCGGTCAAAATTTGTTTTCACAAAATTTGAACTCTCTTTTTGCAAAGGCTTCTTTTTTTCTGTTATCTTGCCGTCGAACTGACAACGTCGCTGATAGCTCCGCTTATGTCGGAAACAATGTCGCCTGCCAATCCGTTATCCGTATCAGATGTGTCGCTGATCATACCGTTTTGGGTATCAGACATAGTCGTAGTAGTAATGGTGTTAGCGGGTGATCTGGTTGTGGTTGTGTTTGCATTATTATCTCCTGTGCAAGCGCCAAGCAGTGCTAATGCGCATATTACCGCAGCGGCAATCCCGATTTTTATAGTCTTCATTCTTTTCACCTCTTAATTCTTATGGAATAGTATAAACCTTTTTTGATAATAGGTTTAAAACATTTCCCGCTTTAATTCTACCCCGAGTAGTCACGTTTATTCATTTTGTCAGAACACCGTTATCAGAATAAAGCAGTATTAATATATTTTCCTCAAAGCCCGTTTCTGGGTCAATATAAACAAGCAGCTCCTGTTTGTTTTCCCCGACGCAGTAATACTCGTAGGTGAACTTTTCACCGGCGGAATCTGTTGGAATTACTGCTTTATTGATGCTTTTTATTGTCAAATAATCGCTTAAAAATTTTTGCGCCGTGGTAACTGAATATTTCGGCTCTTCAACTATTTTATGGGTCTTATGATTCATCAGATATCCCCTTGCATCCACCGAGATGACCCTTCCCGTATCAAGCGCAACGGCAACCTTTATTAAGTCGGTGTAGCATACAACCCCG
>CAZPPO010000085.1:4862-6625 GCA_964588475.1 uncultured Eubacteriales bacterium
AGTACAGATTCCGTCATTTACCGTAAAGTAGCTTTCCTTCATATTGTCAAACCCATGCTTTTCAAGATAATCAATCGCAATGTCCACTGCCTGTGTGGGCTTTTTAATAGCTTCGCCAGCATATGTGGAGCCCAGCACATAACACATATAACCGCCGTGCTTTGTTATAGCTATTGTAAGGTCAGGACCGTTAAAAACATATGAGGGTAAATTCCCACCTTCCTCTACTGCATCGGAAAGGCTTTCAATATCAATGTTTAGGTATTCTGCTGCTGTTTGCTTTGCCTTCTCCGCATTAATTTCTTTTTTACCCTTAGTCATTTCCGGTTCCTTTTTTAAGACGTTGTCGGAAAACGGACCATCGTAAAGCAAGGTGGGAAAATCAGCCAGAGACTCCTCTGCATCCTCGAGTACACCGTTAAACTGAATTTTTACATCCGATGTGGCTTCCTTTACCTTTGTTTCTGTACCGCTGTTTTTAGCTTCCTCGAAGCTGAGATTTCCCGATTGCTCCTCTGCCAGCAAATAATTTACCTGCTGTGTAAGCGTTGAGGCGACATCCTTCATAGAAAAAAGACTTTGCGTCTCCTTTGACGTGATTTTCTGACCCTTGGCAACCTTTTCATTGAGCGACATAGTATAATCGCCTACTTGTGACAAAAATTTATAAGTGTTGATAAGCTCCTGGTGCTTGGCGGGAAGCTCTGCCAAGGCATTTTTTGCAGAGGCGCTGTCAAGCCAGATTTGCGCGGATATATTTGCAAGCATAGGCGAAGTATTTGCATATATTCCCTTTTGTAAATTCGAATTTATACTCTCCATATATGATGAAAGGGTTGATAATGCCCTTTCCTTTGTAACATTCAAATCTCTTTCATATGTGTTTACCATTAAGGCATTTACACCGCCCCAAACAGCAAGCGTGACTATTAAGCCTGTCAAAAAGCTTATAAGGCGAATTTTGCTGCGCCTTTTCATACCTGTTCTCTTCATTTATTACAACTCCTGATTTTTTTCTTTTGTAATAAATTCTCCAAAACAAAAAAAAATATGTATTGTCTTGTGTATAGATTGAAAAATAAAAAAAGATAGTGTATAATATTTTAATTGTGTACAGTATTTAACTCGGAGGCTAAGCTTGACAATTTATTTTGATAACAGTGCGACTACAAAACCCTGTGATGAAGCTGTTGAAGCAGTAAAAAATGCTATGCTGCACAGCTACGGCAATCCTTCTTCTATCCATTCTCTCGGTATAAGAGCACATGAGGATTTGGAAAATGCAAGAAGGGACGTTTCCGATGCTCTTAAGTGCCGCTTTGACTGTCTTTTTTTTGCCCCGTCGGGTACTTATGCAAACAATGCCGCCATTTTCGGTGTCTGGAAAAGACTGAAAAAAGAGGGCAACACAATTGTAACTACAGCCCTTGAACACCCTTCGGTGCTGCAGCCTATAAAGAGGTTAAAGGAAGAGTGTGGGGTGAATGTTGTTTATCTTAACCATGATAAAAACGGAAAAATCGACAAGGATGAGCTTTATAATGCAATTAACGGCGACACGATTTTAGTCAGTATGATGGCCGTAAACAATGAAACGGGCTTGCTTCTCCCGGTATCCGATATACACGGCGCCGTCAAACGGGCAAAGGCCCCCGCAGTTATTCACAGCGACTGCGTTCAAGCCTTTGGGAAGATAAGGTTATCTCCCGATTCTCTCAAAGCAGATCTATTAAGCATTAGCTCCCACAAAATTCACGGTCCAA
>CAZPPO010000085.1:6635-7951 GCA_964588475.1 uncultured Eubacteriales bacterium
GTGCACTCTTCGTTAACGACAAAAACAAGATTAAGCCCCATTTTTTCGGCGGGGGGCAGGAAAACGATATTTTCCCGGGAACTGAGTCGATGCCTGCAATTCTCGGCTTCTCTGCCGCCGCAAAGGCCTTGCCCGATTTTGAAAAGGATTTGTCCCACATTAAGTCTCTTAAGCAAAGGCTTTTATCGCAGCTTAAGGACTGCGAGAATATAGTCATCAATTCCCCTGAAAACGGTGTCGCGCATATAGTAAACCTCTCGGTTCTGACTATGAAGTCCCAGCCTCTTGTAGGCTACCTGTCAAATAAGGGTATTTGTGTTTCTGCAGGCTCTGCCTGTAAAAAGGGTAAAAGAAGCTCAACTCTTGAAGCGATGGGTCTTAAGCCTTCTGTTATTGACAGCGCAATACGCATAAGCTTTTCACGCTTTAACAAAGAGCAGGAGATAGATATACTCGCAAATGAACTATTAAATTTAGCTAAAAGGATTTGAACTGAGGAAAATGAAGGAAGTTATTCTCATTAAAAACGGAGAATTGTCCTTAAAGGGCAACAATCGAAGCTCCTTTGAAGATATTCTCATTAAGAATATCCGCCGTCGCCTTGATAAGCTTGGTGATTTTGCTTATAGTAAGGCTCAATCAACCATTATTATAAAGCCCTTGGATGAGAGGATAAATTTAGATGAAGCGGAAAAAATAATTTCAAAGGTTTTCGGTATTGCGGCATATTCTCGCGCCGCGGCTATGCCTAAGGATATGGATACAATTCTAACCGAAACCCCAAAGTATCTCAAGGAGAGATTAAACGCGTGCTCTACCTTTAAGGTTGAAGCGAAAAGGGCCGATAAGAACTTCCCGCTTACCTCTCCTCAAATAGCCGCCGCCTTAGGCGAAAGGATATCCTCTGTTTTCGGGCATCTGAGAGTCGATGTCCACAATCCCGAGCTGACTGTAACGGTTGAAATCCGTGACACCTTGGCTTTGTCAAGGGGCGACCAATTAAAAGGAGCGGGCGGACTTCCGACAGGTACCGCGGGTAAGGCGGCTTTGCTGATTTCAGGAGGAATTGACAGTCCCGTAGCGGGATATATGATGGCTAAGCGGGGCTTAGAGCTCGTTTGCGTACATTTTTCATCACCTCCGTATACTTCCCTGAGAGCGGAGCAAAAGGTTCATTCTCTGTTAATGAAACTTTCTGAGTTTTGTGGTAAAATAGAATTGTATGTAGTCCCTTTTACCGAAATTCAAGAGCAAATTCAAAATAAATGCCCCGAGGACTATTACACGCTTATAATGCGGCGGTTTATGATGAGAAT
>CAZPPO010000085.1:7961-8399 GCA_964588475.1 uncultured Eubacteriales bacterium
GGACACAGGCTGCCCGGCACTTATAACGGGTGAGAGCGTAGGTCAGGTGGCAAGCCAGACAATACAAGCTATTAGGGTCATCGACACGATTTCAGAAATGCCTGTTTTCCGTCCTCTTATAGGTATGGATAAGGAAGAAATAATATCGATTTCAAGAAAAATAAATACCTTTGATATTTCAGTTCTTCCGTTTGAGGACTGTTGTACGGTATTCACCCCAAAACACCCCAGAACGCGCCCCAGGCCTGCGGATATTGAAAAAGTCGAAGCTGCTCTTGACACCTCTTCACTTTGTGATACTGCCTTAAAGAGCACAAGGTTGCTCAACATAAACCAAAGAACCGTATCGGAGTAATGTTATGACCGATTTTATTACAAAGGCAAAAATTTTAATAGAGCTTCTCTCGGATCTTAATATGACGCTTGCCGTCGCCGAAT
>CAZPPO010000086.1:0-8340 GCA_964588475.1 uncultured Eubacteriales bacterium
ATCGATGACTGCTCGCGGGACAACACATATGAATTAATTGAGGGCTTTGCACGCAAGAATTCGAAAATACGAGTATATAGAAACGAAAAAAACAGCGGAGTATCTTTTACCCGCAATTTTGGGATATCCGTTGCAAAAGGTGAATGGATAGCTTTTTTGGATAGCGATGATATGTGGAGACCTGAAAAGCTCGAAAAGCAGTTAAGCCTTTTTAAGGAGCATCCAAATGCCGTAATAACTTATACCGGCTCATCATTTATCGATTTTGAAGGGACTGCCTTTTCCTATAACCTACCGGCGGTACCTGTAATGACTTATAAACATCTGCTTAAAAGTAATCTTCTTTCTTGCTCATCGGTTATGGTAAAAAAAGATGTAATCGAGCGCATAAAGATGGGTCACGATAAAATGCATGAGGATTATTCCGCTTGGCTTCAAATCTTAAGAGAATATAAATATGCCTATGGGATAAACGAACCCTTATTGATATATCGGATATCAAAAAACTCAAAATCGGCCAACAGGATTAAATCTGCGAGGATGATTTATAACTCGTACAGGTATGTAGGTTATAATTTAATTATCGCAGCACTTTTTATGCTTAGATATTCAATTTTCAGTATAAAAAAGAGGAAACATATAAAGCGCGGAGAGTGAAATGAAAGTAACGTTTATTAATCCCCCCTTCAAAACAGAATATGGAAAGTTTTCAAGAGAGTCAAGAAGTCCATCAATAGGACACAGCGGTGTGCTTAATTATCCGCTTTGGATGATTTACGCGGCGGTCGTAGTAAAGCAAGATGGTTTTCCGATTGAATTTTATGACGCTTGTGCCAAAAGAACGGACGCCGAGGCTACGCTTTCTCTCTTAAAATCAAGAATTGAGGACACTATGCTGTTTGTCCTCGGGACAAGCACACCCTCTATATACAGCGATGTTGCCTTTGGAGAGCTTTTAAAAAAGAACTATCCTCAGGCGTTTGTGCTTTTGGTAGGAACTCACCCTTCCGGAGCTCCTGAAGAAACAATGGCGATAAGCCCCCTGATAGATGGTCTTGCCCGCAGAGAGTACGACTATATAGTAAGGGATCTTGCCCGTGCCTTAAAAAACGGGGAAGACCTGAGTACGGTCAGGGGCTTGACCTTTAAAAGAGAAAATGAGGTAATTAACAATCCGGATGCCGATTATATTACCGAGCTTGACGAGATTTCTTTTGCCGCGCCGTTTATTAAGGAGTATTTAGGTGTGCAGGATTATTTTTTTGTTGCCGCGGCGCATCCGTCTATTCAGATATTTACCGGACGCGGCTGCCCCGCGAGATGTAACTTTTGCGTTTATCCGCAGACCATGCACGGGCACAAATACCGACTGAGAAGCGTTGATAATGTAGTTGCTGAGTTTGAGTATATAGTTAACAATATGCCTGAGGTCAAGGAAATTGTTATAGAGGACGATACCTTTACGGTAAACAAGCAAAGGACTGTTGAAATATGCAACCGCCTGATAGAAAAGGGTCTTAACAAAAAAATTCGCTGGCTTTGCAATGCGAGAGTAAATCTTGACCTTGAAACGATGAGGCTGATGAAAAAGGCCGGATGTCATCTGATAATTCCCGGTGTTGAGAGTCTTAATCAAACTATCCTCAACAACATTAAAAAGGGGACCACGATTGAGCAGATAGAGCAGTATATGGCTAACGCAAGGAAAGCGCGCCTCATGGTGCATGCGTGTTATATGGTCGGAAATAACGGAGAAACAAGGGAAACCATGGAAGAGACATTACGTGCGGCTATGAAATTTAAGACCGACACGGCACAGTTCTTCCCGCTAATTCCTTACCCGGGCACCGAGGCGTATAATTGGGCAATGTCAAACGGCTATATAAACGGCAAGTATGATGAATACTGTCAGGAGGACGGGACGCTTAACTGCATTATTAATACGCCTGCTCTACAATCGAGTGAGCTTGTGGATTTTTGTGCGTATGCAAGAAAAAAATATTATCTTCGTCCTTGGTATATAATGCATCGTTTATACAGAGGCTTAGGTGATATTGAGGATCTCAGGCGCTCGCTAAAGGCATTCGGGCGTTTGAAACAGACTTTGTTTAAAAAGGTATGAGGATACATTTTATAAGCACAATCAACGGAAACGAAAACGAGGGGATGCGCAATGTTGCGACTCACCTTGCTAAATGTCTTGAGGAAAAACACAAGGTAGTCTATTCCTCCTTAAAAGATATAGTGTCGATTATCATTAATTCAAAAAAGAGTGATTTGACGGTAATTTGTGTAAGGCTTAACGCCAAAACATACTATATTGCAAGGCTTGCCCGAATACTTTGTAAAAAAGTATATATAATAGCGGTTCAACGTCCGAGGATTGATTTTTTGGCAAAAATCAAAAGAAAACCACTTAGGTGCGAGTATTTTACAATAACAAGGGATGACGGTGAGTACCTAAAAGCAGTTGAGGGAACTGTTGTCCATAAGCTGTATGTAGGCATAAATAAAGAAAAATTTTCTCCCGTTTGTGGAAAAACGGCAGAAGGCTTAAAGAAAAAATACGGTTTTTTACCTGAGAAGCCCCTTATCGTTCACGTCGGTCACTGCTCAAAGGGAAGAGGGCTTGAGGACTTTTCGCTAATCAATAAGGAGGAATACGGCACCTTGATAATAGCAAGCGGAATGTTCGAGTCACAAAGCGTTATAGCTAACCTTGAAAAAGAGGGAGTAAAGGTACGAACGGGCTATTTGCCGGATATAAACGAGATTTATCAAATGGCTGATTGTTACCTGTTTACAACGCGCTCTTTTGAATATGTAATCAGCATTCCTCTCTCCGTTATGGAGGCGCTTTCCTGTGGTGTACCGGTGGTGGCCTACGATTCCTTTAGAGGCATCAAGGAGATAGAGGTGAAAGAGGGCGCCGTTATTTATGTTTCTAAGGCAGAAGAAATACCGTTGGCAATAAGAAAGGCATTAACCGAAAAATTCGAAAAATCCCTTTTACTGAATCCGAAAAGTTGGAACGAAGCCGCCGAAGACTTTATCGGTCATTTTGGAGAGTAATATGAAAAATCCAATTATTTGTTTTATGGGGCTTGATGGCTCGGGGAAATCCACAAGCATTAATTACGCTTATGAGCAGCTGAAAAAACGCGGTTTAAATGTTGAAATTGTCAGAGCTGCTTATGTTGTTCAGGTAATGTCGCTGCCAATTCGGCTCGGGAAGAAAATACTGTTGAAAAAAGAGAACGATCCGTTCAAAGGCAATTATAGGGCATATCTTGAAAATATGAGGAAGCAGTCGCAAAAGGGTTGGACTTACAAAGTGTTTTTTGCGCTTACAAAAATCGAGTTTGACCTTCAGATATTTTTCAGAATTGTGTTAAAGCACCTTCAGGGAAAAGTTCTTCTTGTTGACAGATACATTTACGACAATGCCGTTACCTATGCCGCGAATTTAGGGTTGGGCAAGGAGTATATGGAGGAAACAATTTCAAAAAAGTGGAAGCGCGCGCCAAAGCCCGATGTTATTATATACATCAAAACTCCGGTTGAGGTTTGCCTGTCCAGAAAGAACGACATTCCCGACCCGCTGTATCTCCAAGTTCGGGAGCCGCTTTATTTAGAGATAGCAAAAATGTACGATGCCGTTACAATTTCGGGAGAGGACGGCAAGCAAACGATGCTTGACGAGGTTATGAAAACTATTGACGGATTATTTGAAAGAGATTGAGTATGATTAATAAGCTAATTGTCATAGGCGTTGACGGAATGGACTTTGACGTCGTAAAAAAATATGAAAACTGTTTGCCCAACTTGTCAAAAATGCTCAAAGCAAACGGTTATAACAAGCTGCGCTCAGTTTTCCCTGCGGACACAACTCCCGCATGGAGCACTATATTTACCGGACAAGACCCAAGCGAGCACGGAATTATAAACTTCGTAAATATAGGCGACAGGGAGAATAAATATAAACCCATTTCCTTTGACGACCTTGCCTTTAAGGGGAAAACATTTTGGGACAAGCTTAACTTTTTAGGCTTTAGCTGCGCTGTTTTATTTCCCATGAATATAAAAGAGGGCTGGGAGATAAACGCTCTTATGATTACAAGACCGTTTGAGGGAAGGGTTAATGTCTTTCCCGAGGAAAAAAGAAGGCTTTACAAGCCTAAGTATGAAATAATGGGGACAGACGCGAAATTTACCTCCGAGGACAAGCTCAAGGCCTTACGAGATGAGTTTTTTAATAAGGCACAGGAGGAATTCAGGATAACGCTTGCGGCAATCGAGAACGAAAGCTGTGATATGCTGTTTTCTTATTTTTCAACGGTTGACGGAATACAGCATGATTTTTGGAAGCATTGTGATGAAAACCATCCCGAATTTCCGGGTGAAACCGAGTTTCGATATGTTATTCGCGATATGTACAAGAAAATTGACGAATATATAGGGGAGATAATCGAAAGGTGTCCGGACACGCCCTTACTCGTTATCAGCGACCACGGTCACGGCGCAAGACCTGTCTTTACTGCGAGGATTAACGAGATGCTTCGCAGGGAAGGGTATTTGACGCCGAATTCGTCCGCCTCGAAAGTCACTGAGCGCAACGCAGGCTTAAAAAGCGTTATAAAAAAGTCGGCCCTTAAGTTTGTCAAGAAATACGGCTTGCCTAAATGGGCTGTTAGGATAGCAAAGAAAGTTCCTGTCTGGAAAAGCATTTTTGCTTCCTCAAACGATTTTGACTGGGACAAAACACTCGCATATCTAAGTGATCTTTCGGCTCTTAAAAACTACAGCTACGGCGGTATACGCATAAAAGAGGGCGTTGAAAAAAAGAGGGAGCTTTGCGACGAAATCATTGAAAAGCTAAAGAAAATCAAGCTTGAGGACGGGAAGGACGCGTTTTTATGGATAAGGCGGGTTGACTCTTTGTATCACGGTCCCTTTTTAGATAAATATCCCTCGATTATTTTTCAGCTTGACGAACGGTACGGCGCAGAGTGGAGCCTCGGGGAGAATTTGTTCCAAAGGAGCGGCTTTATGCATACGCTTTCGCCGGGTTCTCACAGATACGAAACCGCGGTTATAGCCGCAAGGGGTATCAGTCTTGAAAAAACGCAGTACGAAATGACGGATATATTCGATTTGATTGTTTCAACAGTCTGCAAATAGTCGGAGAGAAGAAAAATGGTTGATAAAAAAATTCGTTATCCTGAATTGGATGTTGCGAAGGGATTAGGAATTCTCTTCGTGGTTTTAGGACATTCGTTTCCTAATTCTCTTGAGCTTACCGGAGTCTCGGCAACGGTTTATAATACATTATATTCTTTTCATATGCCGATGTTTTTCTTTTTTGCCGGTCTGGTATCAAAGAAATTACTGACAACAAGCAAAAACGAAAAAATTGTCGCTGTTAAGGATAAGCTTATACGTTTGATGGTACCTTACTTTGTCTTTGCACTTATTTATATTCCTCTTAGGGTAATAATGGCGGATTATTCGCGTTTCAGCTATGATTTTTCAAAAATTTATACCGTCTTTCTGGGCAACAATCCTAACGGGGAGCTGTGGTTCCTATATGTTTTATTTTGGTTTTCTATAGCTGCGATTCTGTTTGCAAATAAGAAGAATATCAAGTATATTACCATTATTGCGTTGGCGGTTACTCTTTGTTCCCCTTTAGTTTTGTTCTCTTATAACGGAATAAGTGCAAAAAACTCAATGTTTCAGGCGTTTTTCTTTTACCTGGGGATTTTCACCTCATGCTATTATGAAAAAGTAAGGACTGTTTTTAAGTTTGGTTGGTTTGTGGCTTCTGCAGCAGCATTTACTGTAGCGGAAATACTTCTTCAAACTACCGGTATTTACGTCTTTAAGATTTTTACTTCTCTTTTTGCTACTTTTGCCGTTTTGTGCATATCCTCGGTTATTACACGAAGCAAGACAATTAAGAAAATAAAAATAGAAAGCTGTTTCTCTCAGCTTGGTCAATATTCAATGGACATTTTTATTTTTCACAGTCCTGTTGCGGTTGTAATGAGAATTTTATTGTTTTCTTATTTAGGAGTCGGGGGAGCCACATATACGATAGTAACCTTTTTTATCGGTACAGCGATTTCTTACTTTACATCAAGGCTGATTGTACGAAGGAATAAATGGCTTAGGTTTTTGCTATTAGGTATGAAACAACCGTAATGGGAGGATTTATGAAAAAAATTCTTGTGTGGGAAACACTGTCCCTCGTTGCGGGCGGTCAGAAAATGACTCTTTGCGTTATAGACCTTCTGAAGGATGACTTTTCCTTTTACTGCCTTTTGCCCGAAAAGGGTGAACTCGCGAAGGAGCTTGACAAAAGAGGTGTTTACTATACGCTTATGGGCAATCAAACGATGCCCTCGGGAACAAAGGGGAAAGCGGTTGTGCTTAAGTATGCCTTGCTTTCTGTTAAGGCGGTTCTTTGCTGTTTGAAGGTGATTGTAAGGCAAAAACCCGATTTGATTTATGCCCCGGGTCCGGCGGCCTTGCCGTGGAGTGCTGTTTGTGCGGCGCTTACAGGCAAAAAAGCCGTTTGGCATCTTCATCACATATTTGCCGACGGACCGACGAAAAAGCTATTAAATGTCTGCTCGAAGCTCAAATCCGTTAAGCATATAATAGCCGTTTCGGATTGTGTCAGCTCTCAAATCACCGACCCCGAAGGTGCAAAAAAGTCGGTAACGCTTTATAATCCGGTTGATTTTGAAAGGTATGCACACGGTGATAAGGAAAAAATTATGGCTCAGCTTAAGGACCTGGGCGCATCGGACGAGGAGATATTAATAGCCGTAATAGGGTTGCTTCAGGAACAAAAGAGACAGGAAAAGGCAATTGAAATACTCGAAGGTCTTTGTAATACGGGTGTTAAAGCAAAACTGATATTAGTAGGCTCCTCCCGCCCGGGGGAGCAAAGCTATGAGAAGAAGCTGCGTGAGCTTGCCGCGCAAAAGGGCTTATCCGATAAGGTGCTTTTTTTAGGGCAAAGAGATGATGTTGAGGACATTTTACAGGCTTTATCAGCGCTTATAGTTCCTTCTAAGGAGGGCTTTCCGCTTGCGGCGCTCGAGGCAATGGCGGGCGGTGTTCCCGTGTTGGCGGTTTCAGAGGGAGGGGCGGGCGAGCTTGTGAACTTAAGTAAAGGCGGAGCAACTTATTACGATAGCGAGGACATTGATGTCATTGCCAAAAGGCTGACGGGAATAATATCGAACGAAGAGCTGATAAAGAACGGCAGAGAGTTTTCAAAGTCGCAGTCCCCAACGGACTATAAAAGAAAATTGCTTGAGATATTCGGTTAGGGGTAAATATGGACAAATTGCACGGCGGTCCCTTAGTATCAATAATTATTCCGGCTTATAATGCAGCGAATTATCTCGCCTTGGCAATCGACTCGGCTCTTAGTCAGACTTATAAAAACATCGAGATTATCGTAGTAAACGACGGGTCAGAGGATGAAGGCGAAACCGAGCGTATAGCGCTGTCTTACGAAGATAAGGTCCGCTATTTTTACAAAGAAAACGGCGGCTGCGCCTCGGCTTTGAATTTTGGGATAGATGTTATGAGGGGTGCTTGGTTTTCCTGGCTTTCACATGATGATTTATATATGCCCGAAAAAATCGAGGTTCTAATAAATGCTTTAGAGGAGAATGAGCTTGACGCTGATAAAACAATTCTTGCCTGCGACTCACAACTGATAAATCAAAAGGGAGAACCAGTAATCTGCCCCTTCAGGCAGACGAGAGGTCTTTTAACGCCGCAGCAATCATTCGGGGAAACGCTTTTGATTAAAACCTTCAACGGCTGCGGACTGCTCATTCCCAAAACGGCAATAAACAAAAACGGCTATTTTCTTCACGATTATAAGCACCTGCTTGACCGCGAATACTGGATGCGGCTTGCCATGGATGGATGCAGCTACTTTGTGGTGCAAGAGCCTCTTGTAAAAAGCAGGGTTCATAACCAGCAGATTACAGTACAGCAAAGCGCTGTTTTATATGACGAGGAAGATAAGCTGATTGAAGAATATGTACGAAAAATCGGCAAGGACGAGACAAAGGATTGCTTTTTATTTCATCTTTGCTGTTTCGCGTACAAAAGGAAGCATTATGAGCACGGCAAGAGGATATACAAGCGCTTAAAATCCGACGGTTTCGTCGGGCTTCACGAAAGAGCACAGCTTTATAAATATATTTTAATAGGCAAAACAAAAAACACGCTTGGCAGGCTTTACAAAAAAATTATAAGGAGGTGAATCGTATTTATAACGCATTGAACAAAAGGCAAGGCGTTTTACCG
>CAZPPO010000087.1:0-4870 GCA_964588475.1 uncultured Eubacteriales bacterium
AAATATTATCTAAATTAAGTCTCATCCTCAGCTTAAGATAAGCGTTTATAAAAAGGCTCCTTATTTTTAACAGCATAATCCTCTTCCTTTCTTATTCAAAAAGCAATTTATTTGCAATGGCTCTGTATTCTCCTGTTGAAAGCTCCTTTGTCACCACTCCTATGAATACGCCTTCGACAATATACTCTTTCCCCTTGTACCTGCTTATTACCTTATCCGCCCTAAACGATGGCAAAAGGCCCTCGTTGCCTATAGCCTTGTACGGTATCAAGCGAACGGAGCTTTTGATAGTATCGGGCACTCTTGCGCTCAAGTAATCCCCCTTAAAAAATGACAGCTCATAAGGCTCTAAAAGCCCCGCGATACTTTTGAGCTCCGAGACTATGACGGGACGCCCCGAAAAGCTTTCCTTAAGAGAGCTGCCGCTGTCAAGAAGTGCGTCGGTCTTAACGGCTTTTCCTCTGAAGGATACCTCTATCTCAAGCTTATCGTTTTTTTGTGTTCTTCTTGCGGTGAGATGTCCGCCTAAAGCTATAGCGCCATAGCAAAACGCGGACATTATAATGAGCATCAGTGCGCTGATATCAAAATACACCGCGCCGTTAATGAAATGAACTCCCGGATACAGGGAGAACTTTATCGCAAGCACAATCCCCGCAAAGATTAAATTAACCGTTAAAAACGCCCCTAAGCTCTTGAAAAACGACTTAAGAGACTGCGGGAAAAAAGAACAGTATACTATAACCGTTACGGCAACTATTCTTGATAAAACCGAAAGCGTGACGCTTTCCCCGGGAAGAAATATCAACAGCGATGAGGCGGATGAGAGCAGAGAGCCTGCTATCAGTCCCCTCCTTTTTATATGTATTCCGCAGATTTTTGAAGCTGACAGAAGCATTAATACCCCGATAAAAAGATTGACGGCGAGCAGTTTGTCAACATAAATTACAAAAGTCAATTTACCACCCCTTAAATATTTTATCCCTGAGACTTCGATTTTTTTGTCAAAACCAGTCAGGTAATTTAAATTAATTGACAACAGCGAGCATATATCTTACAATTATTTCAAATCATTTGCGGGAGATAATATTATGACTGTTTTATCAAATGTCAGGGTGGTCTTCACCGACAAAATACGAGAGGCCTCTGTTCTAATCAAAGAGGGAAAAATAGCGGGCATTTCCCAGTGCTTTAACGCTCCGGATAATGCAACAATTGTTGACTGTAAAGGACTTTACCTTTCGCCGGGCTTTATCGATATTCACGTTCACGGAGGCGGCGGCTTCAGCGCAATGAGCGACGATTATAAGGACATTGTCGCAATGTGCGAGGCTCATCTCAAGTATGGGACAACCTCTATTTTGCCCACAACACTTGCCGCTCCTTTAGAAAAAATCAAAAACGCCGTGCTTTCAATTAAGAAAGCAAGCGAGGTTTCAAACAAGGTCAATATTCTCGGCGTGCATCTTGAAGGACCGTATCTGTCAAAAGAATTCAAGGGAGCGCAAAGTGAAAACGATATTCTCTCCCCTTTAAAAAACGACCCCGAAGAGCTTTTTGAGCTTTGGGAAGGAATACGCATAGTCGGGGCAGCTCCGGAAACAGAAGGGGGGCTACAGCTTGGAAATAGAATTGTTTCACACGGTGCCGTCGCGTCAATAGCACATTCCGGTGCCTCGTATGAGCTTGTCGAGGAGGCAATAAAATACGGATACAGCGATGTTACTCATATTTATTCCGCTTGCTCCTCCTGCTTCAAGGTTAATCTGTTCAGGGTCGGCGGCGTAGTTGAGGCGGGGCTTTCAATTGACGGACTTACCACTCAAACCATAGCCGATCTTAAGCATCTTCCCGCGGGCATACTTAAGCTTATTTACAAATGTAAGGGCGCCGAAAAAATGATACTTATCACGGACGGTCTTGAATTCGCCGCCACCGATATGCAGGAGGGTTCGCTCTTTAAGCAAGAAAACGGCCTGTCGGTTGTTTTTGAAGACGGCGTTATGAAGCTTGCCGACCGCTCGTCGCTTGCCGGCTCTGTCGCAACAAGCTCAAGTCTTGTACGAAATATGTATAAAAGTGCGGACGTTCCGCTTTATGATGCTGTTAGAATGGCCTCATACACTCCCGCCCAGCGTATAGGCTTCGGCCATAAAAAAGGAAAAATCCAAATCGGCTATGATGCTGATTTGGTCTTATTTGATGATGAAATTAATATTAAGGCTGTTATGACAGACGGTGTATTTCGGAGGAATGAATTATGAAAAGATTTTTTAATGACGGTGATGTAGTACTTTTTCAGGGAGACAGCATAACGGATTGCGGCAGAAGGAATAAGGGTACGGACGACTTGGGCGACGGTTATCCTAAAACCGTAAAAACGCTTTATGACGCTCTTTTTCCCAATAACGATGTCATTTTCGTAAACCGAGGAATTTCGGGAAACAGGACAAGGGATTTGCTCTTAAGATACGAAGACGATTTTTTGGCGGTAAAGCCCGACTTTGTCTCAATACTGATAGGAATAAACGACACCTGGAGAAGATATGACAGTAACGATATAACCTCACCGGAAAGGTTTACCGACGAATATGAGAGACTTTTAAAAAAGATAAAAAGGGATATGCCCGACACGAAGATAATGCTTATGATTCCCTTTTTAATCCATACGAAACCCGAAAAGATAGTATGGCATGAGGACCTTGACCTTAAGGTTATTGCCGTTTATGAGCTCTCTAAACGCTATGCGGACTACGTGCTTGCGCTTGATCGTGTCTTTGAAGAAGCTGTTACAAGCGGCGAATTTACCCCCGCTGAAATTTCGGGCGACGGCGTACACCCGGAGTCTTTGGGACACTCAATTATAGCCGCGAATTTCTTAACGGCTCTTGAAATAATCTGAATATCCTGGTGAAATCCTCCCCCACTTAGGAATGAAGAAAGCAAAAATTAAGCTCCGCTATTATTAGCTTAGAGCTTAGTTTTTTATTTAGGCTTTAACACTTGAGCTTTTGGTATTAATAATAACACCATCCTCAAGGACAATATTTCTTTTACAAATACTTGCTATATCCACATCATGCGTTATTATCAAAATTGTTTTTCCTTTGGCGTTTATTCTTGTGAACAGTTCCATGATTTCCTTTCCCGTTTTCACATCAAGAGCTCCTGTAGGCTCATCCGCAAGTATGATTAACGGGTCGTTAACTAAAGCCCTCGCGATGGCCACTCTCTGCTTTTGTCCGCCGGAAAGCTTCAATACGCTTCGCTGCGCCAAATCCGATATTCCGACAGCCTCTAATGCTTTCATGCTTTTTGTTTAACATACAAATCACCTCTTTTTTATTTTTATTATCATTACTGTTAATATTTGTCAACGGCAATCCCCTAAGGGTTATACAAGATTAAAAAAGTCTTTTGCGTTCCGGTAGAAAAGACAGTCTAAAAGCTCTTCTTTCAGTCCCCTGCTTTTCAGAAAGTCGTACAAAGCGGGGATTTTCTCTATTGAATTTAGTTTTCCGTCAATCTCACAGCCGTCGAAGTCGCTCCCGAACGCAACGGCGTTCTCTCCGCCGAGCTCGCATATTTCGCTTACGCGGCGGTAAACAGCTTCAAAGCAGCCCTCGCCCTTTCTTTGCAAAAAATCCCTACAGAAGTTTATTCCTATTATGCCTTTTCGCTTTATAATCTCCCTCGCCTGTTCGCAGGTCAGGCTTCTGAAGGCTCCAATGGGGACACCCGGGTCGTCAAGGTTTGAATGGCTCGCGATAAAGGGTTTATCTGTGCAACGCGCGACGTCGAAAAAGCTTTCTCTACTAAGGTGCGACACATCCACGGTCATTTTAAGCTTATCCATTTCCCTTATTACTTCTTTTCCAAAAGCGCTAAGCCCTCCCGAGTGTTCAAGGCAGCCGGATGCGAGCTCATTGCGGCCGTTCCATGTAATGGTCATTAGCTTTACGTCCCTGTCACGCAAACGATACAGCGTATTAAGGGAGCCGCCTAAAACTGCCCCGCCCTCTACAGAGAGTATGGGTGTAATAGCGTGCTCCTTCATATATGTATTGTTGATTTCAAGCTGCTTGTAATAAAAATCTGCGCATTTTTCAAAATAATCAAGCGCAGTCTCGCCCCGCATAGTATCCGGTATCCAAATGGCGAAAACCTGAACGTATGCTTCAAGAACCTCGGCTTTTTCGAGCGCTATATGCAACGCATTGGAAAAGAGTGCTTTATCCCTGTTAAAGCACTCCCCTATTGTGTCGCAGTGTAAATCAAAATATTTCATTAAAATGCATCCTTAATATGATTTATCTCGTGTGAGCCGTTATCGCTCAAGAGAACCTCTATAATGTCAAAGCGCACATAAAGCTTGAATTTCTTATACGCCATATATATTTGCGCGCTATCCTTAATCCTTTTTTGCTTTGCAAGGTCTACATTATCTCTCGGATTGAGGTAGCCCCCGCGCTTTCTCGTTTTCACCTCTACAAAACAGATATATTTGTCTTTTGTGGCTATTATGTCGATCTCGCCTATTTTTGTTCGGTAGTTTGCGGCAATAATTTCATAGCCCTTTTCTCTTAAGCTCCTTGCGGCAATTTGCTCGCCCATGGCGCCTAAGAGTCTCGTCGTCATCTGTCGCTCCCCTTAACCGCAAGATTTTTTAAGAACGTCTTCCTGTGAACGGGTGAAGTGCCGTATTTTTCTATCATTTGATAATGAAGGACGGTACCGTAGCCCTTATGCTCGTTAAAGTGATATTCGGGATGCCTCTTTGCAAGCTCACACATATATCTGTCCCTTGCAACCTTGGCTAAAACGGACGCTGCCGCTATTGACATACACTTTGAGTCTCCTTTTACTATTG
>CAZPPO010000087.1:4880-8305 GCA_964588475.1 uncultured Eubacteriales bacterium
CCCTCTCGGTAATTCCCGTTTTCGGAAGTCTGTCGCCATCAACATACACAAGGTCAGGCATAATTGAAAGCCCTGAAACAGCCCTCCTCATAGCAAGAAGTGTTGCGTTTAATATGTTCAGCTCGTCAATTTCGCTCTCTGATGCCGTTGCGATACAATATGCTGCCGCGTCACGGATTATATCCTCGAATACGCGCCCTCGTTTTTTTTCGGAGAGCTTTTTTGAGTCGTTGAGAATATCGTGTGAATAACCGTAAGGCAGTATGACGGCGGCGGCATATACGGGACCTGCAAGAGGTCCTCTGCCGGCCTCGTCTATACCGCATACACATGTAAAGCCTTCAAGATACGCTTCATTTTCGTATGTAAAATCCAAAGCCGCAATCACCCTCTTTTAAGATTTTGTGTCACAGGCGGACGCTCAAGTGTTATACGCCCTAATTTGCCCGAACGATACTCATCAAGGACAGTATCCGCGGCGCGCTGTGTGTCAACCTCGCCGCCGGATATGAGCATTCCTCTTTTTCTGCCGATAATCTCTAAAAGCTCATTGGGCGTTTTACCTTCGATTGCTTCAATACTGTAACGGGTTTTAAGATTTTGGGGATAATCCTTTGCCAAAATTTTCAGAAGCCTTAAGCAAAGTGACTGCGTGTCTATTATTGCATCCTTTACAGAGCCTGTAAAGGCTAATTTGTCCCCAACGGCCGGATCGTCGAATTTCGGCCATAGTACTCCGGGAGTGTCAAGAAGCTCTATGCCTTTGCCTACAGCGAACCAGCTGTTACTTCGGGTTACGCCCGGCTTGTCCTGTACGGCGGCCTTTGCTTTTCCTGCCATTCTGTTAATAAACGAGGATTTGCCCGTGTTAGGTATTCCCACCACCATAACGCGAAGCGGCATCCTCCCTATTCCTTTTTCATTTTTCCTCTTGATTTTTTCCTCAAGCAGCCGCCTTACGGCAGGAATAAATAGATTCACGTTTTTACCCGAACGGCAATCTACGGGAAGAGCAGTTACATTGTTATTGCTGTAATAGTTCACCCAAAGCCGTGTAATTTTTTCGTCTGCGATATCGCTTTTGCAAAGCAGAACAATTTTAGGCTTATTTGCTATAATATCCGAAAGCTCGGGATTACTTGAGCTTTCGGGTATTCTTGCGTCCAATATCTCACATACCGCGTCAACAAACTGCAGACTTTCCTTTATAAGCCTGCGCGTCTTTGCCATGTGACCGGGAAACCATTGTATTGTCTGATTTGTGTTACTGCTCATAATCGTAAATATTAAAGTCTCCGAACTTAAAATCGGGTCCTGTATTTATAATTCTTAACGCCGCTTTGCCTAAAACATATCTTTCGTCAATAGGTCCCACAAGAATGGAGCGGCTGTCAGTCGAGTTGTTCCTATTGTCTCCCATCACGAACAAGAAGCCTTCCTCAACGGTATACGGAAAAGTGATATCGGAATACCCCTCGAACATTACCTGTTCCTTTCTGTACGGCTCGTCAAGCTCTTTGCCGTCAACATAAACCCTTGAGGTCTCGTAATCAATATTGACGCTCTGACCTCCGGACGCAATTACACGCTTAATAAGGGGCTCCTCAAAATAATTCGGTTGGGTGATGATAATTATATCCCCGGTCTCATATGACTGCTTTTGAGTCGTTATCAGCCAATCGTTCTGATGCAAAGTATCCTCCATAGAGCTTCCTATTACTCCGACTACTCTGAAAAAAAACGAAAACATAACCATAAGAAGCACAAATGCCGACACTAAAATTGATGCTGTATCGTATAACATAAATGTAAAAGACATTTTTTGTTTATCTGAGGATTTTACATTTTCTTCGTTATTCAATGTTTTACTCACTCCTTAGGCTACTTTACTTTCCAATCCCTGAAATTAAGCTTAAAAAGAACCCTGCCCACAATATTTTTCTCTCCGACACAGCCTATCAGGGAGGAGCGGCTGTCAATAGAGTCGTTTCTATTGTCCCCCAAAAGGAAGACGCTACCTTGTGGAACAGTTATGGGAAACGCAATATCATACTGCCTTTCGGTTGGAGTATTTACATAATATTCAATAAGCTCTGCCTCATTGACATAAACCTTACCCGTTGAAAAATTAATATAAACGGAATCTCCGCCCAAGGCGATTACTCTTTTAACAAGGGATTCGGAAAACTCGGGTGTTTTTGCGACAACGACAACATCCCCTTTTTCTATCCTGCTGCCGGCGGACGCAACGACAATCATATCGTTATCGTGAAGAGTCGGAACCATAGATGTGCCTTCAACCGAAAAAACCCTTGCAAAAAAAACGAAAAAAATCGTAATGGCAATCAGAGCATAAATCACACTGTCCGCAAAATCATATAATTCAAAGTTCAGCATTCCCGAAAAAGCTTTGCCGTTTTTGCCGCCTTCGCTACGGAAGGAGGCTTTTTCATTAACATACCTAAAGGTTTTGTTTTCCTCTTTTCTCAACTTAAACACTCCAATAACAGCAATAAGGACAAGGGGACTGCCGCACGGAACAAACGTGAGACAGCCCCCTAAATTCTATCAGCCGATCTTTTCCTTAACCTTTGAAGCCTTACCTACTCTGTCACGAAGATAATAGAGCTTTGCCCTTCTGACTTTACCGTGACGAACCGTCTCAACCTTGGCGATATTCGGAGAATGTACCGGAAATACTCTTTCTACACCAACGCCGTAGGAAAGCCGGCGCACTGTGAAGGTTTCGCTTGTAGAGCTTCCCTTCCTTGCGATAACGGTCCCCTCGAAAATCTGTATTCTCTCTCTTTCACCCTCACGAATTTTAACATGAACCTTAACAGTATCTCCGATTTGAAATACCGGCGGTTCGGCTTTTAAGCTGTCTTGTGAAATTAATTTTAACGAGTCCATTTTATTTCCTCCTAAGGTATTCAAGCGTTCATAACCGTAAATTGGCAGCGGACCGCCAGCTTTAATGCTTTTCATTAACTGCCGCGGGAAAGCTGAGTAATTTTTGAGAAACCCGCGCAAACCAGACCTAAGTATAATATCATATACAAATACTTATTGCAACAATTTTATATAAATAAATAATAAATTTCTGTCAGTTGATGCGCATATAATCCATTGCCTGAAGAGTAAGTCCGTTAATTTCCACGCTGCTGCTTGTATAATTGACATATACAAGCGATGTGTTGCCGTATTCTGTGCAATAAACCCCTTCGTCCACTTTTGTATGACCTGTTATGCGCCGGGCAAAAAGGTCTGACAGCTCATAGTTCATCCTCTCATATATCTCAGCGAGCCTCGGGCACTGGGTTACATAATACGTTATATAATCCCCCCTGACGGATCTGTATAAAAGAACGGCAGACGGCATACATCCGTATTCTACACATTTTAGGACAGAGTATTCCAAATCA